>PKTF01000015.1 GCA_002869275.1 Ignavibacteria bacterium | reverse complement strand
TCCGTCGCGTACTTCGAATTTCCAGCGTGCGAGTCCGCCCTCAGCCGTGATGGAGGGATAGAAATGCACGGCGTCGGGTTTGAGCAGGCGCTGCACTTCCGAGTTCTCGATCGGAGCAAGAAGCTCTGCGTCTGTCGAGGTGATCTCCACGCGGCGATTTTCCGCACGGCCCTCATCAGAGCGTGTGCTCGACGGCGAACCCGGCAGCTGCCGCGCATCCACGGCTACGCGGGAAGCATCAAGTCCCCACGCGTCACGCAGATACATGGCGACGGTATTGGCACGGAGTCCCGCCACAGCTCGCGTTTCGCGCCCGTCCGTACAGCCCGTAAGCGTAATCGTCGATCCCGGACGCTGCTTCATGCGCGCAGCGATGATATTCAAAATATGGTAGTAGCGCTCGAGCGTTCCATCCGGCAGGGCGGCCATCGTGAATGCGGCCGCCTCGGAGGGAGACAACTTCTCATACCGCGAAGGGAGAGCGTCACTGCCCTCCTCGAAAAAGACATAGTTCAGCAGGGGGACAGTTTCGCGAGTGACGATTTCCTCGATGGTCAGTCCGCTGCTCTGCGAGGTACTGCGCAGCAGCGAGAAGTCCAGCACATCGGTGCGTATACTCGCTTCGAGCGGGCCCGACACGGGCGGAGCGCCCAGCAGAAAATCATGATACAGTTCGTCATAGACACTGGCGCTGAGCAGGTCGAATCGTTCGGAAACCGGATCGAAATCACCCGAGGACGCCGTGACGTCGTACACCGCTCCAGCGGGCAGCACGATGACATATTCACCCGAATAAGCATTGCTGTCGTGGCGGCTGAGTTTTTCTCCGGTATTGGCGTCGCGCACGGTAAGGGTGGCCGACAGCGGCTCCATCGTGCGGCGCTCGCGCACCGTACCTGAAAGCACGATCACAGCGCCCGGCGGGAAAGGATTTGGTGCGGCGCGATAGAGATCATAACCGCCGAATCCCTCGTCGCGACGGGAGGAAAAATACACCGTGTTGCCTTCGGCGGCGAGAGTGAAAAACTCGTCGTTGCGTTCCGAGTTCAGCGGACGGCCCAGGTTCACGGGCTTCGACCATCCGTCACCCATCAGGCGGGTCACGAACATGTCTGTACCGCCCAGGCCAAAATGACCGTCGGACGCGAAGTACAGCGTCTGTCCGTCCGATGCGATATAGGGTGACACTTCGTCATCGTCGGTATTTACCGTCGGACCGAGATTTAGTGGAGTCATCCACGTTCCATCGCTGGCCCGTGTCGTCTGCCAGATATCGAGCCCGCCCTGTCCGCCGTCACGATCGGAAACGAAGTACAGCGTGTTGCCGTCGGGGCTGATCGACGGATGCGAATCCCAGTCATACGTATTCACAGGGAAGCCGAGGTTCTTGCCAGGGCCCCATTCTTTCCCCTGCAACACGGCCATGTACAGATCGGATTTACCTCGATTATCTTCCCTGTCCGCGGCAGCGAAAAACAGCGACTGTCCATCTGCCGAAACGCTCGGCGACCCTTCATTCATCGGCGTATTGATCGCGCCCATGACTTCGTTGGGACGGCGCCAGAAATCTCCTTCGAGATAGCTTTCCCAAAAATCGCGTTCGAAAGGTTCACCATCGTGTCCGCGCGTGTACACCATGCGGAGTCCGTTGGCAGTGATACTGGGTGCGAATTCGTCTTCGTCCGAATTGACGGCCGCACCGATGTTGGTGATCTGCACCGGGTAGGTACGAATGCTCTCGCTGGGTGCGCCGGAGCAGCCTGCAAGAACGACCGCGGTGAGAGCGAAAAAGAGTGCTCGTGATGTATTCATGGCAATAAAAAAGGTGGACGTGATTTCGTCCACCTAATATACAAAGTTCAGCGTTTCGAGGCGCGCGGAATCAACTTTGCGCCGCTTTCTCTTTGCTGGTCAGAATTGTGTCGATGATACCGTAGTCACGCGCTTCCTCGACCATCATATACTTGTCGCGGTCGGAGTCTGCCGTCACCTGTTCCACCGGTTTGCCGGTGTGACGCGAAATGATCTGGTAGAGCTGATCGCGCGTACGCATCATTTCCTTCGTGTAGATTTCGATGTCGGAAGACTGTCCCTGCGTACCACCCATCGGCTGATGGATCATGATGCGGGAATGCGGCAGCGCGATGCGCTTCTTTTCCGCACCACCCGCAAGCAGGATGGCGCCCATGGAAGCCGCGAGTCCGATACAGATCGTGGAGACATCGGAGCGGATGTACTGCATCGTGTCGTAGATCGCGAGTCCTGCGGACACCGAGCCGCCCGGGCTGTTGATATACAGGTAGATATCCTTTTCAGGATCTTCCGATTCGAGGTACAGCAGCTGCGCGACGATGAGGCTGGCGATATGGTCATCGATCGCGGTGCCGAGAAAAACAATGCGCTCGCGCAGCAGGCGCGAGAAAATATCCCAGCTGCGTTCGCCGCGGCCGGTCTGCTCGACCACGATGGGCACGAGCTGGTCATACGGCGGAATCGACATACTGGACATGTCGTGAATCTTGTCTGTCATGCTTCCTGCCCTTTATTTCTCTGAATCTTCCGTGGATTCCGGAGCGTCGTCACCGCTGTCTGCCGCGTCATCCGACTCACCGGCTTCGACCTCGCCTTCGTGATCGTGATCGTGATCATGGTCGTGGTCATGGTCGTGACCGTGGTCGTGACCGGTATCGCCGCCTTCGGCGAGGGGACCGAGTCCGGTTTTCGAGATGTCGTCGTCGTTGACGTCCTTGATCTCTGCATTCCCGCTGAGGAAGGCAATGAGCTTTTCGACGAGGATGGTCTGCGTGTACTGCGGCGAACTCTTATAGAATTCCACCATGCGTTCCTTGTCGATGCCCATTGACGCACTGTCGCGCTCGGCTTTCTCTTCAACATCGGAATCTTCCAGTTTAATTCCCTCCTGCTCGATAATACTGTCGCGCAGGTACATCCATTTGGCCGTGTATTCCGCTTCCGGGCGGCGACCCTGGCGATACTGTTCCATATCGAAATCGGGCGGAAGTTCCTTGCCGGGCTGCTGTTCCTTGACCTGCTTCACCCAGTCGTCAATGATGCTGTTGACGAGGCTTTCGGGCACGTCGAAGGCATTACGCTTGACGATTTCACCGACGAGGTCATTTTCGAACTGCTGTTTGTAGCGCTGTTCCCACACCTCCTCGAGGCGCTTCCACACCATGTCGCGCAGTTCGGCTACTGTTTTGGCCTGTCCGCCCGTATACTCCTCGGCAAACTCATCAGTCATTTCCGGAAGCGTGATTGCTTCGATATTCTTGACCTTGATATGCGCCTTCTCGGTATGTTCGTGGTCGCCGTGCTGATGCGTCAGCTCGACGTCCTTTTCCTCACCCGATTTCATATTGAGCAGTTCGGCCACCAGATCGCGGCTCATGTACTCATCTTCGAGTTCGACCTTCATATTCTCGTTGCGCTGACCCTCTTTCGGAGTGCCGTCGTCTTCGAGCATCTGGATATCGATGGTGACGAGGTGGTTTTCATCGTCGGCTTTTTCGACGGACTCGAGCGTACGGCGCGACTTGAGGATCCCTTCCATTTCGTCGTCGACTTCCGAGTCGGTGATTTCATGCGTGAGGCGCTCGAGCTGCAGTCCCTTATAGTCCTTCGCCACGACTTCAGGTTCCGTGTCGTAGGCAACCTTGACGGTGAGCTGTTCGCCCGGCTTGTAGTCCATATCCTGCAGCACAGGCTGACCGACCGGTTTGAGGTCACGTTCCTCGATGGCTTCACGGAAAAAGTCATTAGAGACTTTTTCAATCACCTGGTATTCAATGGCGTCGCCGAAGCGTTTCTTGATAATCTGCAGAGGCACGCGTCCCCGGCGGAACCCGGGGATGACGATATTCTTTGCTTCTTCGCGATAGGCTTTGTCGAAATGCGGCTGCAGTTCGCTGTACGGGACGATGATTTCCATTTCATGGGAAACATCGTTTTTCGAATTGATGAGGACTTCCAAATCTGCTCCTTGGGATGACGATTACTATGTTCGTGGTGCGAATGGGGGGACTCGAACCCCCACGGGACTAAGCCCACTAGATCCTAAGTCTAGCGCGTATGCCAATTTCGCCACATTCGCAGATGCAGGTAACTCGCTTCATGGCTGTCAGTTACAGTGATACTCCGGAGAGAATATCGACTGCAATCCTGAGGGCGATCACCGTCCAGACTTGACTAAAACCAGATGCGAGTCACCGCCTCAAACGTGCTAGATTTCTAGTCTAGCGTGCTTGACTAATTCGCCTGAGCTAGGTTCAATCGGATCAGACGAATCAAGGTAAAATACGGGAATTTCGGGTGGAGACAAAGAGGAGAACTGGACGGTCGTTCCCTTATTGCAGCAGGCACCCATTACGGGTGCCTGCTGCAGTTAATACCATGGTAGGACTTACTTGAGCAGCATCATAGTGATGCTC
>PKTF01000001.1 GCA_002869275.1 Ignavibacteria bacterium | reverse complement strand
TCAGCCCGTATATATACACAAAGTCCGCCATATAGGCGGACTTTGTGCTGATGCAGTATATGTGTGGTATCAGCGGCGTGTACCGATACCGCCCCCACCATGACCCCCACGACGCCATTCTCGTTTTGCGGTTTTCATCTTTTCCCAGAGCTCTTTCTGCTCATCGGTGAGCACGAGTTGGATGTCCTCGTCCAACTGCTGACGCAGTTGCTCAAGAGCAAGTTTCAGTGCTTCACGGTCGCCTTCGTTCTCTTCGATCGCTGCCTTGACGGCCGCATAGTGTGCGATCAGGAGCTGACGGAGGGCTTCGGCCTGTGTTTCATCGAGTCCGAGAATGCGCGTCCACATGTTGATGGTGAATTCAATGCGCATTTCGGTCCATTTCTGGCGGCGCTCTTCGCGCTTCGCCTCGATCTCCGCGATCAGGTCCTCGAGGTTCTGCAGCTGCTCAGGCGTCAATGCACCCTTGAGTGCCAGAAGAAGGGCTTCATGCTCGGCCTTGAGCATTTCACGCAGCGTTTCCGGATCGTCCTTGTACTGCTCGATCAGCGCAAGGCGGTTTTCATGCGATGTCTTGATCAAATTGATCAGGATTTCCTTCTCTGCATCGGTCATCTCGGGATTCGCCTTGAGGATGAGGCGCAGGTACATCAGTCCGCCCATGTCAAAACCACGTCCGCGCGGATCGCCGGCGGTGGCTGCATTGGGAGACAGATTATCCATGATCGTATTGAGTGAATTGAGCTGCATGGGATCGAGGAGGCTCGAGAGATCCTCGTCCAGCCAGTACATCTCATCGATCACTGCGATCTGATCAGTGGACAGGTCGAAATCGTTGATTGCCTTCAGAAGGACGGAGTTGTCGGTTCCGGAGCTCACCGGGTCGTTTACGCTGTCCTGCGATTCGCAGGCGGTAAACACGAAGGTTGCGATGAGGAGGCCGGAAAGAAGTATATGTTTCATGGCTTCACCTATGGATGGATGTTTTCTTGCGTTGTGAACTGTGCTTCCGGGAGACGTCTGCCAGTAAGACACAGGGTTCGAGATGCGGTTTAAACGAACATGAAATTCTTGCTGCCGTTTCTGTCGCGTACGGGGGAATGACAGATGAAACGTCCGAAAGGTTACAAAAAAAACGCCCCGGATCGGGGCGTTTTTCAGATCACAAATTCTGTCGGATCAGAGGACGACGAGCTTTCGCGTCACACTCTGTGAGCCGCTGCTCAGTGTGTAGAAATACACGCCGCTCAACAGTCCCGACGTATTGACGTTCACGTTGTGCGAGCCGGGATTCTGATTATTGTCGACGAGGGTGCGGACGAGCTTGCCCGAAGCATCATAGAGCTTGAGCGTGACGTCGTCCGAATTCTGCAGTGTGAAACTGATCGTTGTCGTTCCACCAGAGGTCAGGGGGTTCGGGTAGTTCTGCTGCAGCGCAAAATTCCCGGCTGTGGCTTCAGGGGCATCAGCCGAAAGCACCGCGCTGGTGATCCACATGCCACGGCCATGCGTCGCGGCGATGAGGCGATTCTGCTCATCGATGTCGATATCGTACACCACGACATTCGGAAGCCCGTCGCCAAAACGCGCCCAGGTCTGTCCGTTGTCCTCGGTAAACCACACACCGATATCGGTGGCGGCGAAGTACGCGCTTGCCGGTTTCTGACGTGAGAACACGATGCCGTTCACCGGAACATCAGGCAGATTGCCGCTGATGTCGACCCACGTCGCACCGCGATCGGTCGTTTTGAACACGTGTCCGGTACCGTATCCCGAAAACACCACGATGGCGATGTCAGGATTGCTGCGGTCGACACGCACTTCACTGACCCAGCGGTTCGGCAGTCCATCGGTCGCGTCAAACCATTCGACATCGAGTGATGTGATGACGTCGCTGTACTGCACGCGGCCGTCTCCGCAGCCGATCCACATGAAGGAGGCATCGGATTCGCAGATGTCAAAGGAGGAGACAACGCCATACTGATATGACGAGCGCTTGGTCAAATCCACGTCACCGACGGTGGACCATGAAGGCGAACCCTGGTCAACGCCCTTTGCCGTGTACATGAACTGCGTTGCCGTGTACATGCGCGTGCGGTCGGCGGGCGAAAGCATCATCGGCGTCAGCCAGTTGAAGCGGTCCTGCTCGATCGAACCGAAGCCGCGGTCGAGGCGCGACCAGCTCTGTCCGCTGTTCGTGCTGCGCGAAGGAACGGGAATGGTTCCGCCCTCAACGGCGACACGGGAGTAAAGGATATTCGAATTATCGGGATCGACGAGGATGTAACCACCGTCGCCGCCACGACGCAGGCGCCAGGATTTCTTTCCAAGATCGAAGGTCTGGAAAACACCGTGGTCCTGCGCACCACCGTAGAAACGTTCGTCATCGTTCGGATCGAATGCCAGCGTGTAGAATTGGATGGTTTCCAGCTGATCGTTCAAGGGAGTCCAGGACGAGCCGTTCGTGGCGCTGCGGTACACACCGCCGTCATTTCCGAGGTAGACATATTTTCCGTCTTCCGTGAATTCCAGCACGTGCTGGTCGACATGCACGGGCGAATTTCCGCGCGTCACGCGTGACCACGTGGTACCACCGTTCTGCGACTGATATACCTCAAAACCGCCGGCGAGGATAAGGTCCTTGTTCGTCGGGGAGATGGCGGCACAGAGATTATAGAAACCCTGGCCCGAGGTGAAGTCCGACGGAAGGTTGCCGTGCAGGCGCTCCCAGTTGGTGCCGTTGTTGGTACTGCGCATCACCGCGAGGAAGTCATTGTCGCCGTTCTGCGTCGTGCGGCTGCGCATGACGAAAGCGAGAAGGAGATTCGGGTCGGCGGGTGTGGTTGCGAGTTCGATGCGGCCGGTGGAATCCGGATCAGGCCAGTTGTCCGCCACCTTGCTCCAGGACCATTTCACACCGCCGGTGGTGGAAACGTACACACCGTTGATACTCGTGCCGTTGTCGTTGCCGATGGCGGCGTATATGATATCGGGATTGTCTTCACGAAACGCGACATCGGTGATGATGCCGGATTGCACGCGTGCCCAGTTCTGGCCACCGTCTTCCGAACGGTACAGATTGCTGCGGGAGGCCACGAGCACGATATTCGAGTTCGTCGGATGCACGATCACGGTGTGAATCGCACTGCTGTTGTCAGGCCAGGGCATACGATTCCACGTCGTGCCGCCGTCAGTGGATTTCATCACGCCCACACCGGCATAAGAGGGTGCGCCGTAAGACTTTACCAGGTCCATCGTGGGTTCGCCGGTGCCAACGTAAATGACGTCGGGATTCTGCGGGTCGATCGCGATGGCTCCCACGGGAATAGCGTCAGCGAAATCCATGATCGGTTCCCAGGAAGCGCTCATGCCGCCTTCGGTGGATTTGAAGACACCGCCGCTGGCTCCGCCGGCGTACAGCGTGGAATAGTCGCCCGGACGAAATGCGATCGCCCTGATGCGTCCACCGGTGTTCGCCGGACCAAGTGCGGTCCAGGTATTGGCCATGGTGGCCTTTCGAAGACTCTTGTTTTCGCGGAAATCGACATCACGCATTGCTTCCTGTCGGGCGAGGTCCACGTTGATACCGAAATTGCCGTAGGTTCGGGACATATAGAAATACTCAAGGCCCGGAACGTGCTTTTTCGCACCCGTTGCATTCAGAATCTTCGCATTCCTCCGTGCCGACATCTCTTCGAACACATCGTCCCAGTTGCTGGGAGATCCGGGCATGAGGAGCACCGTTGCTGCTGCAATTGCCCCGAATACCGCGATGTGTGATAACCGTTTCGTACTAAACCTGTGCATGATCGAACCTCAAAAGAAACAAACTGCTGTATCAGAATCAGTGTCCGGCATTCTATGCCAGACTTATAATTTATGATATAATCTTCTCGAATACCATGAAATTCGACGTGTGCGGCATTCAAGAGAGAGGGCAAAACGGGATCACTTACGAGATCCAGCGATTCAGTGCCTCTGCTTACTATAACACATCAGGCGGAATTGCGTTCCTCGGCGGGACGGATCTGGCTTCCACACTCTCTTTGACAACATTATTGGGAATTGGTTACATCCGCACGCTGTCTCCACCGTCAGGATTCGAAAGGGAACGCCCTAGTATTCCACTCCCAATCCCAGCAGGAAGAAATGATCCTTTCTTTCCCCGTCGACTTCGGAAGTAAGCGACCGAAAACGCCAGCGTGCGTGAAACACGAAGTTGCGGATCGGTTCGTAGCGCGCGCCGAGTGTGAACATGAGCGATTCGTCGAGCGGACCGTCCAGGAAGGCCGCGATATCTGAATCGCGCTGGTAGGCGAGCGATTCGTAGATATCCGCACCGTGGTTGACCAGCACGTTGCCGTCCTCGTCGACTTCGTTGCGTCCGTGGCGACGGCGGTGCACTTCCAGTGTCATCCAGAGGTCTGCGCTCAGCCAGTGGCGCATCGCGACATACCATTCGTC
>PKTF01000066.1 GCA_002869275.1 Ignavibacteria bacterium | reverse complement strand
GTGTCGAACATGTTCACAAACAGCGGGTGGTCGAAATCGATGTCGCCGAAGGTCACGAATGACGAGGTATTGTCCAGAGCACCGGTGCTCCCCGCTGCAGGAGGGAATCCGAACTGCGGAAGAAACTGGGTTGACCATTCCTCGACATTGCCGTTGGCGTCGGGGAAGAGCAAGAGGCTGCCGCCTTCGCGTACCCAGGAAACGAGGCGCTGTGTGAAAGCGTCGGACAGACTCTGTGCGCCGAGCAGCACCACCACGTTGTACCGCGAAAGGTTGGCCGACAGCAGGCTGCCGCGGTCCGCCATATCAACGGTGAAACTGCCGGGAAGGATATTGGTCTCCTCCATATTGTCGGCTTGAGCTGCCGGGGAGCCGGAAGTAGCTGCCACGGGATCCAGCGCCAGCGCGAGCAGCGAGGCGTCCTTGCCGCCTGTAGGTCCAAGGAGAATGTTCAGCGTCTCAGGAATATAGAAACCGAAGTAGCGGCGGTTGTCTTCGGGCAGGTCGTCGTCCTCGAGTTCGACGAAGCCGTCGATCCATCCCGCGGATTTCGGCAGCACGGTGAATTCCACATTCTGCGTGCCGCCGGCTGCGACGTCGATGCTTTTCTGCGCGACGCGTTCGCCGCCGAGGAACACCGACACGATGGCGCCCGAGAGCGGCGTCTCGCCGAGATTCCGAACAGTGGCAGCGAGGTCCACCGGCTTGCCGTTTTCAAAGATGGCATTGCGCAGTTCGGTTTCCACCAGCGCGGTGTTGGCTGGAGCTTTGGATCCGAGAGGAAGCGAAAACACACGCACGGAATTGTCGAACAGCTCCTGTGGCGTCAGGTTATCCGTCACGAACTGCGAACGCTGCCGGTCGGTGATGATGTACACTTCCTTGTTGAAATTATCACTCTCCGCCAGCAGGGCGCTCGCCGCGGTGAGCGCGGCGCGGTAATCGCCGTGCGCGTACGACACCTCGAGATCATTGATATCGCTGCGCACGGCCGCGAGCGCGACGGTGAATTCCCGGGCCGCCTCAGGATCGGTGGTGAGGATCAAAGCCGCTTCGTCCCCGCCCTGCATGAGGTCCAGCAGTTCGGCTGCCTTCTTTTTCGCCTGCTTGAGCAGCTGTCCGTGTTCATCCGAGACCAGGGTGCTGAAGGAATTGTCCAGCACGATCACGACCGAACTCTTTGCCGCCGTCCCTGGGAGGAAGCCGAAGCCGGATTGCAGTGCCGGACGCGTGAACGCCAGCACCACGAAGATGATGATCAGCGTGCGCAGCGCCAGCAGCAGCCACTGCTTGAGCTTGAGTTTCCGGATCTTACTGCGCTGCAGTTCCTTGAGGAAACTGAGTGTACTGAACTCGATCACGCGCGTCTTGCGCAGGTTCAGCAGGTGCAGGATGATGGGAATTGCCGCCGCGGCAAGGGCGATCAGGTACAGCGGATTAAGAAATTGCATACAGTCCGTGCTTGCGTAGAGTAAACCAGCAATTTATCGGGGTGTATAGTGGGAAACAAGGCAATAGTCCGCCTTCGCCCTCCGGGCTTCGGCGGACGCAGTAGGCCGTAAGCAGTAGGCTCGTTAGCCCCTGACGGGAGTCGGGGGTGATGAGAGAATACCATTCTTTCACTTATGAATGATCCGGAAAGAGCGAGCTTGACAAAACATTACAACGTAATTACATTGTCGTTATGAATGAGCTGAGATTTGAATGGGATGAAAGGAAGAATCAGGAAAACCAGAGAAAACATGGAGTTTCCTTTGAAGAGGCGCAGTCGGTGTTCTACGATTACCAAGCTGTTGAGTTTTTTGATGAGGCGCATACAGAAAGCGAGGAACGTTTTCTGCTGCTTGGTATCAGTGCGAAGTTGAGACTGCTTCTGGTTTGTCATTGTATCCGCGAAGGCGGTGATGTCATCCGGATTATTTCCGCGAGGAAGGCAACAAGGAATGAGCAACGCGAATATCCCTGGAGGAAATCATGAAAAAGGAATACAAGCTTTCCGAAATGAAAAAGCGCAGGAATCCCCACGCTGCGCGACTGAAGAAGCAGGTGACGATTCGTATCGGAACCGATGTCATTGCCTACTTCAAGTCCCTGTCTGATGAAACGGGAATTCCGTATCAGTCCCTCATCAACCTGTATCTTCGCGACTGCGTTGAGAATGAAAGGAAAATCGATCTGAGCTGGACGAGCTAGGATTTTGCCGTGGACTTTCTCCTGATTATTCCCCAATCTGCACGTTGTACACTGTCATTTGAACTTCTTTCTTCCAAATCAAGAGCGGGCATCACCATGCGCTCAATACTAGGCATACTTGGTTTTGTTCTGCTGACTGCATCCGTAGTCGGTCAAACGAATTTCGAAGACCTGCATCCACAGCCGCGGCATGCGTATTCGCGCTTTACAAGCGCGGTGTTTGAACCACAAAACCAGCCGATCTTTCTCATGCCCGACAAACCGATGTACTGGGCTGCGTCGGATTTCAACGCCTTTCTGCGTGAGAAGGGAAAGGATACGCTGGAGGTGCGCATGTTCACGCCGGCGGACTCCTCGCAGTCGGGCATTTTTCTTGGCGTGTGTTCGGAGGATCTCAACCGCATGATCGCAGCTCTTGAGGATCAGGAGCTGGTTGTCACACCGGAGTATCCCGGTCCGGAAGGCTACGCGATCGACGTACTTACATGGCGCATGGTGGTGAATGCATCCGACGAAGCTGGCATGCAGTACGCCCTGCATACGTTGCGGCAGCTGCTGTATCCGCGCCAGGGCTGGTGGGGACTCGAAGGCTGCCGCATCGTCGATGCGCCGCAGTTTCCGCGGCGATGGTTCTATTATCCCACCAATGTGCTGGTGGGTGATAACATCACGGCGGCCAAAGCGATGTGGGACGAAGCGCTCGACCACCGTCTCAACGGGGTACACCTTGTGGATTCGAAGTTCTCACGTCCCAGCACCTTGCCGCAGCGTTACTTCGATTCCCTCGCCGCTCTCCGCGACTACGCGGCAGACCGCCGGCTGGAAATCATTCCGGGTGTCATGCCCTTCGGATACTCCAACAGCCTGCTTTTCCACAATCCGAATCTCGCTTCGGGACTCCCCGTGCGGCAGCAGAAGTTCGTGATCGATGCCGACACTGCGCGCATCGTGCCGCGCGTCGATGTCGCGATCAAAAACGGGGGCTTCGAGGATTACACCGACAACCGTTTTCCCGGCTACCGCTTCATCGACAAACCGGGCGAGGTCAGTTTCGCCGACACGCAGGAAAAGCACTCCGGCTCGGCCAGCATTCGCTTCGAGGATTTCGCCACGCATTCACCAACGCACGGACACGGACGCATATCCTACTGGACCCGCGTCTCGCCCTTCACGCAGTATCACGTCAGTGCCTGGGTGAAAACCGAAGAACTGCAGCCGGCCTCCTCGATCAACATCGCCGTGCTTAGCAATGCCGGGTACAACCTCGCGTACAATGACTACGCGATTCCTTCGACGACGGACTGGATGAAAGTCGACTTCACCTTCAATTCACTCGAAGCCGATACCGTCGGAATTTACTGGGGCGTGTGGGGTGCGAAATCCGGCCGCATCTGGTGGGACGATCTCGTGTTCGAAGAATCCGCTTTCATCAATATGATTCGCCGCGATGGGGCACCACTCACCGTGGCGCATCCGATCCTGGCCATCGTGTATACCGAGGGAGCGGATTTCGACACGCTGCGCGACGAGCGCATGGGCAGCATTCCCTACGGCGGCAGCTATGACAAGTATCACACTCCGCCAACGCTGAAAGCGACTTCGGGGGGAATGCTTTCCGACGGAGACACGATTCTCGTCTCCTACCATCACGCGGTGGTCATCAACAGCGGACAGGTAGCGGCGACGATGTCGCATCCCGAGGTCTATGAGATCATCGATCGTGAATTCGCATTGCTCGACAGCGTGCTGCAGGCGAAAACGTATTTCATGCAGCATGACGAAATCCGCACGATGAACTGGGATGTCGGCGACCAGACGCGGGGACTGTCCCCAGCGCAGATCCTCGCCGACAACGTGCAGCAATGCTATGACATCATCCGCGATCACAGTCCGGACGCCGAGATCTGGGTGTGGTCCGACATGTTTGACGAGTACCACAACGCCGTGACCGGACCGTACTACCTCGTGCGCGGCGACCTCCGCGGCAGCGCGGACCTCATTCCAGAGGATATCGGCATCGTCAACTGGAACGGTCGCGAAGGCATCATCCAGAACAGCCTCGAGTTCTTTGCGAATAAAGGTTTCCGGCAGCTGTCCGCTCCGTATTACGATCGGGATGAACATCAGATCCGCCGGTGGAAGGAATGGACACGGGAGACGCCCGACTTTCACGGCATGATGTATACCACATGGCAGCGCGGCTACGATCACCTCGAGCCCTTCGGAGATTACGCATGGACGCATGCGCCGCATATCTATCACACGCCGGCGTGGGGACTGAACCCCGGCCAGCAGATGCTGTTC
>PKTF01000022.1 GCA_002869275.1 Ignavibacteria bacterium | reverse complement strand
CTTCGGTGAAATTCCCGAGAGCGGACTGGTACTGCGACCCGAGTACGCGGAATTCGATGCCAACCAGCGCTTCGACATTGTGGTGGAACCGACCGCCGAGCATCCTTCATGCCGCTGCGGCGACGTGCTGCGCGGCGTGGTGACTCACCCCGAGTGCAAGGTCTTCGGCACTGCCTGCACGCCCGAACATCCGCTCGGACCCTGCATGGTTTCGAGCGAGGGCAGCTGTGCCGCCTATTTCCACTACCAGCGCCAGCAGGTCTGAGCGCTTAGCGACAGAAGTACATCCCATGAAACACAAACACATTCTTCTCGCGCACGGCAGCGGCGGCAGCATGATGCATGACCTCATCAGCGAACTATTCCTGCCGGCGTTCGACAATCCGTACCTGCGGCAGGCCAACGACCAGGCCGTGTTCGATAATCCGGGCGGACGCATCGCGTTCACCACNGACTCCTACGTAGTGCAGCCGGTGGAATTCCCCGGCGGCACAATCGGCGACCTGGCCGTGCACGGCACCATCAACGACCTGGCGGTTGGCGGAGCGCGTCCGCTGGGACTTTCCGTGGGCATGATTCTCGAGGAAGGCCTCGACATGGAGCTGCTCGAACGCATCGTCGGCAGCATCAAGGCCGCCTCCGAGGAAGCTGGCGTACCCATCGCCACGGGCGACACGAAGGTTGTGGAGCATGGCAGCTGCGACAAGATTTTTATCAATACCTCGGGCGTCGGCATCGTGCCCGACGGTGTGAACATCGACGGAAAGAATGCGCGTCCGGGCGATGCGGTGATCATCTCGGGCAGCATCGGCGATCACGGCGTGGCGGTGATGTCTGAACGCAAAGGTGTGTCATTTTCCACACCCGTCGTCAGCGACACGCAGCCCCTGCACAGGCTCGTCAGACGCATGCTGTCGGTCACGAAAAACATTCACGTCATGCGCGATCCTACGCGCGGCGGCATCGCGACCACGCTCAACGAAATCGCTGCGCAGTCGCGTGTCGGCATCGAGATGGAAGAAGAGTGGCTGCCGATCAGTGACGAAGTCACCGGAGCCTGCGACCTGCTCGGCCTGGACCCACTGTACCTCGCGAACGAAGGCAAGCTCATCGCCATCCTGCCCGAGGAACATGCCGACTCCGTGCTGGCGGAAATGCAGTCCTGCCCCGAAGGCGCCGGATCATGCCGCATCGGACGTATCGTTGAGGAAAAGCCGGGTATCGTACGCATGCTGACCGGCATCGGCGGCACACGTATCGTAAACGTACTCAGCGGCGAAATGCTGCCGCGCATCTGCTGACAACGCATGTGTCCCTTCCCGCGGGTCGCTGAATCATCATATTCGCGGAACACACGTGGAGTCGTGATGTACATCCACGGTCAACCCGCAATGAATTGACATGTCGAACGGTGTTTCCTATCTTGATCTATTGCATGGAACTATTGCGCACCACGCGGCCGGGTGAATGCCGTG
Source organism: Ignavibacteria bacterium (assembly GCA_002869275.1). Lineage (GTDB taxonomy): Bacteria > Bacteroidota > Ignavibacteria > SZUA-365 > SZUA-365 > BM516. The sequence continues at coordinate 3,481 of PKTF01000022.1, read as the reverse complement.
GGGATCTCAGTTGTATGGAGGAAGAGTAAAATGAGAGCAATGCTGCTGGTAATCGCCCTGCTGGCCTACAGCTCAACAGGAATCGCACAGATGCACGGCGACGATGCGGAATCGCGTCCGCTGCGATCTTCGAACGCCGTGGATGCCGAGAGTTTCCCGGTGGACTCTCCACTGTCGCATCTGGCCGCCGATCAGTTCAACAAAACGACACTGCCAGGGGGCATCTGTCCGTGGTTCTTTTATTATCAGAACAACGCACCCACCTATTACTACCACGAAGAGAATCTCCCGACTTCGGAGTGGGCGATGTGGGCTCCGGCCATCTCGCCGCTGACGCAGGCCAAGGTCTGCACGGTGTGGACTGTGCAGCTGGATTTTGAGCTGCTGAACGCACCGGCATCGGCCAAGGACACCATTAAAATCTTCGTGCGCAACGGAAATCCGCCGTACAACACGATTTACGATACGTATTTCATCGCGCGCTCAGGCCAGAACCAGGGAAACTTCGAAATCGATCCGCCCGTGGTACCACCGTTCAATGTGCGTTCCATCCTCTACGAGCCGTTTCCGCCGCTCCTGATCGGCATCCAGATCGTGGGAGATTCGACGCACAAAGTGAAATTCCGTTTCACGACGCCTTCACTGTCATCCTCACCGCACCATTCGTACAAGTTCACTTCGCCCACGACGATCACTCCTGCATCCACCGCACTGGGTATCAGCGCGGACTGGGTGTTCCAGGCGCGGCTCTGCTGTGACAAGTTCATTCCTGTGGAGCTGTCGAGCTTCAATGCGCAGGTCGTCACGGACGCCGTGCAACTGCGCTGGCGCACGGAAACGGAGACCAATAATTTCAGCTTCGAGGTGCAGCGCGCGAAATCGGAGAAGGGGCCCTGGGAGTCACGTGGCTTTATTGCCGGGCATGGTACGACGACCGAACCGCAGGAGTACGAATACGACGACCGCCTCCTCGCAGAAGACCGCGCGGCGTTGGATGGCGAACTCTGGTACCGTCTCGTACAGCGCGATTTCGACGGAACGGAATATGAGTATGCGCCGATTCAGGTCATGCTCGGCAGCCTCGCCGAAAGCGGCTTCGAACTGTACCCGGTCTACCCGAATCCGCTGCGTATGGCCGACGGCGGCACAGCGCGCTTCCGCTACCGTGTGCCGCAGCAGGCAGATGTGCGTATTTCAGTACATGATCTGCTGGGACGCGAACTGTCTGTGCTCGCCGACAATCTGCATGAAGCAGGCATGTACGAGAACGTGTGGTATCCGCAGAACGCCGACAAGGCGAGCGGACAGTATTTCATCCGCATGCAGGCCGGAACGTACGTCCACACCCAAAAGCTGTCGGTCGTTCGCTGACGCGCAGAAGTCTGCTTTTCTCCGTATTTTAGAAGGCCGGTATCTTACCGGCCTTTCTTGTGCCATCAACCGCAGAGATCCATGACCGCACCCCGTATTTCCGTCCCCATCACGCGTGTCCAGCCCGGATTCGATGACATTCCCCTGCCGGAGTACGCAACCGAGCAGTCCGCCGGGGTGGACCTCCGGGCCGCCATCGACACCGACATCGTTCTGGAGCCGGGCGATATCACGGCGGTACCCACGAATCTCGCGATCGAGCTGCCCCCGGATTACGAGGCGCAGGTGCGTCCCCGCAGCGGACTCGCCCTGAAACACGGGCTCACGCTGCCGAACAGTCCGGGCACCATCGACGCGGATTATCGCGGTGAAATCAAGGTGATCATGGCGAACATGGGCCGCGAGGCCTACACGATCAAGCGCGGTGAGCGCATCGCGCAGATGGTCGTTGCTCCGGTCACGCAGGTGATCTGGAGCGAAAGCGACTCCCTCAACCACACCGACCGCGGTGCGGGCGGTTTCGGGCACAGCGGCACACACTGATTGTGACAGACATCGAACAGGATATATGAACGAGAGCATCTGGATACTTACCGGCACGGCGGCATCGATCGGTTTCATCCACACCATTATCGGTCCCGACCATTACCTGCCTTTCATCATGATGTCGCAGGCGCAGAAATGGTCGCGCGCGAAAACGATGATGGTCACCCTGCTCTGCGGCATCGGGCACGTACTCAGTTCGGTGGTGCTCGGCTTTATCGGCATCGCCGCGGGCGTCGCCCTGCAGCGGCTCGAACTGATCGAAAGCGTGCGCGGCGAATGGGCCGCGTGGATCCTCATCGTGTTTGGTTTACTCTACGCACTGTGGGGTGTGAAGGTCGCCATGAAAGGCAGAACCCATGCACATCAGCATGTACACGGCGACGGCGAGGTGCACGAGCACGCACACACGCATATTCTCGGCAGCGGACATAAGAAAAGCCACCATCGCACGATGACCACCTGGGCGCTGTTCACGATCTTCGTGCTGGGTCCGTGCGAACCGCTCATTCCCCTGCTCATGTTTCCCGCCGCCGAACAGAGCACCATGGGCGTGATCATGGTGTCGTCCGTTTTCGGTATCGTGACCATCGTCACCATGCTCGGTATGGTGGCCCTGCTTTCCGCCGGAATCAATCGCCTGCCCATGAAGGCGCTGGAACGTTGGACGCATGCTATCGCAGGCGGCATCATCGCCTGTTCCGGACTCGCAATCCAGGTACTCGGACTATGATATGAAGCTTCCGTTTCGTCTGCACGCACCGCTGCTCACCCCCCTCGCCAAGGATGACCTCGCGTGGCATCCTCGCGGCGTCGTGGCGATAGACGAACACGGAACGATTCTTTTTCGCGGAGCGGAAGACGCGCTTCCCGATTCTCTTACCTCCCTTCCTTTCGAACAGCTCAACGACATCCTTATTCCCGGCCTCATTGACGCGCATGTGCACCTGCCGCAGTACGACTGCCGCGGGAAATTCGGCGCGTCACTGCTCGAATGGCTCGACCGTTTCATCTACCCCGAGGAAGCGCGTTTCGCGGATGAGGCGGTGGCACGGGATATCGCGCGGCGTTTCTTTGCCGGACTCCTGCGAGCCGGCACCACCACGGCGATGGTGTACGCCACGGTGCACGAACGCGCGACGCATATCGCCTTCGAGGAAGCCGAGCGTTCGGGTCTGCGCATCATCATGGGAAATGTGCTCATGGACCGTGAGGCGCCATCCGATCTCTGCGTCGACGCCGGGACCTCCATTCGCGCCAGCGAAAACCTGATCGATGCCTGGCATGGACGTGGTGACCGTCTGTTCTATGCGGTGACACCACGATTTGCTCCGACCTGCACGCCCGGACTGCTGCAGGAGGCGGGGGAGCTGGCGACGAAACACGGCACCTGGGTGCAGACGCATCTGAACGAGACCGCCGGGGAGATCGCGCGAGTGCGAGAGCTGTTTCCCGACGCCCGCGACTACACCGACGTATACGATCGTGCGGGACTGCTGAATGAGCGCACGGTGCTCGGACACAACCTGCACACCGACGACACGCAGCTGGGTGTGCTGCGTGAACG
>PKTF01000188.1 GCA_002869275.1 Ignavibacteria bacterium | reverse complement strand
GACGCGACAGTCTCTACGAGGGCACCCGGAACGAGTATCTCGAACTGTATGCGGAGTTCCTGCTGCAGTTGCCGCAGTATCCCGGCCTTACGGAAGTGAGCGCGGCCTATGCGAGAGAGCGGCTGGCGGATCTGCGGGCCGTGACCGGTCCGCATCCCCTGGCGGCGATGGTGGAAGAACATCTGCGGTGGGAGGCTGGAGGAGATTCGCCGAATACGGAAATCATCAGCGCCGGCGCAGAGGCAATCCGCGGCAGCACGCTTCTCTGTATTTTTTCTGCCCGTGCGCTGCTGGCCGCGCGTGAATTCGACAGAGCAGAGCGGGTTCTGCTGCGATCGCTGGACATTGATGACAAGTTCACCCTGCCGTATTTCATGCTGGGAGAGATGTTCGCCACGCGAGAGCCACCGGACATCGACCGTGCGATACATAACCTTCAGTTGTTTCTCGCATCAGTGGGGGATGATCACAGCATGGATGCCGTGCTCGCCAGGCGCCTCGACGATCGGGCGCGTCACCTTCTCGCGGAACTCGAAACCCTCCGTTTCCAGACGATGATCCAGTAACATGAACGGACCGCCATGAGCACAGCGAAACGCAGCCGGCAATCCCCATCCACGAAAACAGAGTTCAGCTCAGCGCATCTGCTCGCAGCGCCAGTACTCTTTTTCGTCGTCCTACGGGGCCTCGCGACGATTGCGGATACTGCCGCGCTGAGACTATGGGGACTCGATTTTGCCGGGTGGCTGCCGCACAACGGCATTCTTCATTTGCTGCTCTGGCTGCCGCTGTTATTCGCATATCCGCTCTTCAAAAACCGCAGCATCGACTCTGGAGGATCTGATTCACCTGCGAAACGCTCAGGGAACAGGGATGCGGGTGAAGAACACACAGCCCTGTCCTCAAGGCTGCTTCCGGCCATGCTGCTGATCGCCGGAGCGGCGGTGCTGGCCGGATCGATACAGGTGGCGTACGGTTTCCTTGGTGACGGTACCTGGTATGCTGCGGAGCTGTTCAGAAGCATGGGCGATCCGGGATACGCCAACAGCATGATCAAGCCGAGTGCATGGCTCACGGGCATCGTTCTCGACGGGTACGCACGCGCGTTCCAGCCTGCGGACATTCGGCTGCCGTTTCAGTATGCCGGGATCGCCGGGATGGTCATTTCCACTGCTGCGGTATTTCTGCTGACGCTGCGCGAAAAGCTCCCGTCCGTCGTACTCGCGGCTGTCTTGCTGCTATGCGCCACTGGATCGCTGGTGTTTTTCGGCTATATCGAGCTCTATGCGTTTGTCTACGCATTCAGCGTTGCCTATTTCATCGCCTCATGGCAGTGCTTTCGTGGGGAGGCTCCCTACTGGCTGCCCGGCGTGTTCCTTCTACTCGCCGTTCTTTTCGGAGCGAGTTCCATCATATGGCTGCCATCCTACCTGCTGCTCCTGCACTGGAAATTCCGCGGGGAGGAAGGAGGCTTTCCGCTCCGTCGCGCCGCGGGCGTCCTGATCCTTCTGCCGCTGATCGCCATCGCCGGGGCGTATATCTTCGGATTCGCGGAAGGTGACAGTGCATACATCGTGCCTTTGGCGCCATTTGACCGAATTATTGACGGCCTTTCCACCGGCTGGCAGCGATACACACTGTTCCTGCCTGACCGTTGGGCTGATATTCTCAACGCGCTGCTGCTGACACTGGGCGGCGGGACCCTGATGCTTCCTTTTGTGCTGTGGCTCGGGAAGCGTGAAGGAGTGCTGCTTCGTCCGGCAGTACTGTTCGGACTCACTTCCGCCGCAGGCGGCATGCTGCTGCTGGTGTTCGGCAACACCTTCCTCGGGCTCGCGCGCGACTGGGATGTCGCGGCACTTGCCGGTCTGGGCATTGCTGTGCTGCTTCTGCTGCTGCTTCTCGAGCTGTCCGGCAAACGGCAGGGACTGCTCCGGGCGGTTCTTCCGCTTCTCGCGGCAGTGTCGGTCAGTCAATTCATTTTGTGGACCATGGTCAACGCGGACGAGGAGGCATCGGCGCTTCGTTTTGAAGCACTCGTTTCAATGGATGCGGGGCTGGTTCTTCCGATGAACACCTTCACCGGGTATGAAAACCTCCGGAAATTTCATCAATCCGGTGCCCAGCAGGAAGCCTATTTTCATACCATGCGTTCGATGATCGCCACGGGGTACCGCCGTGATGTCAGCTATGCCGAATACCTGAGCGCGGCGTTGAAACTCACGGATGCCGGGCACCGCCGTGCAGAGCTGCAATGGCTGATCAATGCGCTGTTGGAGGATATCCATCGCGGCTCCGAAGGGACACAATCTCCCGCAGCAGCACCGCGGTTTTACCGTGAGTTTTCCGTTCGATTGCTGCTTTCAGCGCTGCAGATAGGGGAGCATGCACTGGTAAACGAAGCGTTGAAATACTTCAAGGACCTGCAGCCGACCTGGCCCGAACGGAAGCTTCTGGAGCTGCAGGAAGATTCGGAGGTTACGCAGACCGTCGCGATCGAACGGCTCGATGCGGCAATCGACGATGCCACCGATGACGCTTTTCTGATGATGACCGCCGCCGGACTCCATGCTGGATACGGCAATGCCGCGAAAGCAGCCCAGCTCTACGAAAGCGCGCTCAAACGCGAGCCCACACTGTATCCATCCTGGTACCTGGCCGCAGCGGCGTTTCATTTGAGAACGACAGGTGATCGCCAGGCGGCGCAACGCTATCTGCAGGCCTGTCTTGAGAATGCGCCGGAGTCCCCATCTGCGAAGCAGGCAGCGGAACTGCTTCAAACGATCAGATAATCCCTTCCTATCCTCCTGGCTGGACACATGCTCCATGGAAGCCACCGGTTTCCGAAGTTTATGGAGCTGAGGTATTCGCACATAGTCGTGAAAAATATTCACGATGCCTGCCAATCACACCAAAATGGATCTTATATCAACAGAGTGACCTGTGGAACGTAAACCCGCAGGCCGAGGCTCTTCGGTTACTGCTTTATAAACAGCAGTTTAAGCGGAGTGCCTGCTGCCGTAAAATGTTGGACAAATTTCACACTGTGAAAAATAAGCACTATTTGCCTTGCGTGGCAGGATGTCAACGCATATATTGACGGTATTGACCTTTGGATTTCAAATGATGCAGTAGAAATCGTTCTCGCTGCGGTAAGCAGATACCGCACGCGAGTCCGCGTCATCGTCTATAGTATGCTTTTTCCTTACCCACAATTTACAGGTGAACGTATGACCAGTTTTTGGACAAAACTGGGAAGTGGTTTCCCGTTCGTTTTACTGCTCGTCGCAGTGATCGGGCTGACTGCCGTGACTGGTGTCCAGGCACAGAGCACGCTTCCCGCTCCCCATCAGACAAGTTTTGAACCGTCAAATCAATCCGGGCCATGGGATGGCTGGACTCCGACGCGTGTCGGAAGCGGTCCCTACTGGAATCAAGATTACAATACTACCGGATCCTCGTCCACCGGTCCAAGTGGTCCGAAGGATGGATCATATTACGTATACCTCGAAACGAGTACGAGCTCTGGCGAGGCATATCTGACGAATCGCTTCAATCTCACTGCGCTGAATAATCCGTCGATTTACTTCTGGTATCACATGTACGGCAGCACGATGGGCTCGCTGTACTTCCAGGTGTCCACTAATGGTGGGGGCAGCTGGGCGACGCTGTGGTCGAGAACGGGTCAGCAGCACAGCGGCTATACCGCCCCGTGGTCCCAGGCGACGGTCAGTCTTTCAAGCTACAGTTCCTACTCCGATCTGTGGGTCCGTTTCCGCGGTGTACGCGGCAGCAGTTTCCGCAGCGATATGGCTATTGATCTCGTTCAGCTGTTTGACTCCGGTCCGCAGACCTATCTGAGCAGCGCCGCTTCTCATGAGGCAAGTGGAACGTCCGCCGGCACAACATACCAGCATATTCTCCGTGTGGGTGTTCTGATGAGCAGCCCGAACTCCCCGCTGAATCTCACGGCGATGAATTTCTCCACCGCCGGTACGACCTCGCTCGGAGACATCTCGAACGCGCGCCTGTTCTACACAGGAGGCAGCACATCCTTCTCCGCTTCGAACCAATTCGGAAGCACGATCGGAACCCCCGGCGGATCGTTGTCCTTCACCGGATCACAGTCCATGGCCATGGGTATGAACTACTTCTGGCTGGCTGTGGATGTTTCGCCCACCGCCACCGCCATGAACGTGATCGATGCATCCTGTACGAACCTGACGGTCGGAAGCACGACCGCAACCCCGACGAACGCCTCGCCGGCGGGAGCGGTGACGATCTATTCACCGTTGAGCGGTGTGTACACGATCGATCCGAACGGCAGCGGCAGCAGGAATTTCACCTCGTTCACCGCGGCTGTGGATGTTGCACAGATCGCCACGATCGGAGGCCCTGTCACGTTTGAAGTGGCATCCGGGACGTATAACGAGCAGGTCCTGATCCCGCAGCTGCCGGGTCTGAGCTCTATCAATACAGTGACCTTTGACGGATTGAACAACAATCCCGTGCT
>PKTF01000308.1 GCA_002869275.1 Ignavibacteria bacterium | reverse complement strand
GATCTCCTCCATGCGCGGCTGAATGATCTGGCAGAGCAGACTGCGGCTGATCTGCATTTCGTCGCGACTGCCCAGTCGCGGCAGCAGGATCGGCGTGTCATCGACGATCTCCGGCAGGTAGGAATAGCCATGCTCCCGCTTGAGCTTCTCGGCCTGATCGTTGAGGATGCCAAGTCCCTTGCGAATGTCTTCTGTCGTTTTCTTCCCCGCGATTGCGAGCACGGCGGAATGACGGATCGTGCGTTCCTCGAAAATGGCGATGTCCGTCGTGCCGCCACCGATGTCGACGAGCACGATACCGACTTCCTTTTCCTCTTCGCTCATCACCGAGTTGGCCGACGCGAGGGGCTCGAGCACCAGGTCGTTGACTTCCAGCCCGGCCCGCTCCACACACTTGTAGATGTTCTGAACAGCAGTGATACCGCCGGTGATGATGTGCACGTTCGCTTCCATGCGCACACCCGCCATGCCGACCGGATCATAGATGCCGTCCTGACCGTCCACGATGAATTCCTGCGGAATCACATGAATAATGCGGCGGTCCGAGGGCAGCGCCACGCGCTTGGTATCCTGCAGCAGACGATCCACGTCCTTGCGTGTAATTTCGTTTTCAGGACTGCTGATGGCGATGACACCACGGCTCTGGAAGCTCTGGATGTGGTCGCCGGCAATGCCGACATTCACCGCGCGCACCTTGATACCGGACTGCCGCTCGGCGTCGGCGACGGCCTGCTGTATGGCGCGGACGGTTTTATCAATGTGCGTGACCGTTCCACGGGCCATCCCCTCGTTCTCCGCCTTGCCGATGCCGAGAATGTTGATGCGTTCATCCGCGTCTTTCGCTGCGATCATTGCACAGACCTTGGTCGTCCCGATGTCGAGTCCGACCACTATGTTCTCTGCAATGCCACCGCCTTGGTATCGAGTTTTCATATGCGCTACTTCAGCATGTATTATGATTAATTCACGTTCTCTGTCGAATCCGGCTCCGTCGGCAGTTCCGCCATCGGAAGCTCTGTCGTCACCGGTGCGTCTGCGCTCCTGCGCCAGCGTGCCACGACCTGTTCCTTCCAGCGTACGTCGATATACTCGAGCGAGGATGGGTCGTATTTCATGACGACGTTTTCCCAGAAGGCTGCGAACGATCGCAGCTTTGCGGGAATGTCACGAGCGGATCCGAAGACCACCGGCACTCCGCCTTCAAGCGTGTAGAAGACGAGGTCGTGCCGCTGTGAAAGATTGACTTCCGAAAACAGGTGCAGGATGTCGGAGTCGATCGCCTTCGCCGCCTTCAGAACACGCAAGGCACTGCGCACTCGTGCGTTGACGATGCGCACGCCGGGTTTCAGTTCACGAATATTCTCCACTTCCGTCAGCACGGGCAGATCATGCAGCGAGGCGGATTCCTGCGCGGGAAGGACGAAGCCGTCTTCGTCCACGAGCCAGTCCTTCATCTGCACGTTCAGCAGCAGGGCGATCGGAGTACGTTCCACCACCTGTACCTTCAGCGTGCGCGGTGGATCGCGCGACACATCCACGTCCTTGACGAAGGGATTGCCGAGAATCGCATGCCGGATTTCATGCAGATCCAGCCGTGCAAGGCTCGAGCTGTCGGTCAAACCGGCGGCCGTGCGTATCTGCGCTGTGGACGTGATGTCGAGGCCGCTGACGTCAAGGTCCACACCCACGACGTTCTGTCGCCACTCGGCGGCAAGAACCGCGATCGCGGCGATACCGGCAAGCACGAAAAACGTGGCAATGCCGACGGAGCGATAGCGCATGGGTTTGACTGTCTTCTTGCGTCTCATACTCTGGATGCCCTCCGAAGAGGTTCTACGGCGTTTGCGGGAAATCCGATCAGCTGTATTTCCAGTTCAAGTTCGATGCCTTTTTTCTCATACACGACATGACGCACATGGTTGATGGCGTCGATAATATCCGCTGCTGTTCCCGACTCCGCGTTGACGATGAAGTTCGCATGCAGATCGGAAATGCGCGCCCCGCCGAACGTCCGCCCTTTCAGTCCGCATTCCTCGATCAGCTGACCGGCGTACTGTCCCGGGGGATTCTTGAAAATGCTTCCGGCGTTGGGATAGTTGACCGGCTGCGCGGCGTTGCGCTTGAGCAGCAGCTCCTTGCGACGCACGCGCAGGTCCTGTTCTTCACCCTGCGGAAGGTCGAAACGGGCGGAAAGCACGATGTCGCCGCGCAGATCGGAGTTTCGATAACGGAAGCCGCAGGCCTCGACAGACAGCGTCAGGACCTCGCCATCCCGCAGCACCGTGACATCCACCATGTGGTCCGAGATTTCGCCTCCGTACGCGCCTGCATTCATGATCACCGCACCGCCGAGGGTTCCCGGAATACCGGCCAGCATCTCGGTACCTGCGCGGCCGTGACGGACGCAGAAGTCCACAAACTTGCTCAGCCGAGCACCCGCTCCGGCAGTCACAATACCGTCGTCGATTGTGAGCGAAGAGAAATTCTTTTCGATATTGAGCGCGACACCCCTGAAACCGTCGTCGCTGATCAGGATGTTGCTGCCGTTGCCGAGTACGAGATACGTTGTCTCCGTTTCACGTAGATAGCGCACGACCGCCCGCAGTTCGGCGGTGTCCGTGGGCTCGATGTAAATGTCCACCGGACCGCCCAGACGGAAGGATGTCATCGGCGCGAGTGGTTCACTGATGTGAATTTCTCCGCTGCAGATGCTCCGTATGTGCTCGAGTGACAACATGGCTCAGACGTGTTTCTCCAGTAATTCGATATAGCGGGCGCCGTACTGGTAGATGTCTCCGGCACCCATGGTGATCACGATATCCCCGGGCAGCACGACTTCGCGCAGCAGTGTCGGGATATCCTGTTTGTCAGGCACGTAGCGCACATTCTTGTGTCCGAAACTGCGCGCCGCATCGGAAATGAGCTCTCCGCTGATGCCCTGGATGGCGCTCTCGCGCGCGGGATACACATCCGTGACGATCAGCATGTCCGCATTCATGAATGACCGGCCGAAATCCTTGTAGAAATCGCGCGTCCGTGTATAGGTGTGCGGCTGAAACACGCAGATGACGCGCCTGCGCCACCCCGCCTTGATGCCGCGCAGCGTAACCTGCACCTCCGTCGGATGATGGGCGTAGTCGTCCACAACCATGATGTCGCCGACTATCGCTTTCACTTCGAAGCGACGGAAGGCGCCGGCGAAACTGTCGAGCGCTTCCTTGATGCTGTCGAACGCGATCCCCAGCTGGAGGCTCACGGTCACCGCCGCCAGGGCGTTCTGCACATTGTGTTCGCCCGGTACGCCGAGGTCGATCTGACCGAGTTCCTTTCCCCAGGCCATCACCGTGAAGCGCGAGCGGTTTTCTATCTGCTTGAGGTCCACTGCCTGGATGTCGGCCTGTGAGCTGAATCCATAGGTGACCACCTTGCGCTTGATCTGCGGGAGGATTTCCTGCAGCGCCGACTCATCGAGACAGAGCGTGACGAATCCGTAGAAGGGAATCTTGTTCGCGAATTCCACGAAGGCCGTTTTCAGGTCGTCGAGATTGGAATAGATATCCAGATGCTCGGCCTCGAGTGAGGTCAGCACGGCGATGGAGGGATTCAGCTTCAGGAAGGACCGATCGTATTCATCCGCTTCGACCACCATGAATTCACCGCTTCCGAGGCGCGCGTTCGTTCCACCGAAGGCATGCAGCTTGCCACCCACGATCACAGTGGGATCCTTTTTTCCCTCGATGAGCACGAGTCCGAGCATCGAGGTCGTGGTGGTCTTGCCATGCGTCCCCGCGATGGCGATACCGTGGTGCAGGCGCATGACTTCAGCCAGCATCTCCGCGCGGCGGATGACCGGGATCTTTCTGTCGATCGCGGCGATGACTTCCGGATTGTCCATGACCACGGCGGAGGAGTACACCAGGACATCCACATCCGTCAGGTTCTCGGGGTCATGTCCCTCGTGAATCGTCGCTCCGAGATCACGCAGGTGTTCGGTGACTTCCGTCATCGAGAGATCGGAGCCGGATACACGGAAGCCCTGGTTGAGCAGGATCTCGGCGATGCCGCTCATCCCGATGCCTCCGATGCCGACGAAGTAGATATGATGAATATTGGCAAACTTCATGACGTGCTGTGCTCCTGGTTTCCGTCACCGGTCTTCGCTGATACGTGCTTGAGATCGCTCTGCAGCTTCTTCAGCACCTGGTACAGTTCCTTTTCGTGCTCATAGTTCGCGACGCGGATGCGCACGGCGCGACGGCGCATGCCGCGCCGGGGATCCGTGACATGCACCTTCAGCACCGCGAAGCTGCCGTCATTGGGCTTGCGGCGATCGCGTTTGAGCGAAATGCGCTCGATGCTGCTGTAAGGCACGCGCCGCTCACGAAAGCGTGACCGAAATATCATGCTGTCGTGCGTGATGACCAGGCGCCTGTTGCGTATCATGTTGGTCAGCAGCATCGTCATTGCGTGCAGGATGAATATTCCCACGATGTATACCACCGGATCCTTGAATCCGAACTTGACGGTATTGTCCTCGATCGTGCCGGTGATGAGGATGTAAAGGGCGAGAAACGCGACATACACCAACAGCGTGATGTAGTACATATCGTTCCTGCGCTTGAACACCTGTTCCTTCCTGCTCATGCTTTCCTCTCCTTCTCTTCCGCCAGGCGAATCACAGCGTTCGCGATGTCGAAGGCCGCCCTGGGACGCCCGAGTGACTCCGCGGCCGCCGACATTCCCGCCAGCGCCTTGTCGTCGTCCAACATGTGAAAGAGTGTCCCCTCGAGACGATCGAGTTCGCTGTCGCGCAGTACTGCTGCGGCGCCGGCTTCAGCCACCGCTGCCGCATTCCTGTATTGATGATCCGCCGCCGCGTGTGGATATGGCACGAGGATGGCCGGCAGCCCCAGGACGCCCAGTTCCGCCAGCGAGGTCGCACCTGCACGGCACACGACGAGGTCCGCCGCGGAGTACGCGAGATCCATCTCGTCGATGAACGACCGGACGATGACATTGCCCTGGTACAGCGCGCCAAGACTTTTGTACTCGTCGACATCCCGCGTCCCGGTCTGCCAGATGAGCTGATACTCTTCCCGCACCAGGCGCGGAACGATCTGGCGCACGGCGCGGTTGATGGCCGCGGCACCCAGGCTTCCGCCGAACACGAGCAGTGTGCGGCGCGCGGGACGCAGACCGAAGTGTACGCGCGCATCACCGGGATCATGGCGGCGCAGACTCAGACGGACGGGATTCCCGCTCAGCACGATGTTCTTCGCTCCGCGCAGCAGGCTCTCACTTGTCGGGAAGGTGATATGCACCTCATCGACCAGCGACGCCAGCTTGCGTGTCGTGATACCGGGATATTCGTTCTGCTCGTGGATGAGCGTGCGATGTCCGCCTCGTGCGGCCGCGTACAGCAGCGGACCGCTGGCATACCCGCCGGTGCCCACCACCACGTGCGGCTTGCGGCGGCGCAGAATATTCCAGGACTGCACGAGGGAAACCATGAGCTTGAGCGGCAGCAGTGCCGTGGCAAACGAGAAACTGCGGCGCAGGCCGGAAATCCAGACGGCATCGAAATCGTAACCGAGCTTCGGCACCACGCGCGCCTCGATGCGGTTTCGCGAACCGACGAAGCTGACTTCGCTTCCAGGACGCAGCTGCTGCAGCGCTTCGGCGATGGCGATGCCCGGGAAGAGATGTCCGCCCGTTCCGCCTCCTGCGAATATGACGCGCAGTGCTCCGCTCATTGATACAGTTCTCCGACTACAGGACCATCCGGCTCGGGTGCGGTGACGATCTCCCGCGGACGAATCCGCGTGAACATCGAGATATTCAGCAGCACACCAAGAGCGAATGCGGTGAAAATGATTGTCGTGCCGCCGTAGCTGAGCAGCGGCATCGGCAACCCGGTGGTCGGCACGAGCCCCGTCGTCACCATGGCATTGACGATGGCGTACACGGTGATCGTGCAGGTGATTCCGACGGCGAGAAATCGTCCGAGATCATCGGTGGCGCGCTTGGCGATCTTCATGCCGCGCACCATGATGATGACGAATAGCGCGAGGATGATGACGCCGCCGATAAAGCCGTATTCCTCGCCGACAATGGCGAAAATGAAATCCGTGTAGGACTCGGGGAGAAAGAGTTCGCGCTGCTTGCTCATGCCCAGTCCGACGCCGAATATGCCGCCGCTTCCGAGTCCGATAATGGCCTGCTCCACCTGGTAGTTACCGGCCGAAGCGGCCCCTCCGCCTTCGGTGAAATGCGCCATGATACGGTTCCAGCGGTACGTGGCGGAAACAGCGTACACGAGAATGATCGGAATGCCCGCCACCGCCACTCCCACGAGGTGTTTGATGTCTACGCGGCCGACGAACAGCACCATGAAGCTGATGCCCATGATGATAGCGCCCGTGCTGAAATTGGGCTGGAGAAATACCAGTCCCACCACCGCAAGTATCCAGAAGAGCATCGGCAGGAAGCCGTTTCGGAAATCACGTATGTAGCGCTGTTTCGTCGCCAGGAGAACCGACAGATGCATCACCAGGGCGAATTTTGCGAACTCGGATGGCTGGAAGCTTGCCGGACCAAGTGTTACCCAGCGCTGCGCACCTTTTACCACCGTGCCGCCGATCAGCGTGTAACCGAGCAGTACCAGCGCGATGATGAGCAGGTACTTGCTGATGCCGCGGTAAAGATGGTAGTTGACGAACATCCCCACGAACAGCGCCGCGATACCGAGCACTACGCGAATCGAGTGATTGCGAATGAGATAGTTGTAGTCGCCGCCATGCCGCGCGCCGGAAATCGATACAGATGCGCTGTACACGACGCCGACACTGAACATCATCAGCGCCAGCACACTCAGGAAAATCCACAGGTCGATATGTCCTGTCTTCTGCTTCATGCGACGAGAGGCTCACGGCAAAACGTATGCACACATTCTTTAAAGACACGGCCGCGATGCTCGAAGCTGTCGTACATGTCGAAGCTCGCGCAGGCAGGAGACAGCATCGCGATGTCACCTGGCTGTGCCGCCATGCGGGCGATATTCACGGCTTCGAGCATGTCGCGCGCACGGGTGACGCGGGTGACCGGAGCAAAGACTTCCTCCATGCGCTCAGCGGCTTCGCCGATCAGTACCATGGCACGTACGCTGTCCTTGACGATGTTCAGCAACGGCTCGTAGGACGTACCCTTGTCACGTCCGCCGGCGATCAGAACGACAGGATTCTTGTAGCTGTTCAGTGCGATCACCACTGAGTCCACATTCGTGGCCTTCGAGTCGTTGATCCACTTGATACCGTCGACGTCACATACATACTCCAGCCGGTGCTCCACACCCTTGAAGGAGAGCACGGCGCTGCGGATCACATCAATACTGATCCCTTCGAGCCGTGCGGCCAGTGCCGACATGAGCACGTTCATGTGATTGTGACGTCCGTGCACCTGCAGGTCTTCCACCCGGGCGACCACTTCTTTCCCGAACCCGGCATCCATGACGAGCGACCCGTTTTCGCGCCAGCCGCCTTTTTGCAGACGCTGCAGCGAACTGACCGGGAACAGTTCCGCCATCGCCGTCTTGATCGCACCGGTCACAACAGGATCGTCATAGTTGTACACGAGGTGATCTTCCGGTCCCTGATTCATGAAGATCCGCTCCTTCGAAGTCACATATTCCTGGAAGGACCCGTGATATCGGTAGAGATGGTCGGGTGTGATCGTCGTGATCACCGATGTGGTCGGGTGGAACGTGACGCAGGTGTCGAGCTGGAAGCTGCTGATTTCCAATACCGCCATGTCCACCGGTGTATCCTTCTGGAGGATGGCATCCGTGAAAGCGAGACCGATGTTACCCGCCACCAGGGTATCAGGACGCGCTGCGCGGCATATGTCGCCGGTCAGCGTGGTGGTGGTGGTCTTGCCGTTCGTTCCCGTGATGGCGACGATCGATCCCTCGAGGAACATCGCACCGACTTCAATTTCGCTGATCACCGGCAGATTGATTTCCGCCGCACGCTGCAGTACCGGTGCGTCGGAGGGCACGCCCGGACTCACAACGATGAGATCCGACTCATAGATGCGGTCGCTGTGACTGCCGAACTCGAACGGAATCTGCTCGTCGCGCATGATGCGCGCGGCTTCCGCGTATCTCTCTTCGGGAGAGAGTTCGGTGAGAAAAACTGTTACGCCTTTGCGTTTGAGCAGGCGCGCCGCCGCCAGGCCGCTCCGTGCTGCACCGATGACGGTGACATTCAAACTCGCGATATCAAATGCGCGCTGCATGGTTATCGTACCTTGAACGTTGCCAGACTGAGGATTGCAAGTATGATCGCGACGATATAGAACCGCGACACGATCTTGGGCTCGGGCCAGCCGAGAAGCTCGAAATGATGATGCACCGGCGCCATGCGGAATACCCGCTTGCCCTGCCCGTACTTGCGTTTAGTGTATTTGAAATAAGCTTTCTGTATAAGTACCGATACGGTTTCGGCGAAAAAGATACCGCCGAGAATCGGCAGCAGAAGTTCCTTCTTGATCATGACCATCAATACGCCCATGGCGCCTCCGAGCGCCAGTGAACCGGTGTCGCCCATGAACACCTGTGCCGGGTAGGCATTGTACCAGAGGAAGCCGAGTCCGGCTCCCAGAACCGCGGCGCTGAATACCGTCAGCTCGCCACTCCCGGGCAGATAAATGATGTTCAGGTAATTCGAAAAATCGACGCGGCCGCCGGCGTAACTGATGAAGGCGATTGCGATAAACGCGATGGAAATTGTCCCGATGGCGAGTCCGTCGAGTCCGTCGGTCAGGTTCACCGCGTTCGAGGTCGCGACGATCACGAAAATGATCATCGGGATATAGAAGAAACTGAAATCGAGCAGCAGGTTCTTGAAAAACGGCACCGTGGTGACCGAATTGTAGTCCTGGAACTGCGGTGAGAAATACAGCACGCCGCCGACAATGAGACCCACGATGATCTGACCCACGATTTTATATTCGCCGATCAGGCCCTTCGGAAACTTGCGTACGACCTTGAGATAATCGTCGACGAAACCGACTGCGCCCAGCATCAGCGTCGCGAGGAGGATCAGCCAGACATACGTGTTCTGCAGCTGACCCCAGAGCAGTACCGGAACGACGATGGATGTCAGCACGATGAGCCCGCCCATGGTCGGTGTGCCTGCCTTGACCAGGTGCGTTTCCGGAGCTTCGATTTTGGCCGTCTCGCCGATCTGCCGGCGCTTGAGTGCCGCGATGATACGCGGACCCACGAACCAGCTGATCAGCAGAGCGGTGATGGCCGCCGCTGCCGCCCTGAAGGTGATGAAGCGGAATACGTCGAATCCGGGGGGATTCAGCACGTCGTTGATGTATTCAAAGAGGTAGTAAATCATACGCTATCTGCTTTCCTCCTCACTCGTGTTGCGGCGGAGCAGATGTCCGACGACATCTTCCATGTGCATGCTGCGCGACCCCTTCACCAGGACTGCATCACCGTCGTCCAGCAGGGCGTCCAGTGTGTCGAGCAGCTGCTGCTTCTCGCGGAAATGCCTGGCCACGACAGCGACGCTGCGGGCCGCGCTGCTGATCGCGCGTGACCGTGATCCGAATGTCAGGACGTAGGGTATACCGGCCGCTGCGAGTGCGGCACCGATGGCCTCGTGCTCCTGGCGGGAGATCCGTCCCAGTTCGAGCATGTCACCGAGTACGACACAGCGCTTACCCTGTACCGTGATCTGCTGCAGCAGGTCCACCGCCGCGAGTACGGAATCGGGATTCGCATTGTACGTGTCGTTGATCACGGTGATGCCGGCCGCGTCTTGCAGCTGCATGCGTTTGTCCGCGTTTCGGATCCGCTCGAGTGCGGCTTTCATTTTCGTCACGCCGCAGCCGAAGACGAAACCCACTGCCAGCGCCGCCGCGGCATTATATGCCGCATGGCGCCCGAGAGACTGCAGTCGCAGGGTGATCGGACGGCGTACAAAGCGGTCGGCCGTGAGTTTCACGATTGCTTTTCCCTTGCGGTCGAGCCGCACATCCACGATACGCACGTCGGAACGCGCCGTCGTACCGTAGCTCACTCGTGTGCGGCCGCGGGGAACACGTGCGCGCAGCAGGGGTTCATCGGCGTTGATCAGCGCCACGCCGCCTTTCGGCAGAGAGGCATACAGCGCGCCCTTCTCGGCGGCGATGCCTTCACGCGACAGCAGCTTCTCCATATGCGCTCTGCCGATATTCGTGATCAGACCATGCGTGGGTCCCGCGATGTCGCAGAGATACGGAATGTCGCCCGGCTGGTTGGTGCCCATCTCCGTCACGATAAGATCGTGGCGATCGGTGACGCGCAGCAGCGTAGCGGGCAGACCGATCTGATTGTTGTAGTTGCCGGCGTTGAGCAGAACGTTGTATTTCGTCTTCAGCACGGCACCGATCATTTCCTTTGTGCTCGTTTTGCCGTTGCTTCCGGTGATGGCCAGAAGGGGAATGTCGAACTGCCGGCGATGGAACTGCGCGATTGCGCCGTAAGCCTCCACCGTATCCTTGACGACGAGCAGGGGCAGATCGGGATAGGCGGACGCATGCTTGCGGTACCAGCGGTTTTCCACGACACAGACACGGGCGCCCCGTGCGCAGACATCCGGAACGAGATCGTGGGCGTCCACACGAGCACCGCGGAATGCGACGAACACATCGCCCTTGCGCAGGTCGCGCGAATCGGTGACGATACGGCGCAGCACACGGCCGCGAATGGCATCGCAGTTCACCGCACGCACATGCGGAATGGTCAGCAGATCCGCTACCGTTCCTCTCATGCTTTCACGCCTCCGCGCCTGTCACTGAAAAATGCGCGCACCACCTCTCGGTCGTCGAAGTGCCGGCGCCTGTTTCCGATGATCTGGTAGTCTTCGTGGCCCTTGCCCGCGATCAGGACGATATCGCCCGGCATCGCAATCTTCAGGGCGTACTGAATCCCCGCCCTGCGACGGATGCGAATCACTACGCCGGACTTCGTTTCTATCCCTTCAAGGATGTCTTCGATAATTGCGGCAGGATCCTCGGTACGGGGATTGTCGGACGTCACCACGGTGATGTCACTCAATTCCGATGCCACGGCGCCCATCAGGGGACGCTTGGCACGGTCGCGATCACCGCCGCAGCCAAACACGGTGATGACCCGCCGGTCACCGGCGAGATCGCGCGACGTGCGCACGGCTTTCTCGAGGGAATCGGGCGAATGGGAATAATCGACGATGGCCGTGACGCCGTCAGCGGATGCGATGCGCTCGAAGCGTCCGGCGATATTCCTGACGCGCTGCAATCCGCGGATGACTTTTTGCGGATCGATTCCGAGCTCGATGCCCACAGCGAACGCCGCGGCGATGTTCCATGCGTTGAAACCACCCACGAGCTTCGAGCGTATCGGCCATGCCGTACCACCATATTCGATCGTCAGCGTTGTTCCGCGTGCCGATACGTTCACGTCTCGGATGCGATACGCCACTCTTCCCTTCGCGCCGTACGTCTTGCGCCGACGCTTGAGAGACATCCCCATCGCGCGCGCCGCATCGTCGTCGGCATTGATCAGCGCCACGCCGCGCGTATGTTCGCTGAACAGCCGCGACTTGACATCGCGGTACTCATCCATCGTCTCGTGAAAATCGAGGTGGTCCTGTGTGAGATTCGTGAATACGGCCACGTCATATTGCACGCCGTGGACACGGTCAAGTGCAATCGAATGCGAAGAGACTTCCATCACCACCGCGGTGCATCCCTCATCGCGCATCTCGGCGAAGAGTTCGTGCAGGTGCTCCGCAGGCGGAGTAGTGAATGGAGCAGGGCGCCTGGAATCGCCGATGCGGTATTCCACGGTGCCGATCAAACCGGAACGGATGCCAGCCGTCGCGAGAACGGAAGATAGCAGGTATGAGATGGTGGTCTTGCCGTTCGTGCCCGTGATGCCGATCATGGTCAACGCGCGCGAGGGAGAGGCGAAGAAGCGGTCCGCGAGGACGGCCACGGCCTTGCGCGTATCACGCACGACGACAACGGTGGTACCGTTGTGCTGGCAATAAGCGGGAGTGAGAAGTGAGTGGAGAGAGGATTCGTACTGGGTGAGTTGTACGACAACACAGCTGGCACCGCGTTCCATTGCTGTTTGCACGAAATCGTGTCCGTCGACATGTTCCCCGGGCGTCGCCACGAACAGCCAACCCTGCTTCACTCGGCGCGAGTCCGTGGTGATGCCGGCGATCTCGGCATCCCAGGGACCGGACATCTGCACCACCGGAAGATCATTGACGATCTCCGAGAGGCGAATGCTCGCCGGGAAGGATTGAAGGTTTGTCGCGACCTGGTTAAACATGATCCGTCTCAGTAGAGGTTTGCCGATACCGCACGCGCCTCGCCGTCGAGGGTACACCGGCTGCCCTTCGGCACCAGCGCTCCCGCTTCCGGGTACTGCGAGCGGACAACGCCGCTGCCGACCGGACTCGGTTCGAGGTTCATGCTTTTGATGAAATTCATGGCCTGTCGCAGAGACATGCCGACCACGTCGGGCACACGCTGCAGGCCGTCGGTGCTGTCTTCGTCCACGCTCACGAGGCGGACGTTCACGATCTGCCGTCGCGTTGCGAGGGTGTTTTCCTCAGGCAGCTGGCTTGCGACGAGCACGCCTTTTCCTGACAACTCCAGATTGAATCCGTGTGCCTTGAGCACGGAACGCGCGACGTCCACATGCATGCCCTTGACGTTCGGGACGCGGATGTGGTCATTCCCCTTGAACGATGCGTACAGGGGTTCCGGTTTTTTCGCGAACTCACTCGATGAGTTGATGATGCGCATCGCGATCTTGCGGAAAATGGGTCCCGCCGTGGCTCCGCCATAGAAACCGCGTTTCGGAGCATCGAGGATGACGAGAATCAGGATTTTGGGATTCTCAACGGGAAAGAACCCGACGAATGACGCCACATGGGAGGTGTTTGAATACGATCCGTTGACCAGCCGCTGCGACGTACCTGTCTTTCCTCCGATATTGACTCCCTCGATCCGTGCCTGTTTTGCCGTACCGCTGTCGACCACCCCCTGCATGAATTCACGCATGATCTGCGACGTTTCCGACGATACCACGCGCCGCACGACTTGCGAATTGATGACGTCCACCACCTTGCGGTCCTGGTCGAGAAGGTACTTTCGGATGAATGGACGCATCAGCACGCCGTCATTGGCGATGGCGGCGTAGGCGCAGGCGATCTGCAGCGGCGTCACGGCAAGCCCATAACCGAATGCCAGGTAGTTCAGCGTCGTGCCGTCCCAGTCCAGCGGCTTGCGCAGGTCGCCGTTGAGCTCACCCGGCAGCTCGATACCGGTTTTCACGCCGAAGCCGAAATTTCTCGCGTATTTGTAGAAACGCTCATCACCCAGTTCCCGGGCCAGCTTGGCCGATACGATGTTGGAACTGTGTTCGAAAGCACCGCGCAGGGTCAGGGAAGCGTACGGATGGTCATCGACGATCGGCTTGAGGTTCTCATTGTATACCCAGCAGCCGTTTTCCGCGTTGATCCGGTCTTCCGGACCGTGCAGGTCCTCGTTGAGCGCGGCGCTCATGGCCACGATCTTGAAGGTGGAGCCGGGTTCGTAAAGATCCGTCACCGAACGATTACGCGCCTTCTCCGGCGAGTATTCGTGCAGCTTGTTGGGATCGATGCTCGGGAAGTTCGCCATAGCGAGCACTTCGCCCGAGTGCGGCTGCAGAATGATGCAGCGACCGGATTCAGCATCGTGACGCTCGACGCCCTTGGCCAGTTCTTCTTCAGCGATGGACTGGTACACCTGGTTGATGGTCAGCACCACGCTGCGTCCGTTCACCGGCTCGACTTTCGGATAATCCACTTCGGGACGACGCGAACCGCGTGCGTTGCGCTGATACACGATGAACCCTTCTTTGCCCGAGAGCAGGTCATCCATCTCGAGTTCGATACCGCTCTGACCGCCGTTATCGATGTTGGTGTAACCGATCACCGGTCCCGCAAGCGCATTGAAATTGTATTTGCGCCGCGGCACGGCTCGCAGCCGCACACCGTAGCAGTCCCACCCATCGAAGCGCGATGCAATACTTTCGGGGATGCGTTTTTCGATGATGGCAAACTGCCGTGTGGTGTCGCGCAGATGTTTCATCACCGAACGATGCGGCATTCCGAGCGCCCGGGCGATGAAATGGGCCACGGTATCCGGCCGTTTGATGACGGACGGATCGACAGCCAGCGTGTACTCGGTGGTGTTTGAGGCGAGGATGGAGAGATTGCGGTCGAGGATGAGCCCGCGCATGGGACGGATGATCTCCCGGCTTTCATATTGGATGCGCGCCAGCTCCTGCAGCTTTTCCGCGTCGCGGACCTGGATGACGAACAGTTTGACGACAATAGAGAAAAATCCGGCCATGAACAGCACCATGATCAGATACATCCTGACGGAGCTCTGCTGGCGTTGCAGGATCCGGAGGTCCTCATTGCGTCCTGGTCTGTAGTCGTAAGATTCCAACGGCACCTGATACGGTTATTTCTCGGTTGTCTCCGGCACTATTCCAAACACCGTCAGTGAATAGGGCTGCTGATTTGCGTGAACCAGCCCGAGGTCTTCGACGGCGATGCGCTGTATACGATTATAACTCGAGAGCTGATTGATCTCGGCGCGAAGATTTTCGCGCTCCTGCAACAGCATCTGCTCTGCTTTCTCCAGTTCGATCTGTTTCACCATCAGGCTGTCCACGGCAACCACGTTCGAGATATAGAACGTGATGAGCATCGCGAACACCATGAGCATGACCACGATGTTGAAGGTGGTCAGCCCTTTCACTCTGCGTCGCCGCGGAGCAGCAGCCTGCACGTAATCGAACGGCACATCCGGCGACATCCCGCCGGCTGTATCCATGCGTTTACGCGTGAATCTTTTCGCCGCAGCGAAGCCTTGCGCTGCGGGCTCTTGGATTTCGACGTATTTCGTTCTCATCCGCTTCCGTGTGTTTGCTGGTGATGATGCGTATCCGCGAAACCTTCTCGCACTGGCAGATCGGACTTTTAGGCGGACAGACACAGTCGCGCGCCTCATGGCGCAGAAACCTCTTGACGATGCGGTCTTCGAGCGAGTGATACGAGATGACGACGAGACGTCCACCGATACGCAGCCGATCGACGGCCTGGTCCAGCGTCTGCTCCAACACATGCAGTTCGTCATTCACGGCGATACGCAGCGCCTGGAAAATTCGCGCCAGGGTCTTGCTGCGATGCTTCATGGGCGTGACGCCGGCGATGATATCCACGAGCTGCTGCGTCTCCGTAATCGCGGACACTGAGCGCGCGCGCACGATGGCGCGGGCGATGCCCCGGCTGTGACGCTCTTCACCGTAGGTGAAAAACACCTGTGCCAGTTCTTCTTCGCTGTTATGGGCAAGAAAATCGGCTGCAGTCACGGTGTGCTCGCGGTCCATTCTCATATCGAGAGGTCCAGAAAATCGAAAACTGAATCCTCTCTGTGGAACATCTATCTGATGCGACGACACTCCAAGATCCAACAGGAGTCCGTCGATTTCAGGGATATCGTATTTGTTGAGTACGTCGGTCAGATGGACCACATTGCTATGGACGACGGTCATGCGACGTTCGCCCTGAAACAGCAATTGTGCGTGTTGTATGGCGTCGTCGTCCTGATCAAAACCGAAGACGCGACTGTTCTCTCCTAGCTGCCGTAGCATGTAGCGGCTATGTCCGCCGCCGCCAAGCGTGCCGTCGACATAGACTCCTTCGGAGTCGCTGACCAACAGCTCGATCGAGCGCTCGAGAAGAACCGGTATGTGATAGCCAGCTTCCTCATGCTGCATCACACGCCTCCCATCACGCGCGCGGCAACGGCTTCATACGACTGTTCCGCATTACGCTCGTGATACTGACGGAAGTGTTCCGGACTCCAGAGCTCGATTTTCTCGAGTGCACCCACAATCACGATATTTGTTGTGATTGCGGCGAACTCCATCAGTTCCGAAGGAATCATGATGCGCGACTGCTTGTCCAACACGACCTCCTGCGCCCACATCATCAAGGTGCGGATATACAGACGGTCTTCCTCACGGTGAACATTCAGCTGATTGCGCAGCTGCTCTTCGAACTGATTCCAGGTGTCCATGGGATAGAGGTCGAGGCTGCTTTCGTAACCCCGGGTAACGACAAACGAATCCATGGCCTCGGGCGCGAGGTTCTTGCGGATTTTCGAAGGGAGGCTCACGCGACCCTTGTCATCCACAGAATGCTCATATTTGCCTTTAAAACCTGCCATAGCCTCAGCCAGTTACCAATGAACCACTTCTTCCCACTTCTACCCACTTTCTCCCAAAATTAACGTTTTATAGCTCAGAGTCAAGCGCTAATCCCCCACCGGGTAAAAATTTTTTCCGACACCCTCATGCGGGCTGGAATGGGCATTTTTATTGAGGTTACGGGGAAAAAAGATGGCAGAAAAAACGGCCGTCCGGCAGGCCGTACCGCCCGATCGCTTGTGGTGGGAAAATTCCCGTCTCCCACTACTCTCCCACTGTGATTATTTCCGCCCCATTCCATCCCACGAAGAAAAGGCAACCACAGAATACACGGAATACCCACAAAATTCACAGAATGATAATTCTGATATCCGTCTGTGCTTTCTGTGTGCATTCTGTGAGATCCGTGGTTGCCTTTCCTGCCTGAGTTCTACCCGTATTATTTGTCGTATCCCCCAATTTTCCCCATCTTATCAGATTGCAATACGGGAACCCGATGGATTTCTTTCAGCATGCAGTCATCATAGGGATTACCATCCTGGGCCTCTGGTACGGGGCGTCATGGGTGGTCATCTCGGCCGCCCATATCGCGCGGAAGCTTGGCCTTTCGGAAGTCGTCATCGGACTCACCATCGTCGCCATCGGCACCTCCGCGCCCGAATTCGCCGTCAGCATTACCGCCGCCATCAAGGGCCAGGCGGATATCTCCGTCGGCAACGTCGTGGGCTCGAACATCTTCAACCTCGGCTTCATCCTCGGCGGAGTCGCCCTGCTCGGAGCCTGTCCCACCGGTCGCCGGCTGGTCTTCCGTGACGGCAGCATGCTCATCCTCACAGGAGCTCTCCTCGCACTGTTCCTGAGCGACTATATGCTCGAATGGTGGGAAGGAGCCATTCTCGCCTCTCTCCTCCTGGGGTATATCCTGTTTCTCTTCCTGCAGAAAGAAACCCTCGACGAAGAGGTCCCCGAAGGCGATTTCCACTGGTATGATATCCCGAAGATCATCCTTGGTATCGCTCTGATCATCCTCAGCAGTAAATTCCTGGTACAGTCGGCGACCGAAGTGGCCATGCTGCTTGGCGTGTCCGAATGGCTCATCGGCGTAACCATCGTGGCCGTCGGTACGTCGATGCCCGAGCTCGCGACGTCATTCATCGCCGTGATCAAGGGCCATCATGGAATTTCAGTGGGCAACCTCGTCGGCAGCGACCTGTTCAACCTGCTCGGCGTCCTCGGACTCGCAGCCATCCTGCGTCCCCTGCATGTCACTCCGGAGGCCTATCTCAACATCCTGCTGCTCGGCGGATTCATGGTCGTGGTCGTCATCGTCATGCGCACTCAGTATCGGATCACACGCGTCGAAGGCGCCATCCTCCTCCTCCTCACCGCCGTCCGCTGGTGGCTCAACATTGCATCATAGCTCTATGCTCTATGCTGTATGCCATATGCTATATGCCATCGCATACGGCCTACGGCTTACAGCATACAGCGCAAAAAGCACCGCCTGGCGGTGCTTTTTGCTGCGGTGCTTTTTGCTATATCCTGTCGTGGATTTCGGAGATATCGTGCGGGAGCACGACCTTCTTGTACTTTGAAAAGTATTCCAGGAGGGTATCGACGAGCGAGGTCGCCGGTTCGCGCATGGCGTCGACCGCCAGCAGACCTGTCTGCTGCTGCAGCTTCTTGGTCGTGAGACGATAGTCTTCCTTGTTCAGGTCCATCGAGTTCAACCCGATGGCGGTGACATTCGCCTGCTTGAACACGCCGATGATGCGCTCGTGCAGCGCAATGCTGTCTTCGATCGTCGGCAGCGGCAGACCGTACCCGTCCGATTCGCGTGACGGCTGATGGCAGAGAATCATCGCGTCGGGCATCGCGCCGTGCAGCAGTCCGAGAGCGATAGGAGAGTTGCCGCAGTTCGATAACGCACCCTGCCCTTCGACGATGGCGTATTCATAGCCCTCGTTCGCCGCCTTGTCAATTTCGAATTCCATCGCACCGGTGAGAAAATCACTCGGAATATCCTCGATAGAGACCCCGCGACCGCTGATGAGAATGCCCGTCGGACCCGTCCCTATCATGGCCACGTTCATATCACGCCGGCGCATCTCCTCGTACACTTTCAGTGCCGTGGTCATCTTGCCGGTGTTCGAATCCGTTCCCACCGTGAGAATGGTATTGATGTTGCGACGGCGCCAGCTTCCCTGCGCACGGATCTGATGACTCTTCGTGACGTGATGCAGATCATGGATGCGCAATCCCTTTGTCGAAGCGAGTGCGGAAAATTCCTTGTCCTGTCCGAGACCGTGCTTGAGCCCGCTGATGATATGAAGTCCCGAATTGAGCGCTTCCGAGATAATCGCACGCCACGAGTCCGGCAGCATGCCACCGAGGGGAGTGATGCCGATGAGCATGGAATCGGGCTTGTATTTCATCGCCTCTTCAAGCGAATGCACGATCGGGGTATCCCCACCGAAACCGATCGCTTCCTGCGTGGTCGACTGCTCTTTGGTGCTGTCGATGACCGCGACGATGCGTTCGGGAATATAGAGCAGGGCCGCAATCACCATCCGCAGACCGATGGAACTGAGCCGGCCCTCGGCCAGCAGCACCATCCGCCCGGTATGCGGATCCAGCATTACCACCTGGGAGTTCCCCCCGGGAAAAGGATCTGTGAACGCTCGGGACCCACCGACACGCATTCGATTCGCGTCCCGATGATCTCTTCCACTGCCTTGACGTAAGACTGCGCAGCGTCAGGCAGCGCGTCGTACGTCGTGGCTGAGGTGATGTCCTCTGACCAGCCCGGGAAGCTTTCGTACACCGGCTGCATGCGTTCGAGCGTTTTCAGATTCGTCTGGAAATGATCGCTGCGTTTGCCGTCATATTCGTACGCCACGCAGATCTTGATCTCATCAAGACCGCTGAGCACGTCGAGTTTGGTCATACAGCAGGATGTGATGCCGTTCAGCATCGCGGAATACTGCATGGCGACCGCGTCGAACCAGCCGCAACGCCGAGGACGCCCGGTAGTGGATCCGAATTCATGTCCGGCGACGCGCAGCTGATCGCCGACCTCATCGTTGAGCTCCGTCGGAAACGGCCCGAGTCCCACCCGCGTGGTGTACGCTTTCATCACACCCACCACCGTAGAGATGGCCGTCGGCGGAATACCGAGTCCCGTCGTTGCACCACCGCTGATCGGACTCGAAGACGTCACGTAGGGATACGTCCCATGATCGATGTCCAG
The DNA here is from genome assembly GCA_002869275.1 of Ignavibacteria bacterium. Taxonomy (GTDB): domain Bacteria; phylum Bacteroidota; class Ignavibacteria; order SZUA-365; family SZUA-365; genus BM516. Next base: position 7,958 of record PKTF01000308.1, on the reverse strand, counting down.
AAGCGCGCCCTGCGCACCTTCACACATGACCTTCTTGCCGTCGCGGATGCTGTGATTCAGGAAATGCGCGGTATCAGCGACGTATTCGTCGATCTGTTCGTCGAAGCGCTTGTATTCCTCAATCATGTGTTCGACGTCGAGTTCCTCGCTGTCGTATACCTTGCTGATAATGCGGTTTTTGTCTTCGAGGTTCTGACGGATGCGGGATTCCAGGATATCGTGGTCCAGCAAGTCCACGATACGAATGCCGACACGCGCCGCTTTGTCGTAATAGGCCGGACCGATACCGCGTCCCGTGGTGCCGATCGGGCGCTGGCCCTTTTCGTAAAGGGAATCCAGCAGCTTGTGGTATGGCATGATCAGGTGCGCATTGTGGCTGATCTTGAGTCGCCCCTTGAGCGACACGCCATGTTCTTCGAGAAAACGGATTTCCTCGAGCAGGGCCACCGGGTCGATGACCACGCCATTCCCGATCACCGTGATAATATGCTCATTGAAGATGCCGGACGGAATCAGGTGCAGAACATACTTCTGGTCACCGATTTCAATGGTGTGTCCCGCATTCGCGCCGCCCTGATAACGCGCCACGATGTCGACATCCCGGCTGAGAATATCGACGAGTTTGCCCTTCCCTTCATCGCCCCACTGGGCGCCGACAACAACTCGAACGGACATCAGTACTCCGGTTTTTCATGCGAAAAAGAAACAGGCCTCCCCCATGCATTCGGGGAGGCCGTCTCAGATGTTTATTTCCCTCGGTCAGGAAGCAAAGCTGTCAACGGCCTCATCCACCGTGGCGAACGGCGTGAAAATCGTGTGCAGCTTGGTGATTTCGATCAGCTTGCGCACGTTGTCGTTGAGGCAGGCCAGCTTCAGTTCGCCGCCGTTGTTTTTCATGGTCGTGTATCCACCGATCAGCATGCCGAGACCCGAGCTGTTCATCAGGGTTACCTGTGACAGTTCAAGCACGATCTGCTTCTTGCCTTCATCGATCAGGCGATGAAGTTCCTCGTTCAGGGCATTGGCTTCCGGGCCGCCGAGAATGGCTCCCTGCAGTTCAAGAACTGTGACGCCGTTCCGTTCTGAAGAGGGGATGTTCATAATTACCTCTAGAAGGTGATTTTGGCATTGCGGCTCTTGGTCCAGTCGAGCGTCAGTGCGCCGGCGACGAAAATACTGGAGTACGTACCGGTAAACACGCCGATGGTCATCGCGAATGCGAAACCGCGCGTGGGCTCACCGCCGAACACCAGCAGGGCCAGCATGACGAACAGCGTCGTGATGGAAGTCAGCACCGTACGGCTCATCGTCGTGTTGATGCTCTTGTTCAGCACCGGCTCGAACGCGGTGGATTTGAACAATTTCAGGTTCTCGCGCACGCGGTCGAAGACGACCACGGTGTCGTTGACCGAGAAACCGATAAGCGTCAAAAACGCGGCCACCATGGCCTGGTCAAATTCCAGGTTCAGCCCGGGGATCAACCCGGTGAAGATGGAAATCAGTCCCAGTACCACCAGTACGTCGTGGAACAACGCGGTCACGGCCCCGACGGCGAAGATGATCTTGAAACGGAAGCCGATGTAGACCAGGATGCCGATCAGGGCGAAGAAAATTGCGATCACGGCATCACGACGGATCTCGGATCCGATTTTGGCCTCGACGCGATTCTCCTGCAGCAGTTCAATACCCTGATCCGGGAAATGCTCTGCGAGGAGGTCCTTGATGCGATCGGAAATCGCAGTGCCGACGCCCTTCTGATCGGTACGGACGATGTAGTCGGTGTCCGTGCCGAAAGACTTGATCTCGATGCTTCCAAAGTCGCCCTCGGAAATCCAGCCGCGGAGTTCGTTGATCTCCACGGTGCGCGGGAAACGCACGACCACTTCCGTGCCGCCTTTGAAGTCGAGACCGAAGTCCACGCCCTTCACAAACAGCGACACGACGCCGGCGAGAATGATTACGGCTGAGAGGACATAGAAATTCTTCCTCTTGCCCATGAAGTCGATGTTTAATTCTTTGAAAATTCTCATGATACTCTATAGTCTCCTGACTCGCTTTCGATGGTAATACTGTATCTGATCAACCGAACTTGACGATGTTCGGGGCCTTGTCGACAGTGATCTCAAAGACCACACGCGTCAAGATGATGGCGGTAAACAGCGAACAGATGATACCGATCATCAGTGTGAGGGCGAAGCCCTGCACCGGACCCGAGCCGAACTGGTACAGAATGATACTGGTCAGCAGCGTCGTGAGGTTGGAGTCAATAATGGCCGGGAACGCACGGGAATATCCCGCGTCGATGGCCGCGCGCAGCGTTTTGCCTGCGGCGAACTCCTCGCGAATACGTTCGTTGATCAGCACGTTGGCATCGACCGCCATACCGACCGTCAGGAGGATACCTGCGATACCGGGCAGCGTCAGTGTGCCATGGAATCCCGCCAGAATTGCGAGAATGAACAAGACGTTGAATATCACGGCGATGTCCGCCGGGACGCCACCGTACTGGTAGTACAGCACCATGAAGATGATGACGAACACCAGGCCGATGATGAAGGACGATGCGCCCTTGTTGATGGAATCCTCACCGAGGGACGGACCCACCGTGCGCTCTTCGATGATCTCGACAGGCGCGGGAAGCGCACCGGCTTTGAGCACGATCTCGAGCAGACGGGCTTCTTCCATATTTTCCATGCCCTCGATCTGCGAATTTCCGCCGATGATCTTCTGGCGCACATTCGGGGCTGAGAACACTGCGTTGTCAAGGACGATGGCGATGCGCTTGTTCACGTTCGCTCCCGTTACACGGGCCCATTCACGCGAACCTTCTGCATCCATCTGCATGGTCACGACAGCACCACCGAGACCGCCCTGGTCGATCTGCGCCTGGGCATTGGTGATCACTTCACCGGTCAGCTCGGCCTTGCTCTTCAGCCAGTAGAATTCGTACAGCTCGGAACCGTCGCCGAATACGCGAGCCTTGGCTGACCACCCGTAGACCATGTCTTCGGGGATCGCACGGCGCACATCGTCACGACTGAGAATGTTGTTGATGCGTTCGCGCTGCTCGGGCGGAGCAAAGAAGCTTCCGTCCTGCGTCCAGATGAACAGCGACGTAAATGGATTCTCTTCCTTGAATTTCTCGAGCTCTGCAGCCTGCTCCTCCTCGGTGAGATCGCCCTGCTGCTCAGCGGCCTTGGAAATGGAATCCAGCTGTGCGGCAGCATCGGCCGTGCTGTCTGCGGTCTCGGCCGTATCGCCGGCATCAGCAATTGCATCCGACGCTTCATCACCGACATTGTCGGCGAGCGTGCTGTCGTCAGCAGCCTCGGTCTCGTCTGCTTCATCGAGCGACTTTCCGAGCAGCGTCTTATCAACGCTCTGATTCGCCTGCACCCACTGATTGGGTTCGGCCAGCAGTTTGAATTCGAGCTGTGCGGTCTCCTGGATGAGACGGCGCACTTCGCGTTCGTCACTCACGCCCGGAAGCTCGAGGATGATACGGCGACTGCCGCTGCGTGTAATGGCGACTTCCGAAACGCCGTACTGGTCAATACGGTTGCGGATGATTTCCAGCGCGCGCTCGACGGCCTTTTCGGTCTCATCGGACAGATAATCCATCACCTCGCTGTTCGAAGAACGGATATCGCCGTAATAACGGCTCAGGCGCATACCCTTTTCCTCGAATTGCGTTCGAAAGATATCGAGCACGGGCTCATCACTTGTCAGGGCCTCGGTTTTAACGCTTTCGAGGATGCCCCGAAGGTTTTCGTCTTCGTTCTTGGCAAGTTTCGTGAGCAGTTCAGCGATGTCCACTTCCAGTGTCACGTACATGCCGCCCTGCAGATCGAGACCCAGCTTCAGACGGTTCTCACGCGCACTGCGGATACCGTCTTCGTTGTCGTCGAAATAGGCGGTGCTGTCCGCGTCACTCATCTCTGTGAGATTCGCCTCGTGAACCGAATCCATATAGGTCGGCCACAGCAGGTACCCAGCAAAGAGGATGAACGCGACAATCAGGATGATCCGGGTTAGATAGTTCTTCACGGCCGATCAGACCTCCAGTGTCAATATGTATGTAGTACTACGCAAATTCATTTTTCAAAAATGGCTCAGAGAGACAAATATAATAGAGGGGGCTCTATAAGTCAATCTGAATACACGGTACTCCGCTTGCGCGAACGACCGCGTTCCCCGGCGCTTCCATGTATTCCCATACACGAAAGCACGTCTATGAAACATACGATTCTGCTGGGCGGCATCAAAGTGGCCGGGGAGGTGCGATTCAGAGCTGAAACAACCCGCGCATCAGCTCCCGGACACGCGGATGCTGCTCGTCCGACAGCCGCTGCCGTGCGATGCGACGGGCTTCGTCCAAGCCGAACAGGCGAAGCGCCGAAACCGCGTACATGCGAAATTCCGGTGCCGGTTCCGCTAACTGACGCAGCAGCAGCGACTTGATCACTCCCACGTCCGTGCGGAGGATCAGCAGCGTCTCGAACGCCTTCGCGCGGAGCGCCGGACTGTGCCCCGGCCCCGCCAGGTCAAGGACGATGTCACGGAATTCCTCATACCTATAACGACGTACCCAGTCCAGTGCCGCCAGCGGGAGAATGTCGGCAGGCGAATCGGCGAGCAGCCGCTGACGGACGATATCAGCACTCGAAACGGAATCCACATCCAGGATATTGTTCATCGCGGAGGCTTCCACGTAATAGCTCGAATCAGCGAGCATGCTCTTGTAGACGGGCAATAACTCCCGATTTCGGAAATTATGTAATCCGTTCAACGCCGTAGCCCGCACTCCGGACGCCGCATCGTCCAACAGCCTCTGGAAAAGCTCTTCGAGGTCATCAGCGAAATCCACGTCCCCCGGTTTGAGCTCCGCCAGGCGCGTCGCTGCAGCTTTGCGCACGTCCGGCGATGGGTCGCGTTCGGCAAGCGCCATCACGACCGTCCAGTCCTCCATCGCTTCCGCTTCCCGTATCGTGTTCGCCGCCCGCCGTTCCCTGGTGAAACGCTCGGTATAGTCGATTTTCCAGGCTGAGCTGATGAATGTGTGCCACGTTTCGTCACCCTTGAGCGCCTCGGTAAACAGCGCCTGCCATTCTGTCTCGCTCGCGTCCGTGGATATTCTGCCGCAGATCACCCTGTATGGATCGATGAGCATATGCTGCTCGAGATCCGTTTCCGGAACAGGAATGGTGTCCACGGTCAGTGGACCATCGATCCACAGCGTTATCGAGGTGCTCGCACAGGCCTGGTTCTCCTCCGGTTGATACACGGTGACAGTGACCGGAAGACGGAAGTACCCGCAGAGCGAATCGATCTCCTGCACCTGCCGGAAGGTCACCTCCATGGAATGCGCGTCGATGCGGCGACGCGAAACCTCGATCTCGGGATATCCCGCTCCGTACACCCACTGGTCGAAAAACCAGCCGAGCTGTCTGCCTGTGACGTCCTCGATGACGCGTTGAAAATCGCGTGTATCCGCGCTGCCGAACGCATGTCGCTGCATCCATTCACGCATGACGCGCCGGAAGTCGGCACGTCCAAGGATATCCTTCAACATGTGCAGGACCGCAGCACCCTTGGAATAGGTGTTGGAAGGCGACGTGTCTGCATCGTGCACGAGCGGCAGCCGCCCTGCTCTGTCCGTCCAGTCAAGGAAGCCGCGCATGCCCTCGTAGCGCTGGATCAGCATCGCATCATGGCCATGCCTCTCCCACGTCCACATCTGCTGGAGAAAGGTTGCGAAGCCTTCGTTGAGCCATTCTTCGCTCCAGTCGCTGTAGGTCACCAGGTCACCCGCCCACTGATGTGCCAGTTCGTGTGCGATCAACGGACGCGGATCGTAGTCCACTGCCTCACGGGCACTCACCACGAGACGTGTATCCGCCATTACCGTGGCCGTGGTGTTTTCCATACCGCCGTGCGGGAAGCGCGCCGCGGGAATCTGTGCGTACTTGTTCCACGGGTACGGTGTACCGAGCAATTCGGCAAAGTACGTGAGCATCGCGCCGGTTTCTTCATACGTTCGACGCACGTCTGCCGTGTCATCGTCCGGATAGTAATACGATCGAATGGGAATGCCGTCGGCCTCGTCTTCGAACACGCGGTATTCGCCCGCCGCCAGCATGATGAGGTAGCTGCTGTGGGCCTTCTCGAGAGACCAGTGCCACGTCGCCGTGCCGTCCGCATGCTTGCTGCGCGAAACAAGCCGCCCGTTGCTGATCGTGGTCAATGCACTGTCCACCGTCAGGCGGACCTCGCTCGTAGCCTTGTCATTGGGAAAGTCATAGCAGGGAAACCAGTAACGATTGTTCTCTGCCTGTCCCTGCGTCCAGATCTGTCGCGCTTCGTCGGGATAGCTTGCGTTGGGCTGAATGAAAAACAGTCCCTTTGAAGGTTGACAGGAATATCGTACCCGTACCGTTACGGTATCGTCGGGTGTGATGTTGTCACGCAGACCCTTGAGCTGCACACGCAGTGCTGTAGAATCGTAAGTCCATCCCCCATCCGCCCAGGCGAGATGTTCCTGCCGCGGCAGTCGGGCTTCGTCACCCGCCTCACCGCGTCCCGGGAAATACGACACTGCATCGATCCGCATGTCGACGGCGTCGAGCGTGATGTCTGTTTCGACCGCAGAACCCGGTCGCGAAGCCCGCAGTCCTCGCAGCGTAACGCGCACGTCTCCGTGCACCGTCCGCTCCGCTTCGTCCAGCCGCACCCGGATGTCATAATGCAGCACGTCGAAACTGCGTTCCCGTCGCTCGTACGTCTGCGCGACCGCCGAAACGGACAACACAGAAAGCAGTACGAAAAAGAACACGTTCCCCCGCCATGCGGAGGAACGTGTTATCATGATCAGAATGTCCGTTGTACGCGACTTCACGACCTTACTTCACCAACACCATCCCATGCACCCGCACCACACCGCCGGCTGTGAGCCGTGCGAGATACGTACCGCTGGGAAGTCCGCTGGCGTCGAAGGAGACGCGATGGATACCGCCTGCGAGTTCGCCCTGCTGCAGGGTGCGCACGATGCGTCCGCCGGCGTCGACGACCTCGAGCAGTACGTCATGGCGTCCCTCGGGAATGCGGTATTCGATCACGGTGCCGGGATTGAAGGGATTCGGGTAATTGCCGATGATCGAGAATTCGCGAAGCGCGGCCGGATTGTCGGCGATGCCCGTCGGATCGCGCACGACGAAGTTCCAGATATGAATCACGGCATCGTTCGTCCCGATCGTACAGGGATCGTAGATCTCCACTTTGACGTCGGCATTGCCGAGTGTGTTGAAGGTCCATGCGAACTGCGATCCGGCCCGGGACTCTTCGGTTCCGTTGACATACCAGACATAGGTCAGATCACCGCGTTCGTAATCGAACATCTGCACTTCGAAGGTCGTTTCGACATCCTTGTCGATGCTGTCGAGCACCGCGGGAATGACTGCAGTGATTTCGGGCAGGAGGTTCACACCGGGGACCAGCAACAGCTTTGCACAGACACTTGTCATCACGGGTGCGCCGTCCATTGAAATGGTGGCACAGATCGATGTGGTATCAATAGCGCATCCCAGACTACGATTAATTCTTTTGACGACGTACACAGCATCAGCAGAATCACCAGGGGCAATATCTCCCATCTGCTTCAAAACCGTATCACCCGCATTAAGAACGAACTCAGGTGTCAGCATAAGGGCGCTTGAAACATCCCTGGCAGTATCATTACCCGTGTTCGTGATTCTGAAGAGCACCTGGATTCCATCCGCAGCATTCGTACTGTCGAGTTGCGCCGGTACTGTCCACGCACGGGCTTCCAGCATCGCCGCCGTCAGCACCGGGACGGTCAGCGTCGCATGGCAGGTGTCATTCGGATATCCGGCGGAGGAGCTGATGAGCATGATGTCGTGATCGGTCTTGACCGTTGGCGTGGGATACACGATGGGCCAGGT
>PKTF01000035.1 GCA_002869275.1 Ignavibacteria bacterium | reverse complement strand
GTTTTTTCATGACAACATCCTCCTGTGCGAATGTGATTCGCAGGAAATGTATGTTCAGCAGTCGAGGGAGTTGTCAGGAAAATGTAAAAAGTATGTAGGACGTAGGACTTAGGACGTAGGATTTTTCCTGGGTCCTATGTCCTAGGTCCTGAGTCTGGCGCGGAGCGCCTCTAGCGTTCGCGGCGGTCGGGACAGCCGTCGTCGTCCTGGAAATTGTTGCGGGTCTCGGGGAGTCGGGGACATTTGTCGTCGCCGTCGCGGAAGCCGTCGCCGTCGGTGTCGGGATTCTGGGGATCGGTGTTGGTGACGCGCAGTTCTTCGAAGTCGGTCAGCCCGTCGTCGTCCATGTCCGCGTCTTCGGGATCGGTGCGCTCAATGCTGCGCTCTTCAAAGTCCGTGAGTCCGTCGCCGTCAGTATCGGCCGCCGCGGCATCGGTGGCGTCACGGTACACCTCGTCATAGTCGGCTATGCCATCACCATCGGTGTCGGGCAGCAGCGGATCGGTGCCATGTACGTTGTGCTCGTCTCCGTCTGTCAGGCCGTCGCTGTCGGTATCGACGCGGTTGGGATTCGATCCGAGCAGGATTTCCTTGCCGTCGGGCAGACCGTCGCCGTCGGTGTCGGATTTCAACGGATCGGTGTTGAAGCGCTGCACTTCCTCCGCGTCGTTGAGCGCGTCCCGGTCGGTATCCAGGGTGTCGGCCCGCGTGCCGTACTTGATTCCCTCTTCGAAATCGGTCAGACCGTCACCATCGGTGTCCATCCGGCGCGGATCGGAATTCATCTGCGTATACTCGTACCAGTCCGTCACCTTGTCGCCATCGGTGTCGGCGTCGTAGGGATTGAATCCCCTCAATTCTTCCTCTTCGTTGCTCAGTCCGTCGCCGTCGATGTCATTGTCGGGAAACAGGAATACCTTCACTCCCGCCGTGAGCGAGAAGTACAGGTCGTCGGCCGTCTCCGCGGCGTTGGGATTGCGCCCGTGTCCCTGCTCTTCGGCCCAGCGGTCGCGTACATCGTCGGATGGATAGGCGTCGAGATCACCGACGGGGGTGAGATTCGCGCGGATCTCGGTGTTGAACGCGAAACGATGACCGATCATGAAATCCACGCCGATTCCGCCCGGGAATACCCAGCTCTTCTGCTCCGGCTCCGCGGGCATGTAATACACATCGCCAAGCGCATAATCTCTCGGGGTGTACCAGATCCGGCCCACACCGCCGTAGAGGTAGGGATTGATGTAGCGTGCCGGGAGCAGATCAAGGAAGAACAGCGCCGACATCGCATAGTAGTCGGTACTGCGGTCTACCTGGTTGGCCGCGGGATCGTTCGTGAACTGGATGATGTAGCTCGAATACGTATTGCGACGCCAGCGGCGGTTGTACTTCAACAGACCTTTTTCACCCTGGATGCCGATGCGCAGGTAACTGCCGAGCGTGTAGCTGGCCTGTCCCCAGAACACCTCAGCAACATTCTGGTCGGTGAACTCCCCGTTGTATTTCGTGATACCACCACCAGCCGTGACCGTCACACGTCCCGCAGGGTAACGGGGACGCCCGAGATACACCACTTCCTGGGCGATGGCACAGCTCCCGGTGAAAAGGAAAAGGAATATTACTATCAGGCTGCGATACATACGCGATCAACTGGTTTTCATGGTTGGATTCTGTTACGACAGAGTCTCACGCTGGAGACAGTTCTACCGCTCGATGACGTTCCGCGGTTGGCGCTCTCCGAGCTTGATGATGAAGACTTCGACACGGCGATTGAAGGCCCGGCCGATGTCGCTGCTGTTGTCCATGATCGGACGCGACTCGCCAAAGCCCCTGGTCTTCAGGCGGCCGGGAGCCACACCCTGCTGCACGAAGAAATTCTTCACTGCCAGAGCACGACGCATCGAAAGGTTCTTGTTGTAGGTGTCCGTACCCTCGGCGTCGGTGTGTCCGCGGATCTCGACGACCATGCCGGGATAGGCATGGAAAATGGTGACCTTTTCCAGCAGATCAGCGATGTACTCGCGACGGATGATGTCTCTGTCATACTCGAAATGCACGTCGGTGAGCGTGAAGACCTTGCCCTCTTCCAACACCTCCTCTTCGAAGGACGGCAATGGGCTCACCATGTTTGCCGCCGCGAAGTCGTACCTGCGAGACGATGCCGTGGACGTGTCCATCGCCGTCACCGGCACGATGTGCTGGACGGCGCGCGGCGTGTAGCCGCCGTAGCGCGCGAGCAGTGGTTCTTCTTCCGGACCATAAACTTCACCATAGTTGACGCGCCAGGGACCTGAACCTTCGCCCGTCGCAACGCCTTTGCCTCGTCCGGGATATCCTTCGGTGTATGGTCCGGCGTACCCCGCCGTACCCGCACCGTATACGGTGCCACGGTCTGTCTGTCCATCACCTTCACCGGTTGAGACACCGGTCCCGCGTCCGCCGCGGCCGTCGCCTTCTCCGGCGTCACCGCCGCTGCCGGCGATGCCGTAATCCGGTCGACCTTCGCCTTCACCCGTGGAGACGCCCTGTCCGCGTCCGCCCCGGCCGTCGCCTTCACCGGTGTCACCGCCGCTGCCGGCGATGCCGTAGTTCGGATCGCCTTCGCCCTCACCGGTCGGCACACCTTTGCCGCGTCCGCTGCGATCGTCGCCTTCACCTGTGTCACCACCGCTGCCGGTGATGCCGTAGTTCGGATCACCTTCGCCCTCACCGGTCGGCACGCCTTTGCCGCGTCCGCTGCGATCGTCGCCTTCACCCGTGTCACCACCGCTGCCGGCGATGCCGTAATTCGGATCACCCTTACCGGCACCCGTGGGAACGCCCTTGCCGCGTCCGCCCCGGCTCTTGTCCGGATTCGCATCGGCATACTGGTCCTGTTCCCAGGCATAGCCGTCGGGACAGCCGTCAGTGTCCTTGATGCCGTTGTAGATCTCGGGTACCAGAGGACATTGATCCACATTGTCATAAATGCCGTCGCCGTCGGTATCACGGTCGAGCGGGTTGGTGCGGGTTTCGACGATTTCCTTGTCGTCGGACCACGTATCCCCGTCGGTATCCCGCGAATTGGGATTGGTACGGTGATAAGCGATTTCCTCGTAGTCGGTCAGGTCGTCGCCGTCGCTGTCGGCGCTCTCGGGATTCGTGCGATACGTCGATACTTCATTGTAATCGAATACGCCGTCGTCATCGGTATCCGGTTTGAGTGGATCGGTGTGATGCACTCGCACCTCTGAGTAATCGGTCAGTCCGTCGTAGTCGCTGTCCACATGCGAGGGATCGGTGCCGATGCGCACCTCCTCGGTGTCGGTCAATCCGTCGCCGTCTGTATCCATCATCAGCGGATTCGTGCCGATCCGGTAGGTCTCCTCGAAGTCGTCGAGCCCGTCTGTGTCGGTATCCGCAGAATACGGATGCGTGCGGTACACAGTCACCTCTTCATAATCGCCGAGCTGATCGTGGTCAGTGTCGTATGACAGTGGATCGGCCTGAAAATGCTGTGTTTCCTCGAAATCGGACAGCCCGTCGTCGTCGGTGTCGGGCTCGTAAATATCACTCCCCAGTCCTTCCTCGGACCAGTTCGGGAGCAGGTCGCCGTCATAATCGTCATTGCGAAACAGGAAGACTTTCAGTCCGACCGTCGCGGTGAACATATTGTCGTATATCTGCTCGGGACTGTACGGAAGCGAACCGCCCGACTTGATGTAATCGATCGTGAGGCCTTTCTCATCATAGGCGTCAAGGTCGCCCTTGAACACCATGTGATAGCGCAGCTCGGTGCTCACCGCTACCTGATGGCTGACAAAGATATCCAGTCCCGCCCCGAAGGGGACAGAAATCGTACCGGGCATGTCGGCTTTCGGGCGGACGGTTACCTGGTCCCCTCCATGATCATCGGCATCGTACACGGTGATACCCGCTCCGATCAGCAGGTAGACGTCGAAAATCGACACCTGCACGGGGGCATATTTCATCATGAGATGAAACGCGGTGTACTGGGTGGAGCGTTCGCCGTCTTCGGGACCGAACTGAAAATCATACAGAGTCGGATCCACCACACTGCGTTCGCGGAAATAGGACATCACCCCGTAATCGAAACTCAGTCCCGCTGAGAGGAAAGTTCGCACGGTATACATCGCCGAGAGCGAAAACTGCCGCGTGTCGTCACGCGGAGAGAAATCACCGAGATAGCGATTAATGCCGCCTGCAACGCGGAAGCCTATGAGTCCCTGTGAATACCGCGTGCGGTATTCTTCATCGAGCATCCCGTAATCCTGGGCAGATACAGGTATCGCGCTGCAAATCCAGACAACTGCGATCAGTACGTGAATTCCGTGGAATCCTGAACGCGCACGGCGCATGGATATCCTTCCTCCAATGAGTACGATGGTGTGAGAGTCTTGCAAAATGTAAGCATTCCTCGCGAAGAATACTATCCCTTTTGCGTACTCCAGGAGAATTGCAGGATGGCATGAGAAATGGAAAGATTGAGCGATTCCGTACCCCCGCCCGGGATCGTGACGCGCATGCCGG
>PKTF01000118.1 GCA_002869275.1 Ignavibacteria bacterium | reverse complement strand
GACTGGGGATCAACCCGTCCAGAAAAACACAACACCCGGGTGAGGATCCCGGGTGTCGTGGCTGCTAGGCTGAGTAAGGGAAGGTATTTATGAGAGAGGGAAAGTTAGTGGGTAGCTTGTGTCCAGTCGTTCTGTGAGGCCGGGCCGGGGCGAACCAGCGGTTCGCACTTACCATAACACTATCAGAACTCGTCCGGATTATTGCGCTGCACGATCCGTTGGATCGCGCGCGCTCCAATACGTGTTTCGCGTCGGCTTGATCTTGCAGGCTTCCTGCCTACAGCGTACTGCCTACTGCGCCCGCCGTCGTCCGCCTGTGGCGGACTATGGCGCGGCTAATCCATGATCTTCCGTTCTGTTGATATACCAGCACTTACGGGAATTCGTGCATCAGATGTGCAACAGAACTTCCTTGCCGATGATGGTATTTGGTAGCGGTTTCTGGTGGGGGGATGCGGAACATCGCCAGTTATCTGTCTGAAACGAACGAGGAGATCCGGGGTGGATCTCCTCTGGGGAAACGGGACAATGTAAGCGGCTTCTACTTCTTCACCGCGATGATGGAAGCCTGCTTTGCTGAAACTGTCTGTGCAGCACCTGAACTCGCGCGCATCTCAGTCTCAAGCTGTGAAATCCTGCTGAGCATGGCATCCATCCGAGAGTTCTGCACCTTACTCGTGCTCTCAAGGACACGGACTTTCTCCTGCTGCGCGGTAAGCTGTTGTTTTATTTCGTGCAATTCCGCCGTTTTCGCATTGAGTTGAGCTGTGCGTCGTTCAAGCGCTTGGATTGCGATACAGAGAATACCGTCCACATCTGCCGTGGCGAGCGTCGTATCATCACCAACGACGCCGATTCCGTCGTGACCAAAGGCTGCGAACCACTCCTGCGCCATGGGTCCATAATGACGGTAGAGCTCTGGATCTTGATCCTTATAGTTCCAGCTGCCCAGTCGGAGCTTACTAAACTTCCGGAGAGTCGATTCGTGGTCGGCATCGAGAAATGCAGCTTTCTTCGTCGAATCCGATATAGAGGACCACGAGTTTGCATTTCCCAGCAATCTTGCACCGGTCGTGCGCGCAGTATTGGTCCACAGATAGTAGCCATTTGCAAATCGCATATGCATTCTGTTGTGACCATTTGATTGAGGTCCAGCTGAGGAGAGGCTTCCATCAGTGAACAGAAATGATCCTGTGTACGTTGAGCCGTGAGCAGCACTCCCCATTGATACAGAATTAGCCCCTCCGGCGGCTGCATTCACCCCAAAAGCAAAGGCAGTGGCACCGGCAACAGAGGTGCCAGTACCACCTGCAAAAGCATTTGCTCCGTAGGCGTCATTATCGTAGCCAATGGCAGTAGAAGCAGTGCCGACGGCATCCGTGTTCCAACCCATCGCTGTTGCCGAACTTCCACTTGCTGTAGTACCATACCCCAACGCTGTAGCATAGGCTCCGCTGGCGGTGGTGTTTCGACCCATCGCGGTGGAGTAGTTACTACTGGCGGTGGTGCTTCGACCAAACGCGGTGGAGTAGTTGCCACTGGCGGTGGTGCTTTTCCCGGATGCTGTTGATTGAAGGCCATTCGCGGAAGTCTCAACACCAAACGCGACAGAACCGATACCTTGTGCTGTTGTGGAATTTCCCATGGCGATACTGTAGTTACCGATGAGGCCATCATTCCATTGAGTTCCGCTGACATAGCCAACACGAAACGCTGCTTTTTTCGGATACCAATGTATTCGTACTCCTGATCCCGGACTCAATGCCGTTCCGGAACCATAGGTACCTGTTGCGTAAAGTCCGTCATTTCCGACGACATGCAGTGTCGCTGAAGGACTGCCGGTTCCAATACCCAGTTTGCTTGCAGAATACACAAGACTTGAATTCCCCGAGATGGCGCCGGATCCGCTCCAGATTGCCAACTGATTTGAACCACCTGAGCCGGTGACTCCTCCGGATGGGGTTGCCCAAGCAACATTGGAACCGTTATATGAGAGGACCTGCCCAGTGCCGGCACCGGAACTGCTGATCTTCGCGGGCGTGACAGCGGCATTCGACAGATCCGCTGTGGAGATTGCCCCGTTGGCAATCTTGGCACTTGTTACGGCATCATTTGCCAGCTTGCCTGTGGTGACGGCGCCATCAGAAAGGTTCGTTGTACGTACGGCATTCGCAGCAATGCCCGGATCAGGGTAACTCCCGGATAGGCTTCCACCTGCTGGGCCATTGGGTGGTAAACTGGCAGGGATAAGCCAACTTGCAAGTTTCGCCGCCGTGACAGATGCGTCATCAATGTGAGCGGTGCGCACTCCGTTCGCGGCGATATTGATCGTGGCGATTGGCCCCGTCCCGTTCAGGATGTCCAAAGTGCCGTTGGAATTTTGTACACCCTGAATTCCCGATCCACCGGTACCACCCACCGCGGAAATGGTCACTGTATTGCCGCTCGGACTCAAAGTCACGTTATTCCCCGCGGCAAGAGTGACCGCATCCGTCAAATTCACGGTCCCGACTTTGACACTGGTGACGACATGACCTGGCGCGATTTTTGTCGCTGTAACGGCGTTGTCAGCGAGACCGACAGTGGCGATCGGCCCGTTGGGATTCTGAACATCGATCGTCCCGTCAACATTCTGTACACCTTGTATGCCGGTACCCCCAGTCCCGCCCGCTGCTGAAATCGTCACTTTGTTGCCGCTGGGTGTGAGCGTAACATTTGTACCTGCTTCAAGCACGATGTCATCACGCATCGTCGTGCCATTCACACCAAGGCTCTTCACCACTTCGTTCTGCTTGATTTTATCCTTACTGACACTGCCTGCGGCGAGTTTCGGCTCTGTAATGCTTCCGTCTTGCAACTTTCCCCCTCCAACTCCGTTGTCTGCGAGCCCGATGGTGGCTACAGGACCGTTCGGATTCTGCACCGACATCGTACCATCTGTATTCTGCACACCCTGAATACCCGTGCCACCTGTGCCTCCTGTTGAGCTGATCGTGATCTTGCTGCCAGAACGCGTCACCGTCGTCGCGCCTCCGCCTTCAAGAATGATTTCACCCGACAAGGTATTGACACTTGTCACCACGCCGCTGGCCCCCGGATCAAGACCTGACGCCGTCTCCGCTCTCACGGCTGTGAGAGCGTAGGGGGTAGCTGTAAGTTCCGATCTTGGCATCAGCTCAGATCCTCCATCGATCGATATGCCTAGGAAGTATGGCTTGTCAAAGGCAAGCGTGAGCGGCTGCAGAGATCCGATTTGGGTATTAAATATCCCAGCCTTCACAGCGACAATCTGCGCCTCTGTCCACAAAGCTGTGGGAGTATTTTGTGCGTCGTACAGAGCGAAGGTCAATGTATAGTTGCCATCCGCCACGGACGTGCCCGCTGCATCAGTGAGAACACCTTGATAACTGAATGCTTTCGGAACCTGAGCCTCAGCGGTGTATGCACCTGCGACTAGAAAGACAATGGTGAGAACGAGTGTGGTAAACGTACGCATATATGCTCCATGGACGGTGAGAAGTAATTCTATCCTTTCCTTGATCGTTGGGTCTATTTCAAGAGCAGCATCTTTCTCTCAGCAGAGTAACTGCCAGAGGTCATCCGGTACAGGTACACTCCTGCAGGTAAATTCATCGCTTCGAATCGTACGAAGTGGTGTCCTGCTTGCATCGATACATCGATGAGGACATCGAGCAGCTCTCCCGTAGCCCGATACAGCACGAGCCGTACATGGCTCCTTTCCGGAAGCGTAAACTCGATTGTTGTAGACGGGTTGAAGGGATTTGGGTAGTTCTGGTGTAGAGCTGGTGCTGCTGGAAGCGGTGAGACTTGATCAATCGCCGTCGGTGTGGACGCGATTTGGTACCAGAATCCCTGTCCTGCAATGCGGGCCGGCGATGTGCTGATTCCGATTATGGCCTGTCCAGCCGTCCCGCTGATGCGGTACGTACCGTCGGTCATGTCCGCCCCCCCGCTGCTTATCACATCACGAGAAATCACCGGTTGTGCGTTCAGTGTGGTGGCCAGGTACCAAGAAAACAAAAGTAGCAACAGTACATAGCGACATGGCATGGGTATCCCCTGAGAATGTGGGAAAAAGTATTTCGGGAATATGGAACGTAAGGCAGGTGCTGCGCTGATGCAGAGAGAGTTCTTGCCAAGATATGGTCATGATCCGCGATAGTGCCGGATCAGATGTGAAAATTGCGTGCGGATAATGCTAGCACAGAGGTGGCTGAAATGTACGGAAATAAGGTATAAGATGTCAATACTCCGAAATATCCCATTCATAGCACATTCACTCACTGCAGGTGCAATAACACAACACCCGGGTGATCCGGCTTCGCTCGCCTCCGGCGAACTACGCCGCGACAGGGGATCAACAAGTTCACAAAAACACAACACCCGGGTGAGGATCCCGGGTGTTGCGGCTGCTAGGCTGAGTAAGGGAAGGTATTTATGAGAGAGGAAAAGTTAGTGGGTAGCTTGTGTCCAGTCGTTCGGTGAGGCCGGGCCGGGGCGAACCAG
>PKTF01000262.1 GCA_002869275.1 Ignavibacteria bacterium | reverse complement strand
GCGGAGGACCTGGGATTCTACAGCGCGATCTTCCGGGCGGATTTCGGATATGAAAACGTGAATTCCAGCGGGAAGTCGTTGATGGTCTGCGAATCGTAGACGAGGGTGAGGCTTTCCTCGAGTCCCGGACGCGTGATTCCGACGACCTGCGGGAGGTAGAACCCGGACTTCTTGCGGAAGTCCCGGAAAGAGACCTCTTCGAGTATGGTACCTTCGCTGTCTCGGCGCGTAAAGCGCTGTACGGCGAGGTAGTCGAGATCGATGACGTATTCCTGCACCTCGTCCTCGGTGGTCCAGGTCAGCGTGTAGCTGCTGCCGTCGAGCGCTGCCGTTGGAGAGACGGCCGCAGGTGTACCGCTGAAACCGAATGTGCCGGTGAGGATATCGAGGATATCTTCGAAGGCGAGCGAGAGCCGCAGTACTCGCCGAAGGTTCTGCGCATTTGTTTCGCCCGTAGCAACGGTGTTCTTCATCCCGTCGTAGAACTGGAAGTCACGGTTGGTCACCAGTGCGCGTGCGACGGTGACGCCGAAGGCCGCGCGGATTTCCAGTTGCAGGCTGTCGGGCTTCAGGAGTGTGACGGCAATGGAACCTCCGCCGGAGAACGCCGGGGATTCGATGGAGATTTTCCCATAGCCTTCGAGCCCGATGACCTTGGTATTGCGTTCCTCAACCAGCCGCATGACATTGCGGGGATCAATGGGTTTGGATGTGTCGATGGCGGGTGTGCCGGCACAGGCGGCAAGGAGTACCAGTGCGATGAGCGGAAGGATCAGTTGTGTAATTCGCATGAAATTCGATGTGTTCAGGATGTCATTGTTGCTGCGTCAGCTGCTCGAGCGTGCGCTGTATGTCGACGTTGCCGGGATCCAGCTGCAGGGCCTCGCGAAATACCGAGATCGACTGCTGCCTGTCACCTTCGTTGAAAAGCACGGCGCCACGGAACCACAGCGGACGCCAGTCTTCGGGAAAGGACGCATGGAGCGTCTCGAACACCTCAAGAGCGCGATTGATGTCTCGTCGCTCACGCAGTGCTTTCTGAAAATAGAGTTTGCCGATCTGCAGACGGTCTTCCTGACCGATCGCGGAATCCCCCGCGAGCGGATACAGCAGGTCGGAAGCGGTATCCCAGTCGCCCTTGTTCATCAGTGCCTCGGCGAGCAGAAGGGCATAGGCCGGTTTCTCGGGATGCCGCACGCGAAGGGTGTCATAGATCACGGCTGCGCGCGTGAAGTCATACTGACGCATCCATAGCCGTGCTGTCGTTTGCAGCAGATATTCGCTGTCGCCCTCCACGGTGCGCAGGTCCTCGAGCACGGCGGTGGCGGAATCCACCTTTCCCGTTACGTTGAGGAGATTTGCGAGCCGATACGCCGCATCATGATCCGCGCCTCGCAGCATGACCGCGCGGTACAGGGCGATGGCACGGGTGGTATCCGATTGTTCGTACATCTGGGCCAGAACATTGCGCACCAGCTGGTCGCTGCTGTCGCGTGCGAGGACCTGTTCGAATACGATGGTGGCCGAATCGCTGCGGCCCATGCTGACGTACAGTTCGCCCAGTTGCTTCTGCGGCAGCAGTTGATCGGGTTCCCTGTCGGACGCCATCCGGAGATGGCTGATCGCAAGGATACGGTCGCCCGCCGAAATGGCGCAGCGTGCAACGGACTGATGAATTGCGGCATCGTCATCGAAACGCAATGCTGTCTGGTAGGCGGTGATCGCCCGTCGCCAGTCTTCCTTGTGCTCGTGAATCGCACCCACCACGTAGGCGTTCAGCGCGATATCGGCCTGTTTGTCCTCCAGGGTTTCAGCACGGTCTCCGGAGGCAGCCGATGAAGTTTGGGCGGTCAGGGAGGGAAACTGGGAACAGAAAAGAAACAGCAGTGCGGCAAAATAGGGATATGTTTTATGGCGCACGTTCATATAGCGTCCTGCAATATACGGAGTTCGCGATGCGAGGGACAAGGGACAAATACGTGGGCATGCCGGATGCACCGGCCTTCTTCAGGATAATTATCTCTGGTACGCGAAATGGAGTGCGGGGGTTGCATGAAATACTGTTCGAACTGCTTCATTTTTCGCATGTATCGGTTTGCCTATTGACTGTAAGCAAGGAATTCCCTAAATTCTGTATTCGTGACGAATGAAGAACACGTGAGATTACAAGGAATAGAAATGTACGCGATTGTCAACATCAGCGGAAAGCAGTTCAAGGTCACCCCGGAGCAGGAGCTGTACGTACCGCTGCTCGTTTCCGAGGTCGGCACCAAAGTCGAATTTGACGATGTCAAGCTGTATTCGGATGACAGCGGTGTCGTGGTCGGGACCCCGAGCATCGATAGCGCCAAAGTTACAGCCACCGTCCTTGAGCATATGAAGGATGAGAAGGTGCTTGTCTTCCACAAGAAGCGGCGCAAAGGTTATCGCAAGCTGAACGGCCATCGCCAGCAGCTTACGCGGATTGAAATTGAAAGCATTGAGAAATAATCAGGTCGGAGTAAGAAATGGCTCATAAAAAAGGTCTTGGCAGCTCTCGAAACGGCCGCGACAGCAATCCGCAGTATCTTGGCGTGAAGGCCTTCGGCGGCGAGCTTGTCAGTGCCGGTTCCATCATCGTCCGTCAGCGCGGTACGAAGTTCCATCCCGGAACCAATGTGAAGCGCGGTAATGACGATACGCTGTTTGCCCTCATCGATGGTACGGTGACTTTTGAGCGTGTTGGACGTGACCGCAAGCAGGTCAGCGTCTATCCCGCCGAATAAGTGCGTACTGCCTCTGGGACGAATTTTCCCCAGGAGATATGAAAAGGGATGTCGATTCGACATCCCTTTTTTCGTATATTTTTCACTCTGACTACGCCGCTACATTTTTCACTACCGGATAGGAGATCTCATGATGTTGAAACGCTGGTTGATTCCGCTTGTTGCGGTGCTCGCGATGCCATCGATGCTGTTTGTCACCGGATGCAGCGATGATGATGACAATCCCACGGACCCGAATAAAGGTTATCAGCAGGTCTATATTCGTATGCACGCAGGAGACCAGTTCACCTACGACCGCTATGACCTCGACGAAAACAATCTCAAGGTCGAAGGCAGCAAGTCGAAATACGAAATCGAGTTCATCACGGGCCAGGGACTGGTCGGTCAGTATCAGGACTGGTTCTACCGCATCGGCGTCGATCGCTCCACCAACGTGCGCGATACGTTGTTCATCCGTTCTGAAAACATCACCCGCAACGACGGCACAGCCTACACCGAGTCGGTCATGGCCTATGGCTTCCTTTACCAGGTTCTTCAGGAATTCATCGGTGAAATGATGCAACTGGGTGACATCGGCGTACCGACGATTCCTGCAGAGCAGTGGGACATTGTCGCCCGCTACTATGACGATGACGGTACGGCGCTCGATCCCGGAGCCGAATGGACGATCGGGCCCGAGGGCGGTATCACCATGAACTTTACGATCAATGGCTACCCGCTTTCCGTGGAAGCAAGTATGAAAGGCAGATTGGACGCCCGCGAAGAGAAGGTCATGGCAGGCGGAACGGAAATCACGACATGGAAATCGAGCGTCATTGCCAGCATCAACCTGCTCGGCAGCGTGAACCTGGATGTCGTTCTGAGTTTCTGGTTCTCCGACGATCCTAACGGACAGATCAAGGTCCTCCAGGAAAGCGCAAATACGACGATCCCCATCATCAATATGCCGTTTTCCATTCCGGGTGAGACGCAGGAACTCGTTTCCTGGATCTGATTTCACCACATTTCGACGTTCAACACCCCCGCATCGCGGGGGTGTTTTGTTTTCAGCGCAAAAAATAACAGGCCCGGAAATCCGGGCCCGTTCGCCTGATAGTGATGAGTGGTATAGGGAGGTGGGAAGGAGTTTATGCGGCTGGGAGCCGCATACCCGATACTGCAGTAAATGCAGCATCCACTCAGCACGTAATAAATTAGCAAATATTATGCCGTAAATCGATATTGTTGAAAATAGACTGTATTTAACAAAAATCTAATAAAGTGTCGCAATTCGCTGTTCGGATATCGTGCAATCCTCTTTTTTCACCGACCGAAATCCGAACAGTCCTGGATGTGAATTTCGGGGGTTGTAACCGTGGTTTGGGTAACCACGCCAGAAAAGGCTGCCTGGCTGGACGGTGAAACGGAGGCCGGGCGTGATAAAGTACTTTTCATAAGGCACTGTTTCTTTCTATATTTCAAGTTCCGAGTTGTCTCTGCGACACGCTACGTATTTCCCACACTTATTGAGTTGTTCCATGAAACTGCGCTTGCTACTTCTTCTCCCGCTTTTTATGCTGTTTGCCGAAGCCGCGATTGCCGGTCCGGGTGACACGCTCGTCGTGCAGACGTTCACATGGGAATGGCCCGTGAATGCCGGTTGGAATTCGCCCAAGGAAGGGTGGTTCCAATTTCCCGAAGGTGGAAAACAGTACGAAAAAATCCTCATGTACTATACCCTTAAGTGTGATCCGTCGCAGAATCCCGCCTGCGGTGAGTGGGATTATCTCACGTATGCGCGTCTGTTTCAGCATACCGG
>PKTF01000170.1 GCA_002869275.1 Ignavibacteria bacterium | reverse complement strand
GCGAAGACCCGCGGCGTGAAGATCCGTGCGATCTTCGAAACGGATAATTCCAATACCAACGCAATCGGACTGCTGCGCAACAACGTGCCCGCCATCGTGGATAATTTTGACAAGACAAATGCGGGTGCGGGACTGATGCACAACAAGTTCGTCGTCATCGACGCACGCGATCGCAGCAGCGACACCGACGACTGGGTGATCATGGGTTCGTGGAATCCCACCGAACCCGGCAGCCGCAACGACGCACAGAACGTCGTGGAAATCCAGGACCAGGCACTGGCAACGGCCTACACGCGTGAGTTCGAGGAGATGTGGGGCAGTTCGACAGACACGCCCTCAAGCGGCACCTCGCGTTTCGGCGCACGCAAGCTCGACAATACGCCGCATCTCTTTTATATCGGCGATGCGCCGCGCATTCCGATGGAGCTCTATTTCAGTCCCAGCGACCACATGACCGCGCGACTCGTCGAAGTGATCGGAGAGGCGCAGCACTCGCTGTATTTCGCAACACTCACGTTTACACGCGATGACGTGGCCCGCGCGCTGGCCGACCGTCATGACGACGGACTCCCCGTACGCGGTCTGATGGATAATGACAGCGACCAGGGTAATGAATTCGCCTACCTGCAGTCTCGTGGTGTCGATGTTTTGCTCGCGAAAGGCCTCAGCGGCATGCTGCATCACAAGTATCTTCTTATTGATGCAGAACTGCGCGGGGACGCTAGAGATTCACGCGTGGTGACAGGATCACACAACTGGTCGAACTCGGCTGAATTCTCCAACAACGAAAATACGCTCATCATTCATGACCGCATGATCGCCGAGCAGTATCTCCAGGAGTGGTACACGCGTTATAAGGCCTCGGGTGGCACAGGCGAGATCGTGCTTTCGGTCGGAGCGATCAGCGGTGCACCGACGCGCTTCACGATCAGCAGCGTGTATCCTTCTCCCCTGACGACGGCTCGTAGCAGTGTTCTGTCCATGGAACTCGAAGTGACCCGTCCGGGTGCCCTGACCCTTACACTGACCGACGTGCTGGGCCGCAGCTGGCACGTGGAATCGACCGGCGAGCTTTCGCCCGGTATGCACCATATCAGAATTCCCGTAAACACAATTCCTGCAGGCACTTACATGCTGTCGGCGTCAGATGGCACACAGCGCGGCAGCGTGAAGATCATGATTCAGCGATAACCGTCCGTGGGGAGGAGGAGAGGGGTGAAAACCGACCGCCATATCGGGAACAATGAGCGGGGTGACGAGTATTATCCGTAGTCGTTAGTCATTCGTATCCATCAGAGTTCGGAGAACAATCATGCTGCTCGGCATTCGTCTTTCGTTTCTGTTCCTGATCACCGCTCCGGTACTTTTTTTCTCGACGGAATTGATGAGTGATCTGTATGTCTCACCCATTGGGAGCGCGTTCATGAACGGAAGCTATGAAGAGCAATGGAAGGAAGTGGACAAAGCCCTGGATGAGGGGCTGCCCAAGACGGCACTCGAACTGGTGGAGGTGATATACACGCGCGCGAAGCGCGAGGGGAATCAGTCCAACACGATCAAGGCGATCTCCTATCGCGTAGCCCTGCGCGCTGTCACGAATGAAGAAGACGAAGTCGTGCTCATCCGCGATCTGGAAAAAGAGATTGCGGGGGCGGAACAGCCGGTGCGCGCAATTCTGACCTCGATGCTGGCGGACGTGTACTGGGGCTACTATCAGATGAACCGCTGGCAGATTAATGAGCGCAGCCAGGTCGAAGACGCCCCGGAGGACGATTTCCGCACCTGGGACGCATCCACGTTTTTTGATACGACCGCAACGCTGTACCTTCAGGCGCTCGAACCTGCGGAAATGCTTAAAGCGGCATCGGTCACCTCGTACAAGGACATTCTTCACCATGAAGGAATCGGCGGTGAATACCGTCCGACGATGTATGATATTCTCGCACACCGGGCACTGGCATTTTTCCAGAATGACGAAACCGATCTGCCGCGCCCCCAGCAGGACTTCGAGGTCACCGACCTTCGGGCGGTCGTGCCACTGGGTCATTTCCTGCGCATGGAATTCACATCCCCGAATCCCGACAATCCGAAATACCGCGCCCTGCTGCTGTACCAGGAGCTGCTGCGCTTCCACGCCGAAGATAACAACGATGAAGCACTGCTGGACCTCGATCTCCTGCGCCTGGATTTCGGGCGTGAGATCACCTGGAACGAAGAAAAGGACACGACGTATTTCGAATCGGTGACATCGCTCTACAACGCGTATTCCTCCACGGAGATGTCTGCCCAGGCGGGCTACATGCTCGCGAAATACATGCACGGCGAGGGCGATTATGTGGACGCCCTGAAACGCTGCCGCACCGAAATCGAGCGCTTTCCGCAGTCCCGCGGAGCGGTGAACTGCCGCGCACTCGAAGCGCAGATACTCAGCAAGGAGCTGCAGCTCAACGTCGAGCAGAGCCAGCTGCCGGATGCGCCTTTCCTCATCAGCGCAGGTTTTCGCAATGTAGGACGCGTGCATTTCCGCATCGTGCGCATGCCGGCAGATGAAATTTCCACTCCGAGCCGTCATTACGATAATACACGAGAGCGGATGGCGGATTATCTCTCACGCGAGCGCGTGAGTGCGTGGTCGCAGAATCTTCCGGTGGCGAAAGACTACAAGTCGCACCGGGTGGACCTCCGCGGTCCCGAGCTGCCCACTGGCACGTACATGCTTTTCATGAGCCATGATGAGAATTTTGCGCTCGACGACAACGCTGTCGCCTGGGTATGGCTGCGCGTGACGCGATTGAGTATGCTCAGTGGTGACGACGATGACGGTGACAAGCTTTTCTGGGTGACCGATGCCGAAAACGGCAAGCCACTGAAGGACGTCAAAGTAGACGTCTTCACACAGCGGTGGAATTCGGGGAATTATAAATATGAGCGAGTCCGCCAGGGCAGCATGCGCACAGACGCGAACGGACAGTTCGAGCTCAAGGCTGGACGACATCGCGACGGAGTGTTTTTCCGCCTGTCCCTCGGCGGTGACACCCTCGCCATAGGGCAGTCGTTCTACGCGTGGGAGCGCGGGAAATCGCGTACGCAGCGCAAGACGCTGTTCTTCACCGACCGTGCGATCTATCGTCCGGGACAGACCGTCCACGTCAAGGGCATCGTCCTTGAAGGTGATCATGACGAAGCGGATTTCTCCGTCGTGAAGAAGACCGGGACCGTGGTTGTCTTCTATGATGCGAATCACGAGAAAGTGCATGAGGCGAAGCTGGTCACGAACAAGTACGGCTCGTTCAACACCGTGTTTACTGTACCCTCGGGCGTGCTCACCGGACTCATGTCCATCCGTAACGAGTGGGGACAGACGACAATTCGCGTGGAGGAATACAAGCGGCCGAAGTTTGAAGTAGCGTTCGAGCCGGTAGAGGGTACGTATCGTCTGAACGAAACCGTGACCGCCACGGGTGGCGCGAAGGCGTATGCAGGCTCCAACATCGACGGCGCTGCAGTCAGCTGGCGCGTAGTGCGCCGCACGCGCTACCCGTACTGGTTCTGGTGGTGGCGGCCGTATCCGCGCAGCGAGGACCGCGAAATCGCGCACGGCACGACCACAACTGACGGTGACGGCAAGTTCACGGTGGAATTCGAGGCTCTGCCCGACGGCTCGGTGGACAAAAGCACGCAACCGGTGTTCACATATGAAATCTCTGCGGATGTCGTCGACATCAACGGTGAGACACACAGCGCCACGACGAGCGTGAGCGCGGGGTATACTTCCATCGAACTGGGCGCACAGATCGCCGCGCTGCTCGATGCGGGTGAGAAACAGCATCTCGTTATCACCGCGCGCAATCTCAGCGGACAGCCCGTGACGACGGACGGAACCGTGACGGTCGAACGTCTCGATGCCCCCGAGCGCATATTCCGCGAACGCTATCTGCCCAAACCTGATATGTGGCTGATGGATGCCGCTGCGTTCCGCAGGGATTTCCCGCATGACATCTATAAAGACGAGAATATTCCCGATACCTGGAATGTGGCTGAAGTGGCGCTGCAGTCCGCGTTCAATACCGACGGGGAGGGACAGGATTCGCTTCAGCTCAACGACCTCGAGCCCGGACGTTACCGCATCACCGTCAAGGCCACCGATCCCTCGGGTGAGGAACTGCTGATCAAACGTTTTGTCACAGCCTACGAGCCCGGCGGAGATTTGCCGGTGCCGGAGGCAATGTTCTTTGTCGATACGAAAACACATGTCGAGCCCGGCGAAACCGCGAAGTTCCTGTTTGGCAGCGGATACGACAACGTGCACATGATGTACCGCGTGCGTCATCGCGACCGCATGGCCCGCGAGGGCTGGGAACGCGGTGGTGGTTCACAGAAGGAGTACAGCCTCAAGGTGACCGAGAAGCACCGGGGTGGTATGACCGCACAGATCTTCTTTGTCCGCCATTACCGGATGTACCAGCAGTCGGTGGTCATTTCCGTGCCGTGGAGCAACAAGCAGCTCACGCTGGAAACGGCGACATTCCGCGACAAACTGCAGCCCGGGCAGAAAGAGGAATGGCGCATCACCATCAAGGGCACTGAGCGCGAACGCGTTGCCGCTGAAGTGGTCGCATCGATGTACGACGCATCGCTCGATGCCATCTACCAGCAGTCCTGGCCGCGATTCAGCTGGCCTTTCTATGCCTACTACATGAACACGGCGGAATACAGCTTTGGTGCAGCCACGGCGCAGATGTACATCGATGACTGGAACCGTCATCCCTCGTACTATCACCAGCGCTATCAGCAGCTGAACCTCTTCCTGCTCGGACAGGGCGGGCGTTTCTACGGCAGGCGACAGTACATGGCGATGAAGTCTCGGGCGGGCGGGGATGCCGAGACGATGTATATGAGTGTATCGGAAGACGTCGCGGCACCGCCATCTCCTGCCATGGAAAGAGAGGAGGCGGACGGACTGGGCGCAGGACGTCGTGACAAGAACGAGGCCGTGCTGGACGAAGCGAAGTCCGTCGATGATGGATCCGGTGAGGAAGGAGGCGATGGTTCGCTGGACATGGTGAAGGCACGCACGAATTTCAACGAAACCGCGTTCTTCTATCCCGACCTGATGACCGACGACGAAGGTAACATCGTCCTGAAATTCACGGCACCCGAAGCGCTGACGCGCTGGAAGCTGCGCATGTTCGCCCACACGCCGGATCTCAAAACCGGTTACCTGGAAAAGACCACGGTTACGCAGAAGGAACTGATGGTCATGCCCAACATGCCGCGTTTCCTCCGCGAGGGCGACCACGTCGTGCTCATGACCAAGATCACGAATCTCTCTGACACTGCACTCTCCGGCCGTGCGATGCTCAAGCTCTTCGATGCCCTGAGCATGAAGCCGCTGGATGCGGAATTCGATCTTCGGGATGCTGAGAGGAATTTCTCTGTGGAGAAAGGCCGCAGCACAACGGCGCGCTGGGAGATCAACGTGCCCGAGGGCGTCTCGGCGATTGTGTACCGCATTGTGGCGCAGGCCGGCAGTTTTTCCGACGGCGAAGAAATGGCCCTGCCCGTGCTGCCGAACCGCATGCTGGTAACAGAAACACTGCCGCTCAACGTGCGCGGTGGACAAACCCGCACGTATACCTTCGACAAACTGGTAAACAGCGGCGGTTCGAGCACGTTGCGTCACCATCAGCTCACGCTGGAGATGACTTCGCAGCCCGCGTGGTACGCCGTGCAGGCGCTGCCGTACCTCATGGAGTATCCGTACGAGTGTTCGGAGCAGGTGTTCAATCGCTATTATGCGAACAGCATCGCCTCGCATATCGTCAACAGTAATCCAAAGATCAAGAGGGTGTTCGACCAGTGGAAGAACACTGACGCCCTGCTGTCGAACCTGCAGAAGAACCAGGACCTGAAGATGCTGCTCCTCGAGGAGACTCCCTGGGTGATGCAGGGGAAGGACGAGTCGGAACGGAAGAAGCGCATTGCGCTGCTTTTCGATCTGAACACCATGGGTAATAATCTCGAAAGCGCCATGCGCAAGCTCGAGCAGGCGCAGGCGAGCAACGGTGGATGGCCCTGGTTCCCCGGCATGCCCGAGAGCCGCTACATCACGCAATATATCACCGCGGGCTTCGGTCACCTGGCGGCACTCGGCGCCACCCCGCGCGACGAGCGCGCAGCACGCATGATGCGCCGGGCCGTGGAGTTCATGGACGAGCGCATGTACCAGGACTACATGGAGCTCAAGCGCCGTGAGCGCACCTTCGACGAGGATGACGATTACCTGAACTACCTCGCGATCCAGTACCTCTACGCACGCAGTTATTTCCTGGAGCAGGAGATTTCTGACCGCTACGACGAGGCGGTGGGCTTCTGGTTGAAAGAAGCCCGTAAGTGGTGGGCGCGTCGCGGACACATGGCGCAGGGCATGATCGCACTCGCTTTGCATCGCTTCAAGGAAAAGGACGTGCCGCAGGCCATCGTGCGTTCGCTCAAGGAGCGCTCACTGCAGAATGACGAAATGGGCATGTACTGGAAATATGATCGCGGCTGGTTCTGGTATCAGGCGCCGATCGAGACGCAGGCCCTGCTCATCGAGGTGTTCGACGAGGTCGCCGGTGACATGAACGCCGTCGAGGAAATGAAGATCTGGCTGCTCAAACAGAAGCAGGTGCAGGACTGGGGCACCACGGTCGCAACAGCCGAGGCCTGCTACGCGCTGCTGCGTCGCGGCAGCAATCTGCTGGCGTCCGACAAGCTTGTGGAAGTGACGATGGGCGGTGAGCGCATCGATCCGAAGGCGATGGGCGCAAATATCGAAGCCGGGACGGGACACTATCGCGTGGACTGGCGCGGATCAGATATTGATCCATCCATGGGCAACGTGACTGTAAAGAAGGAGGACCAGGGCATCGCCTGGGGCGCGGTATACTGGCAGTACTTCGAGCAGCTCGACAAGATCACACCGGCGAAAACGCCGCTGCAGATCGAAAAGAAGCTTTTCCTGCAGCGCAACACCGAGAAAGGTGTGGTGCTCGAACCGATCACCGAGAAGAATCCCCTGCGCGTGGGCGACGTGCTCAAAGTACGCATCACCGTACGGGTGGACCGCGACATGGAATACGTGCATATGAAGGACATGCGTGGCGCCGGACTCGAGCTGGTCAATCAGCTTTCAGGCCATCGCTGGCAGGGTGGACTCGGCTACTACGAAGCCCCCAAGGATGCGTCGGTGAACTTCTTCTTCCACTGGCTGCGAAAGGGCGTGCACGTATTCGAGTATCCCCTGCGTGTGTCACACGAGGGACGCTTCTCCAACGGCATCAGCGCCATCCAGTGCATGTACGCACCGGAGTTTGCCGCGCACACGGCGGGCGTGACTGTAACGGTGAAGTAGGACGTAGGACATGGGACATAGGACTTAGGACTTAGGATATAGCGTCCTAGGTCCTACGTCCGTAGTGTGATAATCGCTTCGGCAAAATCCCTGAACGCGCCGTTCCCGCCTCTCCAGGCGCAGTTGTAATGCGCGATGGCCGCGATCTGCGGCATCGCATCGGCCGGTGCGGCCGTCAATCCACTCTCTGCCAGAATGTCCATGATCCCCAGATCGTTCACGTCGTCCCCGATGTAGGCGATTTCGTCCAGCCCGATATGGTGTTCACGCCGAATGCGCTCCACGACAGCGATTTTATCCCTGGCTTCGAGATACAGATGTTTCAGCTTCAGTTTCTCCGCGCGCCGTTTCAGGCTGGGGGAGCGCTCGCCGGTGATGATACCCGATTCGATGCCGATGATACCCAGACGCTCCATCCCCATTCCATCACGTATGCTGTAGCGCTTTACGGATTCCCCGTCAGGGCCATAGTAGACGCCGGTATCCGTGAGAACGCCGTCGTTGTCTGACAGCACAAGTCGTATTCTCCTAGCGCGGCGTGTTGCTTCTTCGAAGGAAATATGCTGCAGGGTGCCGAGCAGCTCGGGCAGTATCGAATGTGTCGGAATGGCGTTCATCATATCTATCGTTTCATTCGTTGTGACAGAGATAATCGTTCGGCGCGGGGAATGAAGAGGTACACCTAATGTTCGATGCTCATGCTTTCCACCCAGAAGACTTCACAGGCCCCGTCGCCGGTATCGTCGCGCCGGGTCGAAGAAACCCATGCCCAGTTTCCGTCTTTCGTGACTTTGACGAGATAGCCGGTCATATGCACCACGTTGCCCTCGTGTGCATCATCCACCAGGTCCTCAACCTCATCGGTGGCAGGAAGGATGTGGACGTTGGCGCTGCTGCGCTCGATTTCATCACGAGGAATCGGCATGAGATCGTTCACGCGCCACTTGTACCAGCGGTGGCCCTGTGAAATGTCAAGTTTGTCGAGGACGAACGAGTCGGACATGCGTCCCCAGCCCAGCGCGAAATCCACAGGCGAAAGATCGGATTCCGTTCCACTGCCGTACTCTTTCCGACTGAGGATGCGTGCGCGGATGTCGTAGGACGCGAGTGGTGTAATCATGAAATCATCATGCAGCCAGGGGTTTTTCTCGGATTGAGGTCCCTGAATCGGTTCATCGGGGCAGAGTACACCCACTTCCTGCTCGATCACGGGATCGGGCCAGAAATACCAGACAGTGAACAGAACGAACAGGCCGAGGAACGACCAGAGCGCAATGCGTGTGTTCATGGTCAATCAGTGATTTTCTTTTTCTTCGTTTTACTGTTTTCGAGGTACGAGTCAAGCGCCTCAGCGTCTTCAAGCGAGGTCGCCACATCAGGGATCGTGACCACAAGGAGTTCGTTTTCCACGGGCGGACCCGCGTTCTGCACGTCGAAGATGCTGCGGATCATTCCGTCGACGACAAGGGCCGCCTGCCGTCCGCGTGAGCGGGAGAATCTCCTCCAGCGCGCGTCCATGGCTCCGGTCAGAGTGATGTGCAGTTCAAACTCTCCGTCCTTGTTTTCCTTAACCTGGAAGCGGGAGACGTTTTTCCCCGAGATGACGGGATCTCCGAGGCGCACTTCTTCCCCTTCCCGGGTCTGGAACGTCAGGGTGAGGGGATCATCAGTCTGCAGTTCGCGGATCTCCATGAAATCCGAGAATACGGGGCGCGTGGGTGAAGACGAACAGGCGGTGAACACTACGGCCAGCATCATGATAACGGCGGTTTTCATGCTACTCCTCTTGAATAGGCGGGTTGTATGCTGCGCGTCGTACGGCAGCTCCCTGCCATGTTACGCAGAGCGGCAGGAAAAAACAATCAGAGCGTGCAGAAAGGATTTCGCGTTGACTTTCCCGGGAGTCCGGAACAGCGGTCGTGCATGGAGTTCCAATCGCATCCAAATGAAAAGGGCCGCGCGTGGCGGCCCTTTCGCTGTTACGTTTTGTGTATTCAGGCGTTGTCGTCGGCGTATGCTTCGACGGGCGGACAGGAACACATGATATTCCTGTCGCCATAGCTGTTGTCGATACGTCCGACCGATACCCAGAACTTGCGCTCGCGTACGAAGGGGAGCGGATACACGGCCTGAGCGCGCGTATACGCGTGGGTCCATTCGTCCTGCGTCGCTTCTGAGGGAGTATGCGGCGCGTTACGCAGCACATTGTCCTCCGCATCAGCCTTGCCGTCGATGACTTCCTGGATCTCCTTGCGGATCTGAAGCAGGGCGTCAGCAAGACGGTCGAGCTCGGCTTTGGACTCGCTTTCCGTGGGTTCGATCATGAGCGTGCCCGCTACGGGGAAGGCCAGCGTAGGCGCATGGAAGCCGTAGTCGATGAGCCGCTTGGCGACGTCTTCGGCTTCGATGTGATGTTCCTTGAACGGGCGCAGATCGAGGATGAACTCATGGGCTACGCGTCCGTTTTCTCCGGAGTAGAGAATGCTGTATTCGCTCTCAAGGCGTTGCTTGAGATAGTTCGCATTGAGGATGGCGAAGCGGGTGGACTCGGTGAGGCCCGGACCGCCGAGCATCTTGATGTACCCGTAGGAGATCGGAAGAATGCTGGCGCTGCCCCAGGGAGCCGCTGAGACTGCAGGAATGGCCTGTTCGCCACCTGTTGCCGTCAGCGTATGTCCGGGAAGGAAAGGGGCAAGATGGCTGGCAACGGAAATGGGACCCATGCCCGGGCCGCCGCCGCCATGCGGGATCGCGAAGGTTTTATGCAGATTGAGGTGACAGACGTCGGCCCCGATCAGACCCGGGCTGGTAAGCCCGAGCTGCGCATTGAGGTTGGCGCCGTCCATATATACCTGTCCGCCATTCTCATGCACGATTTCACACATCTTTGTGATGGCTTCTTCGAAGACACCATGGGTCGATGGGTACGTGACCATCAGTGCCGAGAGAGTGTCTTTGTGCTGTTCAGCCTTGCTGCGCAGATCGTCAACGTCGATGTTGCCGTGATCATCGCAGGCGACGATCACGATTTTCGATCCGGCCATGACGGCGCTGGCGGGATTCGTGCCGTGCGCGGAGGACGGAATCAGCACCACGTTGCGCTGTGTATTTCCGTTGGCGATATGGTAGGCGCGGATGACCATGAGTCCCGCATACTCTCCCTGAGCGCCTGAATTGGGCTGCAGGGACGTCGCGTCGAGCCCGGTGACGGTCGAGAGCTGCTGCTCGAGTTCCGTGATCAGGATGCGGTACCCTTCGGCCTGGTCAGCCGGAATAAACGGGTGCAAGGCACCGAACTCGGGCCAGGTGATCGGAAGCAGTTCTGTCGCCGCATTGAGTTTCATCGTGCAGGATCCGAGCGGGATCATCGAATGCACCAGGGAAATGTCGCGGTTCTCAAGGGTCTTGATATAGCGCATCATCTCCGTTTCGGAGTGGTTCATGTTGAACACGGGATGCGTGAGAAAATCGCTGCTGCGCGCGATTCCTTCGGGGAAGCTGCTGTCCAATCCTTCAAACAGTGCCGCAGTATTCGGAGCGGATTTCCCTGCCACCGAGGCGAAGACCGCAAGAATTGCAGCGATATCGTTTTCGGTCGTGGTTTCATCCACTGCGATGCCTACGTGGGCTTCGTCGGGATAGATGAAGTTGATTTCCGCCTTTTCGGCTGCAGCCCGCACCGCTGCGGCATCGGCTGTGATACGGAGCGTATCGAAGTACTGGGCGTTTTCCTGAACGAAGCCCAGTTCTTTGAGTCCGCGATCGATGGCCGCTGCTGCGAGGTGGATGCTGGCGGAGATGTTTTTCAGCCCCTGCGGACCATGGTACACGGCATACATTCCTGCCATGACCGCCAGAAGGGCCTGTGCAGTACAGATGTTCGACGTAGCTTTTTCACGACGAATGTGCTGCTCGCGTGTCTGCAGCGTCATGCGCAGAGCCCTGTTGCCGTAACGGTCAACGGAAACCCCGATGATGCGTCCGGGCATCTGGCGCACGTATTTCTGCTGCGTGGCGAAATAGGCCGCGTGCGGAC
This sequence comes from Ignavibacteria bacterium, assembly GCA_002869275.1. Lineage (GTDB taxonomy): Bacteria > Bacteroidota > Ignavibacteria > SZUA-365 > SZUA-365 > BM516. The sequence continues at coordinate 16,280 of PKTF01000170.1, read as the reverse complement.
CGCCGTAACCCATCGGAACGCCGAAGCGCTGTGAATTACCGATGGCGATGTCGACGCCCAGTTCGCCCGGAGCAGTCAGCTGTGTGAGCGCAAGAAGGTCTGCCGCGAAGATGACGATCAGACCCTGCTCGTGAGCCGCCGCGATGACATCGCGGTAGTCGTCGATGGCGCCGTTGCCGTCAGGATACTGCAGGAGTACCCCGAAGTACGTATCGTCGAACTGCGCGTCGCGTACGTCGCCAGTCACGATTTCAAAGCCGAGGGGCTCGGCGCGGGTGTGCAGGATATCCAGTGTCTGAGGGAAGACCGTATCCGATACGAAAAAATTCGCACTGTGCTTTCGTGCGGCTGCACGCGTGACGATACCATTGGCCATGATCATGGCTTCGGCGGCCGCCGTGCCCTCGTCAAGAAGAGAGGCATTGGCAATTTCCATGCCGGTCAGGTCCGAAATCATGGTCTGGTAATTGAGCATGGCTTCGAGACGTCCCTGTGAAATCTCTGCCTGGTACGGGGTGTAGGACGTGTACCAGCCGGGATTTTCAAGAATATTGCGGCGGATGACGCTGGGTGTTTTCGTCCCGTAGTAGCCCAATCCGATATAGGTTTTCCAGAGCTTGTTCTTGTCGGCGATGGACTGCAGTTCGGCCAGGTAGCCGTGCTCGCACATGCCGTCGGGCAGGTCGAGGGGAGCAGTGCTGCGGATGTGGGCGGGGATCGTCTGATCGATCAAGGCGTCGAGGGAGGGCACGTTCAATGCTGCGAGCATTTCCTGCTCTTCCGCGACACTCGGACCGATGTGGCGGATTTCAAACGGGGTGTTGTACAGGTGTGTGTTGTTCATGATGTGGCCCGGAATTGGATTTCTGTTCAATAACGTGATATGTCAGTTCCCCTGTGGGCACCGTAGGTTGGCGCCGGGCAGGTGGATGAGTTGCATGCGTGTCAGGATGCGGAGGGACTGTTTTGCTCCTGCAGACTGTACAGCGCCTGTAAGGCAGCCTGCTGCTCCGCGGTTTTTTTGTTCCCTCCGGTTCCCTTGCCGGCCGGCACGCCGCCGACCTGCACTTCGACGGTAAACACCGGATTGTGATCCGGCCCGCTCTCGTCGATCGTTACGTAGCGCGGTGTCCCCATTCCCCTTCCCTGTGAGTACTCCAACAGACGGCTCTTGTAGTTGTCGTCACGCTTCATACGCGAGGGGGTGAAGGCTTTCAGGAGGTGGTCGTGAATAAAGTCGCGCGCTGCGCCATACCCACCGTCGAGATAGATGGCCGCGACGAAGGCCTCGACGGCATCCACGAGAATCGATTCGCTGCCGTCACTGATGGACTGATGCGCGCTGGGGCTCAGGAGCAGAAAATCGACGAGTTCCAGCCGCCTTGCACACTCACCCAGGGCGGTTCGACTGACGAGACGCGACCGGACTTTCGAAAGTTGGCCTTCTTCCGCTTCAGGGAAGGTGGCGTACAGGTATTCCGCGACGACAAGATTGAGAATAGAGTCGCCGAGGAATTCCATGCGCTCGTTGGACTGTACTTGTCCCGGCGGGCATAACTGGAGATAGGACCGGTGGATGACGGCCTGGAGGAAGTATTCTTCCGTACGTATGGGGTATCCGGTTCGGCGTGTGAATTCCGCACCGTCAAAAGTCGCGAAGGCGGAGAGGGCAAGACGCTCCTCCTCCTGATCGCTGTCAGGAGGAGGGAGCACAGTACGTTTATCCGAGGTGCTGCGTTTGAATACGAGAGAACGAAATAGTCGAAGCATAAGCTGCGGTAGTTCCCATCAAGCAGCCTGATATCTCCGGAAAAGGAGTGAAACATTGTGACCGCCAAATCCGAGGGAGTTTGACAGTACGACATTCACGTCGTGATCGATCGCCGTGTTGGGAACGTAATCGAGATCACATTCTGGATCAGGCGTGCTGTAGTTAATCGTCGGATGTATCTTTTTTGTATGAATCATCATGACCGAGGCGATGGCTTCAACGGCACCGGCAGCACCGAGAAGATGTCCGGTCATGGACTTCATCGAATTGATTTTCAGTTTCTCGGCGTGGTCGCCGAACACCGTCCTGATGGCGGTGGTTTCCGTTCTGTCATTGTAGAGCGTTGATGTGCCGTGTGCGCTGATGACATCCACATCGGTTAGTTCGAGGCCTCCATCCGCGATGGCCTGGCGCATCGAGCGTACGATGCCTTCGCCGCCCGGGGCGGGCTCGGTAATGTGATAGGCATCCGCAGTGAAACTGAATCCGCTGAACTCGGCATAGATTGTCGCGCCGCGTTTCAATGCGTGTTCGAGTTCTTCGAGCACAAGGATCGCACCGCCGTCACCCATGACAAAACCGTCACGCTCTTTGTCGAACGGCCGGCTGGCAGTTTTCGGATCGTCATTGCGGGTTGAGAGCGCACGCGCGGCGTTGAAGCCACCCAGGCCCATCGGACAGATGGCTGATTCGGCACCACCCGCAATCATGACATCGGCATCGCCACGCTCGATGAGCATGAATGCGTCGCCGAGTGCATGCGCGGACGTGGCGCAGGCAGAGGTGGTCGCGTAGTTGGGGCCCTTGAGTCCATGGATGATGGACACATGACCTGCCGCGATATCAGAAATCAGCATCGGGACGAAGAAGGGGCTGATTCTGCGAGGTGATTTCTCCTCGATCAGGATATTCTGCTGATCCCAGTTCGTCCACATTCCACCGATACCCGAACCAATGATGACTCCGGCACGGTTGTAGTCAGTATTTTCGGATGAGAGTTCGGCATCGTCGATCGCCATATTGGCTGCGGCAACCGCGTAATGCGTGAACTTGTCCATTCGTCTGGCCGCCTTGCGGTCCATGAAATTCTCGGGAGCAAAGTCCTTGACTTCGGCCGCAAACTGGGTCTTGTATTCCGAGACATCAAACGAAGTGATCTTGTCGACGCCGCTGACCCCGGCGAGCGCGTTATTCCAGAACTCCTGCACCGACAGTCCGATCGGATTGACGGTACCAATGCCTGTCACGACGACTCGTCGTCTATTCATGTCGAACCTCCAAAATGGATTCCCGTCCCCGAAAGGACGGGATAAAAAACATTCGCAAGCAGCAGTGGCAGCTTACTTGTTCAGATTTTCGGTGATATAGGAAACAGCGTCGCCAACGGTGGTGATCTTTTCCGCGTCTTCGTCTGCGATCGTCAGATCGAATTCCTTTTCGAATTCCATGACCAGCTCGACCGTATCGAGGGAGTCGGCGCCGAGGTCGTTGGTAAAGGAAGCGGTTTCATTGATCTGGCTTTCTTCCACACCAAGTTTGTTGACGATGATCTGCTTGACTTTCTGGGTGATGTCTTCAGACATGTGTTCCTCCAGTGAAAAAATGATGATTGTATGAAGAAATGAATTCCAATAAAGGATTTACATAATCATGCCGCCATCAACGTTAATGACCTGACCTGTAATATAATCAGATTTTTCCGAAGCCAGGAAGGTCACGGTGTCGGCGATTTCTTTCGGTGAACAGCCGCGTTTAAGCGGGATGATGTTGAGAAAGGCTTTGAGCTGCTCTTCGCTGAGTACATGCGTCATTTCCGTCTCCACGTATCCCGGAGCGATGGCGTTCACATTGATATTGCGGCTGGCCAATTCCTTGGCGGTCGACTTGGTGAAGCCGATAAGTCCGGCCTTTGATGCGGAGTAATTTGACTGTCCGGCATTGCCCATCACACCCACAACGGAGCTGATATTGACGATTTTCCCTTTTCGCTGGCGCATCATGGTTTTTGCGACGGTGCGTGTCATGAGGAAGCTTCCCTTGAGATTGACTTCCATCACCTTGTCCCAGTCGTCATCGCCCATGCGCAGCAGCAGCTTGTCTCTCGTGATGCCCGCATTATTAACGAGAATATCGATGGAGCCGAAATCCGCTGCGACGGTGGAACAGGCTTCCTCCACGGCTTCGCTGCTGGTGATATCGACAGTGTAAGCTTCGAGTTTCCCACCTTTTTCGCGGATCCCGTTCGCAAAACCTTCAAAATCATCAGGAAAAGCCACGTCGAATACGGCAATCGCCGCGCCTTCGTCGGCGAACTGCTCCACGATGGCACGTCCGATGCCACGTGCACCTCCGGTGACGATGGCGGTTTTATCCTTCAACTGGCTCATGATCGCTCCTTCCATGAATGGGATAGGTCGGCTCTGTAATATACGTTATTTGACACTTTGCAGCTCTTCGAGGGTGCCCACAGCAATGCAGGGCGTTTCACCGCTGATGCGTTTGAGCAGACCTTGCAGCACATTGCCAGGTCCGGTTTCCACGAAATGTTCAATTCCGTCGGCAACCATATTCTGCATGCTGCGATGCCAGAGTACCGGACTGGTCACCTGCTTCAGGAGATTATCACGCACGGCGGCGGCCTCGGTCACGGGAGCCGCACTGACGTTGCTGTACACCGGGAAGCGCGCGTCCTGGATCGGAGTCTCTGCGAGAACCGCGCCAAGTTCGTCTTGCGCGTACTGCATGAGTGGCGAATGGAACGCCCCGCTGACGGGAAGCTTTTTAACGATGCGCACGCCTTTCTCTTTGAGAACGGCCATGGCACGGTCGATGCCCTCGATGCTTCCGGAAATCACGATCTGTCCGGGAGAATTGAAGTTCGCGGGCTGGACGATGCCGGCCTCGGCGGCCTCCTTGCAGGCTTCTTCCACGACGTCGGCCTCAGCGCCGATAACCGCGGCCATAGTGCCGGGCGATCGCGTGCCGGACTCCTGCATCAGCTCTCCACGCTTCTTGACGAGACGAAGTCCGTCTTCAAAGCTCAGGGCGCCGGCAGACACGAGTGCGCTGTATTCGCCCAGTGAATGTCCGGCCGCGGCAACGGGCTGCATTTCGAGCTGGCCGGCGATGATGACGCTGTGTACGAAAATCGCGGGTTGGGTGTATTTCGTCTGCTTAAGCTCCTCTGCAGGACCCTCGAAGCAGATTTTCTTCAGGTCCGTGCCCATGATGTCGTTGGCGATATCGAAGAGTTCGCGTGCCTGGCCGATGGAATCGTGGAGATCCTTGCCCATGCCGACATACTGGGAAGCCTGTCCGGGGAAAAGAAATGCAGTGTTCATCATGCGTTCCTCAAATCGACCAGCGTACGTAGATACCGCCCCAGGTATAGCCTGCGCCGAAGCTGGCCAGCACGATGTTGTCGCCTTTCTTCAGGCGTCCGTCTCCATAGTACTCTGCGAGGCAGCTCGGGATGGTTGCGGCTGTGGTGTTGCCGTACCGATCAATGTTCACCATGACGCGTTCCATGGGAATACCCATGCGATGCGCCGTGGATTGGATGATGCGCATGTTGGCCTGATGCGGTACGAGCCACGCGACATCCTCTGATTTCAGATTGTTGCGCTCCATGATCTCGACGGACACATCCGCCATTCCCACGACGGCGACCTTGAACACAGCCTTCCCGTCCTGGTGGATGTAGTGCATCTTGTCTTTGACGGTCTGTTCCGTCGACGGAATCGCACTTCCACCTGCTTTCATATGCAGGGCTTCCATCCCGGAGCCGTCCATGTAGTTGACGTAATCGAGAATGCCGTATTCCGGATCGTCCGTTGGCTCGAGGAGCACGGCGGCGCCGCCGTCACCGAAGAGAATGGCGGTGTTACGGTCGCTGAAATCCGTGATGGACGTCATTTTATCGGCACCGATGACCAGCACCTTCTTGTGCGTCCCGGCCTTGATGAACTGGACTCCTGTGGACACGGCATAGATGAAACCGGAACAGGCGCCGCTCAGATCGAAGCCCCAGGCATTTTTCGCTCCCAGTTTGTGCTGGATAAGGGCTGCGGTGCTGGGGAAGAACATGTCGGGGGTGACAGTGGCAACGATGATGCAGTCGATTTCCTCGGGTCCGATGCCGCGCTGTGCTAGTGCGATTTTTGCGGCTTCGACGCCGAGATCGGAGGTGGCACCGTTCTCAAGAAAGCGGCGTTCACGGATTCCAGTACGCGTGACGATCCATTCGTCCGTGGTGTCGAGATATGATTCGTAGTGGCTGTTCGGTACGACTTTTTCCGGGGCGTAGTGCCCGACGGCAGTAATGGCTACGGTGTTCATTCGGTTTCCCGTTTTCCTGATCATGAGATAGTATTCGACGAGGCCATGGCCTCGCGGATAGTAGTGTTAACCTGGCGGTCCAGCATTTCCTTGGCTCTCAATATCATGTTCATGATGGCCTTGGGGGTTGAACTGCCATGTCCGATAATGCTGACGCCGTTGACTCCGAGGAGCGGAACGCCGCCATGTTCCTGGTAGTCCCAGTCCCGGATCATGCCTTTCAGTGTGCGACCCATGAGTCCCGCCCAGATCTTGTGCAGGAAGCCGCGCTCGGCAAAATCGTAAAACTTGCTCTTCAGCAGTCCGGGGAAGGACTCCGCGAATTTCAGTATGATGTTTCCCGTGAATCCATCACAGACGACCACATCCGCGGTGCCTTTGAGGATATCACGCCCCTCGACATTGCCGATGAAGTTGATCGGCGCGCCTTTCAACAGGGGCCAGGCTTCAATGGATGCGTCGTTGCCCTTTTTTTCCTCCTCGCCGACATTGAGCAGCCCCACCCTGGGTGTGGCTTTGCTCATCATCTGCTCGGTGAACACGCTGCCCATGATACCGAACTGCATGAGATGCGACGGCTTGCTGTCGACATTCGCTCCCGCATCGATCAGCAGCACCGGTCCTTTCTGCGAAGGCAGGAAGGTGCCGATGGTCGGTCGCTCGACGCCCGGCAGGCGTCCGAGGATGAGCGTGGAGAGAGCCATCATCGCAGCCGTGTTGCCGGCACTGATAAAACCGTGCACTTCACCGTCGCGGTGCAGCTCGAGGGATGTGTACATCGACGACTGCTTCTTCTGTTTCATCGCAACAGAGATGGAGTCGTGCATATCGACGACTTCATCTGCATGGTGGATGGAGAGCTGTGACGGCAAATCGGCCGGCAGATGCTCGCGTATGGCATCTTCCCGGCCGACAAGGAGAATGTTGAAATCACAGCGTGGATCACGGATACAAGCCAGCGCTCCCTCGACGATATTGCGAGGGGCGAAGTCCCCGCCCATTGCGTCAACAGCAATTGTTACCACGACAGGCGCCTGTGATCCTTACCGCGTCAGGCGGTGTTAGAGTTTCGGAGTGATGATGGAGCGACCCTTGTAGTACCCGCAGTTGGGGCATACACGGTGCTGCAGCTTGGTCTCACCGCAGTTATCGCACTTGGAAGTCGAGGCGGCCGTGGCCTTGTAATGCGTGCGGCGTTTCGCCGTGCGGGCCTTCGAGTGACGATGAGTCGGATTGGGCATGACAATCTCCAGAAAACAAGTATTGTATTATTGATCCAGTTTCAATGACTTAAGCGAATCCCATCTCGGGTCGGTCCGTACAGCCTTTTCGGCGTTGTGCTCGTCCGGGACAGGGCTTTTGCAGAGGGGGTTGCCCGCGGCATCCTCGCCGCAGATGCGTCGCATCGGGATGCACAACAGTGCTGCATCACGTACGTCCTCTGCCAGATCGATGATGGGATCGTTCACGTCGATCTGTCGTATTTCGGTATCATCAGGTCGCTTCTCGGAACTTTCATGCGTGTAGATCACCATGAAATCCGATTGCACTGCAAGCCTGACAGGATCGAGACAGCGGTCGCAGAGATATTCTGCCTCGGTGTCAATCGTTATATGCAGGGCAGATTGGCTGTGGGACTTGTCGAGATCCACGTTCACCGAGACTGATGTACCGAATTCTCCGGGTAGATCGATGTCTGCCGGGGACACGGAGTACGACAGTTCATGATGGCCATCCGCCAGACCGGATAAACGCACAGGGATATGTTTTCTCTTTGCATTCATGTCCAGTCATTCCAAGTCATGCAAATTAGGGAAAAAAATATCTTGGTGCAAGGTGTGGAACTGCGGCTGAATAGGGCCTGGCCGTTTACGGGGCTCATGCAGTGCGAAGCGTTCGACATAACATGTTGCCCATGCGTAAAAATCTCCTTATATTGCCATGCTTATTTATGGTGGGCGTAGCTCAGTTGGTAGAGCATCAGATTGTGGCTCTGAGGGTCGCGGGTTCAATCCCCGTCGCTCACCCCCCTAAAGAAAACGGTCCCTGCGTGCAGGGACCGTTTTTCTGTATCTATTAAAGATTATCAGCGTGCGGCGCCGTAGGTGCTTTCACGCTTTGCGGCGTTCTCCATCCAGGTCGGAACGACCGTTTTGATGAACTCCGATTTTTCAGCGCGGTTCTTCTCCATGTCGAGCCCGATGAATGCCTGCGCCTTGGCCTTGGTGGAAATATCGGGCAGGGGAATTTCGTCTGTCCATCCGTGCCTGGCAAGAACGCGTACGATCAACGTGCGGGCCTTCTGCGCTCTGTCAATCGCCCCGCCCAGGGTGCGTCCGGCCTCGACCGGGGAGTGGAAACCGAGCCCGTTGGCTGCGGCTACGTAGTCCCAACGCCACTGCGACTGACGAATCAGCTGCAGGATCGGCTGCATTTCACTCTCGGTCGCGCCTTTTTCCCAGGCGAACCCGGCTTCGATATGTGCTTTCGCGAGTGCGGATTCGGTGAGCTGACGGAGTTCCTCGATCCTGTCCTGGCGCTCCTCAACGTCCTGGCGCAGGTCTTCCTCACTTTCGCGGTGGCAGGGCTGGCATGAGGTGGAGATGGTTTCGAGCGGACTGGTGATACGGTGGTTGGTGAACTTCACACCACCTTCACTGCGATACGGCATGTGACAGTCAGCGCAGGAAACACCCCGCTTCGCATGCACTCCGGTCATGAACAGTTCATAGTCCGGATGCTGAGCTTTGACGATGGGAGCCTTGCTGATGGTGTGAACGAAATCCGTGTGTCCGACTTCATCGTAGTACGCTTCCATGTCCTCGGCCGAGAAACCCTTGTCCCACGGGAAGGTGAGGTATTTTTCTTCTTTGCCCTTGAAATAATACTCTACATGGCACTGTGCGCACACAAGTGAACGCATCTCCTGGTGCGTGGCTTCAGAGATGTCCTTGCCGCGGCGCTCAAAGGCTTCGGCCAGGGCGGGGCGTGTGATGCGCAGGTTCATCGTCTTCGGGTCGTGGCAGTCCTGGCAGCCGATGTTGTTGACGATTTCCTCACCGAGGTTGATCCATTTGTCCTTGTAGAACTCTCCAACGCCGCGCTCGTTCATTACACGCGGTACGTCAGTGCTCTTGCATGTCCAGCAGGTCCCCGGCATCGGAACGCCGGTACGGAGGGTGTTCTGAATATCTTTGACGGCATGGTAATGCCCGCGGCCCTGGTTGTAATCACGGGAGAACGCGTACCCTGACCACAGAATGACCAGGTTGGGGTACTTCTCGAGATAGTCGATCATCCCGTTACCGCCGTGCTTGCTCAGGAAACTGGTATCGGCGGTGGCAACGTAGGTTTCGTATTCTCGAGGATAGTTTTCGCCCCAGACTTCATTTCGGGGTTCCCAGTCTGCGATGGGTTTCGCCTGAACGACCAGGTCGGCTTCGCCTCGGCGTTCCATGATGGATGCAGCGAGCAGGCCGATCAGGAAAACCACCACGATGGTCCCGAGGAAAATTGCCCATCCCATCCAGGGTTTTTCTTGAACGATGTCCATTACTTTACGTTTCATGAGTGCTCCTGAAGTGCGTTGTTTCTATTCACGATCTGAAGTGAGGTAATCGCGCAGCCAGTCGGGTGCGACCTTGCCGGGAACGGGCACGCGCGCGTAGGGTGTAGATGCAAGGCTGTTGACAGTACCGTGTGGTACTTCACGATGGCAGTCCCAGCAGAGCAGCCCCTCGTCAGCCGCGGCCTGCATGGCCGTGAGGCTGCCGGAGGACACGCGGTGCACCAGGTCACCATGGCAGCGAATGCAGTTCTCCTGCACGACGCCGACACCTGCTTCCTTGATGCGAATGACCTGCGGCTCCATCCGAAGGGTGAACATGGTGGCATGCCGCAGCCCGTCGCTGGCTTTGAAGGCGTACGTCCGCAAGATATTGTCGTGCGGCACATGGCAATCGTTGCAGCTGGTATTGCGGCCGTGGCTCCCATGCTGCCAGGTAGCGTACTGCGGTGCCATCACATGGCAGTTCACGCAAGTCGTCGGATCATCGGAGAGATAGGACGTCGCCTTCGAGATGTGCAGCACGAAGGCCCCCAATCCCACGAAGATTCCGAGCAGCAGGAGAACCGGCAGTCGCCACTGCGGAGGAGGGATGAAAAACTGAATAGTTGATTTCATGACATATTGAGTTTGATAGAACAGGTGGTTAGAAGTTCACCGCGGTCATCAGGTACGCCCAGCTGCTGCTGTCTTCTGTACCGAGCAGGACCACGCGGTTTTCGTCTCCGCTGAACATGGAGAATCCGAGCGTCATCCCGACGATCTTGGCGACCTTCCACTTCGCGGTGAAATCGATTTCCGTTCCGATCGTTCCGGTCGCGCTTTCCGGCATGCCTGAAACATCTGCCGGATCCACGGCCGTACTGAAGAGATGTGCATCCACGCCCAGGGTCAGGCCCTTCACCGGGGCGGCGCTCAGCTGAATGATGATATCCTGCAGGCCCATTCCGGCCGTTGCGGCGGGAATGTTGAGGAAGTAATCCATGTACCCGTAATACTTATGATTCGTGGCGTACAGCGTGTGAAAGGCCCCGAAGGTGGTCATGTCGTCGAAGTCCTGTCCCGACAGCATGTCGAAACCAACACCGATACGGAGTCCGGCAGCATCCGGGATCCTGTACCCGGCGCGCACACCGACCATGTTGGCGGAGATGTCGCGGCTGTCGCTTCCGTCGGGAAGATAATCACCTGTCTGCATGGCTGCGTCGACCTCGTAGTCGAACATGCCGAAATGTCCGCCCGCGTAGATGCCGGCCGTCTGGCGGTTCTGCCGAACAACGCCGGTGTTCGGCGTGTCGAACAGAAAAAAGGCCTGGATGGACTGACGAGTCTCGGCCGGATTCCATTTCACCCAGGCGCCTGTCAGGAATACATCGCGCATGTACTCCGGAGTGTTGGAATTACGGGCAACCGCGGCGCCGAGTGCGTCGATGCTGAAGTCACCGGCGTGTAAGGTGACCACACCCGCGTCGAAGGTCTGTCCGAAATTATGCCAGTCGATGGCCCCGATAAAGCGCTGATTTGCATACACGAGAGCCTGGCGCCCGAGTTTCGCCGATAGCAGTCCGCCGGCGCAGTCGGTCAGCTCGAGGTAGCCCTGGCGCAGATCAAAATGCATGGCGCCCGAATTGAACGTGCTGGATTCCTCGCCGTACGTGCGGGCATCCTGTGCCTCGAGTACCACTGTGACCTGTTCGTTGACGGTGGCAGTGGCTTTCAGGCGGGTGCGCAGCAAATGGTAGACATCGTGATGCTGATCCTCATTGAAGGACTTGTCGTTGAACTCGCTGCGCTCACGAAACTGTCCTGAAAACTCAACGGACTGCGCGGTGGCCGTGCCGACAAGGACAGTGCTCAGAAGCAGGATGGTGAAAACGGTTTTCATACGAATCTCCTCTATGGTGGTGGTGGTCATCTTCTGTCAGGGCTGAGCAGCCGGTGCCGATGGTGCGCTCTGCCGCGGTGCGGTTGCTGGTTCCGGGGGCGCGCTCCCCTGGTTATGCTGGTAGATCGGATTGTCGATATCCTGGATGCGGCGTGAATACTCGGTTTCATTCACGCTGCTCGCCCAGTTACCCGTGAGCATGGCGAGACCGGTGATGGCGACGAAGAGTCCTACCACTGCTGCCGCGACCCGGCGGCTGCTGACGCTGAACGTGCTTTTTCGAGATGCTTTCATCTGAAGGGTCTGCGATACCGGACAGGCATCAACGCAGGCCATGCAGGAAGTGCATTCATCCGACATCACTACTTTCAGACGGTCGACCGCGATGCGGTTGGGACAGACTTTCGCGCACTGCGAACAATCGATGCACGATGCCGCGTTGCGGGTTATACGGAACGGGCTGAGGAGGCCGATGAAGCCGAGCAGCGCTCCATACGGACACAGGTACCTGCACCAGAAGTTCCGGATGATCAGGGAGAACAGCACGAGGATGCCGATGACAATGATGGATGTTTGAGAGATATCCTTAAAGAACATAAACATTTTAACATCGGCAACGCGGTTGTACGGGCTGTCCAGAAACGCTCCGAGCGAGGGAACGTCCATCTGAAAAAACACCACGTAGACCAGGAACGCCAGCAGCAGATACTTGATCGATCGCAGGGGGTAGTCGAGCCAACGCCAGACGCCGAAATTGCGGCCGAAGATTTTTTTCCCGAACTCTCCGATGTTCTCCGACAAAGTGCCGACCGGACAGAGCCAGCTGCAGAAGGATTTTTTGAGAACAACCGACATCACGACGAAGGCAATCAGGATGAACAGTCCCGCCGGATGCACCGGATGAATCGTGCCGCTCAGCAGCAGGTACCAGAGACTCATGAGAGCCGAGATGGGCAGAAATCCCTCCACGCCGGGTGGACGAGTGACAAAGATGTCTCCAGTGCCCTCATGCCAGTAGTACCAGAGGGTGAATTCTACTCCGATCCACAGGCAGAGGGCGACAAAAAGGGTTTGTATCCAGAAGCGCAGCTGCTGTCCATCGGCCGGGACCAGCGCCTTGAGGTGCATCGTTGCTTTCATTCGGTCAGACTTTCAAAATAGATTATCGAGTCGATTATCGACATTAATAGTAAATGAATTAGATTTTGCTGTGCAGATCAGCGATGACGTCTGCGATTTTTTCTCGGGAAGCGGGGAGCAGCGTGGCGATGCAGTCCTTGCTGAGCATCTCCCGGATGGTGTCGCGTACGGCGCCCCAACGGTCATGTACCGGACAGGGTTTACCAGTGCCGCAGCCAGGGAAGCCGAGCACGCATTTGTCGAAGAATTCGAGTCCGTCGATGGCCTCGACCACGTCGATCAAATAGATCTTTTCCGGGGAGCGCTTGAGGGTGAAGCCGCCCTGCACGCCCTTGTAAGATGCCAGGACTCCTTTTTCGCTCAGGGACTGCAGGATTTTCGCCAGGAAATGCACCGGAATGTTCAACTCCTTCGCGACTTCCTTGATGCCGACGCGCCGGTCGGCGATCGTCGCGATATACAACGTCGCCTGAATCCCGTATTCACATGCTTTTGAAAAGATTATTGACATATCACAAACATCGAGTTAATTGTCTACATTGAATATATGTGAAAGAAGTAACGAATGCAAGATGGGATTTCGATGAAATAATCGGAGGAAAATTCCTTCTCTCTCGCTCAAAAGCTATATTCCGGCTGTTCCTCTTCATGAACAGAGTCAGTCATGGTGATTTCGCTGATACTTCTCCAGATGCAGTCGTCACACGGCGATGACCTCGCCGTTTTGTTCCAGAAGGCCGGTATCAGCCTGCTGGTCGGAGCGCTTGTCGGACTCGAGCGCGAGCGCGCACAGGAAGAACACCGCATGCTTTTTGCCGGGATTCGCACGTTCCCCCTCATCGCGCTCTTCGGCTTCCTGGCGGCCCTGCTCGGAGGTGCCATATCACCCTGGATGCTCGGGGTACTGTCGGCGGGATTCATGGCGTTGGTCGTGGCGTCATATTATCTCGAAGCGCGCGATGGATCCCACGGTGCCACCAGCGAGGTCGCCGCGATGATCGTGTTCGTTCTCGGCGCGCTCATCCACGCAGAATACTATGCAATCGCCATCGCATCAAGTGTGGTACTGACGTTGTTTCTGTCGCTCAAGGATCCGCTGCAGAAAGTGATCGCGCATGTACAGGAAGAGGATATCTACGCAACGCTGAAGTTCGCTATCATTACAGCGATCGTGTTGCCCGTGCTGCCCGACACGACGATGGGTCCGCTCGATGTACTGAATCCGCGCCAGGTGTGGTACATGGTTGTACTCATCGCGGGGATCAGTTTCGCCGGGTATGTGCTGGTGAAGATATTTGGGTCGAAAAAGGGCCTGTCTCTGACGGGAATGATGGGCGGGCTCGTTTCCAGCACCGCGGTCACGTTGTCCTTTTCCCAGAAAAGCCGTGAGGCGCCGGAGCTGGGCAAAACCTTTGCCTCCGCCATCGTGCTGGCCTGCACCATCATGTACCCACGGATTCTCATTGAGATCGCAGTGGTCAACCGTTCGCTGCTCGCCTACATGTGGCCTTTCCTTGCCATCCTCACCGCGAGTGGTGTGCTGGCAAGCCTGTTGCTGCTTTTCGGACGTCGCAAGCAGACGACCACGGAAGTGGATTTGAAGAATCCGTTCGAGTTGATGTCGGCCATCAAGTTCGGGCTCATTTTCGCCCTGATCATTTTTGTCTCGAAAGCGGCGGAGATGTACATGGGGAGCAGCGGCGTTTTTCTTGCTGCCGGACTGGCCGGACTGACAGACGTCGACGCCATCACACTGTCCATGGCGAATTTATCGAAAAGTACGATCACCGAGACGACGGCGAGCATATCCATTCTTATCGCCGTTGTTGTGAATACCATTGTGAAAGCAGGAATTGCGTTCTCCCTCGGCGCACCCTCCCTGAGGAAATTCACGTTGCCCGGTTTCGGCCTCGTGCTGGTCACAGGCCTGGGCCTGATCGTTTACCTGCTCATGTAGGGGTTGTCGGAATTATGCCTGCAGCAGGACCCTCAGAAACCGTTTCCGGAAATCCTTCGAGGTGAACTGCGCCCAGATTTCACCGAAGGAGGTCAGCAGGGAGTGCTTGCGCGACTGCCGTTCGGCAAGGTATGTCAGCAGGGGAGCGGAGTTCAGACGCTGGCCGAGAGGCAGGGTCGTCTGCCGCAGGTCGAGTTCCTGGATGAACGCTGTCACGATCTCTCCCGCCGTCTGATCATCCTGCAGGAGCCCGAGGTAATCCTGCACATCGGTCACCTGCCTGATCGTTTTTCGTGCATGGGGTCCGAGCAGATCAGTGAAATACTCCATCGTATAGCGCAGCTTTTTGAACTGGATGCGGAGCATATGCAGCCGGTCGAGCGTCGCTGTCTCCAGTTCAGCACCGAATGCGAGCACATCGGTATACCGTTCCATGATCAGCACCGGGGCGATCTCCCCAATGCGTTTCGGCACACCCTCGATGACGAATGGTTCTTCCGTACCACCTTTGCCTTCCGTGTCGATGAAATCACCGAACTCTTCGCAGAAACTGTTGTACTCCTCGGAGTGCAGGTAGGCGAGAAGGGCTTCGAAGTTTCTGCCGCGTTCCTTTTCCCATTCATTGATGAGGGGCTGAAACGCCGCTGCCTGTTCGTCGGGCAGCGCCACGGCATACTCGTGCATGTGCATCATCAGCACGTCGAGATCGCGTACCGCGCCGAGAGCCCGGCCTGTATTCCGCAGAGGTTTGCGATATTTTTTTCGCGTCTTGTCTGTGAACGCATCATGAAACACTTCGAATGCCGAGCGCATGCGCCGCGTCGCCACGCGCATGCGGTGCACAACCTCAGGATCAGATCCGAGATCCGAACTCTGTCCCTGTTCCAGCATTTCGTTGAAATGCAGGCGCAGCACTTTCCTGCCTGCTTCGGTGAAGCTGTCGGATATCTGCAATCCGGGGGACTTCTTTTTCGCAGCAGTGGCGGCCCTGGACGTCCGCTTCGGCTCGTCCGACTCTGCATCCATGTCCGGGACGGCCTGCTCGGCATCCGAACCGGAGGCGTCCTGCAACACGGAAACCGGTGCGCGGTCCTGGTCGGGATGGATGCTGGAGGCAGGTGACGTAACGCCGTGCATGGAGAACATCGTCATCCCCTCGCGTTCGAAGGCCTTGCGCCAGTAGCGTGTGCGGCTGGCGGAAAGGCCGACGTCTTCCGCGATGGACCTGGTGTCTCTGCCTTCGGCGTACGAGACGATGATCGTGATCCGTGTACGGAGATCGTCTGGTAGATCCTGTTCCAGCAGATCCCGCAGCGTCTCCAGTTCCTGTGCGGTCAACAGCGGCTGCACAGACGCCGTGGTCTGCGCTTTATCGGAACGAAGCTTCCTGGGCGAGAAACCGTCCTCGAACATCTCCATACCCACGCGCTCGAACAATCGTCGAAAGAAACGTGTGCGGCTTTCCGAGAGCCCAACGTTGGACGCGATCTCATGCGTTTCGCCTCCGCGGGCATATTCCAGCAGTAGGTACGCGTTGCGATGGCGCTCATCGTCCGAATCGGTGGTTTGAAGAATCTCTTCGAGTGCGCTGCGGTGCTCTCTGGATAATTCCATAGCAGGTGCG
>PKTF01000372.1 GCA_002869275.1 Ignavibacteria bacterium | reverse complement strand
CACCTGGACGATTTATTCTCATGACCACTTCGACCTGCCCGAAGGACTGCTGCGTATCGGTCTTTCCGAAGGCTTTGAACTGCGCCTTTCCTCGGGATACAGCAGGCGTTCGTGGGAGTTCGATCCGAATTTCTTCGACGGAAACGGTGTCGATGACCCGGTGCGGAGCAACCTCAATGCCGGTATGCGTTACCTCAACGTGGGCATTAAAAGCGCGCTGCGCGCGGAACAGGGACCTTTCCCCGCCCTCGCGCTCGTTGCCGGACTCTCCATGCCACAAACCGGCACGTCGGTCTTCCAGGTCGATGCGCTTGCCCCCGATCTCGCCCTCGCGTTTTCGCACACGCTGTCGCCCGTGGTCTCTCTCGGTTACCACGCAGGGGTGCGCTGGGACGGCTCCGTAGTCACTGCCATCGGATTCTACGCGGCGAATCTCACCGTCTCGATGCACCGTGATTTGCAGGGTTTCGTCGAAGTGTATGGCGAACTCCCGGGCTACGCCCCGGCGATGCACATGGCCGGGGCCGGACTCGCATGGAGCCTGACGCCGGATCTCATTCTGGACGCATCCGCGGGTATCGCCCTCAATACGCCGGGTGAAACGGAGTCCAACCCCAAATGGACGACGGTGCTCGCGCCGGATCTGACGGCCGGCATCGGCGCGTCGTGGCGCCTCCACATATGGTAGTTCCCAAGCGATAATTTCCCTTCTTGCGTATTGCGTACGGCGCACACCGTACCGCATAAAAAACAGCCCGGTACAACAATATCGGGCTGCTTCGTACTGCAAAGATAAATGCTGGGATTAGCCTATCTGCTTGTTCACCCAGTCCCAGTTGACCACGTCCCAGAAGCCCTCGACGAACTTCGGACGTGCGTTGCGGTAGTCGATGTAGTATGCGTGCTCCCACACGTCGACGGTGAGCAGTGCCTTCTTGTTGTGGTGAATGGGCGTGTCGGCGTTGGCGAGAGGAAGCAGTTCGAGCTTGCCCTCGTCATTGAGTGCCAGCCAGCCCCATCCGCTGCCGAACAGCGTTACTGCAGCTTTCGTAAACTTCTCCTTGAAATCGTCGAAGCTCGCGAAGTCACGCGCGATCAGTTCACCGATCTTTCCGGTCGGTGCACCACCGCCGTTCGGGGACATGCAGTTCCAGAAAAAGGTGTGATTCCAGATCTGGGCGGTGTTGTTGAACAGGCCGGTATTGCCGTCCGCCGCTGCCTTGAGAATGACATCTTCCAGCGCCATGTCATCCATGGGTGTGTCTTTCACCAGGTTGTTGGCGTTGTTGACATAGGCGGCATGATGCTTGCCATGGTGGTAATCAAAGGTTTCCGGGGTCAGGAAGGGCGCGAGCGCGTCCTTGGCAAACGGCAGATCGGGAAGTTGAAAAGCCATGAGGCCTCCTTTCAAGGTGCTGTAATGAAAAACGGATTATGGAGTTCTATCTTGGATCGTCGCCGAAACATACGGCTTTCCATGACAACAGAAAACCGGCACGATCAGTTCAATCCAACCGTGCCGGCTTACATGAGAATTCCATGTGCATCGCGAGGATGCCGCCCTCAGTTCGTGATTTCCACGCCTCCCATGATGGCCTGGCCCTTGATGATGAGCTTCTGTTTCGCGTCACCAGCTCCGCGTGTCTTGTTTTCAAAACCGCCCATGAAGGCGGACCCTTCAACGATGATGGTCCAGTTCTGCGGTACGCGCAGTTCCACCCCGCCCATGAAGGTGAACAGGTCGAGTGTGGCCGTATCATGTTCGAGAATTTCGGCGTCGCGCAGATCGAGAGTGTGTCCGCCGAGGACTGCACTGATCTCCCCGCCGCGAAACTGCTGAGACGAGTTCTTCTGTTCGATACCGCCGAGGATCGCTGTTCCTCTCACGAAATCGTTGGCGGAATCTTCCTTTTCGAAATCCGGACGTGACCGTGTGCGAAACACGAGCGACGCACCGATCGCGACAAGCAGGAGCGGCCAGAAATCCCAGAAATCGAAGTTGAACATATCGAGCCGGTTAAGAATCATCATGGCCCCGATGAACGCAATCGCACCGCCGAACACGCGTCCGCCCGTGCCACCCGGTTGCAGGGCTTTGAGCAGCCCGAACAATACGAGGAGAACCGGCCAGAAACGTATCACTTCAGGTGCGTCGATGATATCGAAATTTCCCAGAGTGAGAACAATACCGAGCAGCAGGATGAGTACGCCGAGAACGCTGCGGGATGTCAGAGAAAATGATTTTTGATTCAAAGTCTACCTCTCTATCTCAATGAAGTATAGCACGGTGTACGCAAACCGCTTCGGCTTGTTGCACTCCCGTGCTGAACTCATCGTTCCTGACTGGAGATACTCTGTGCTGCTCAGTTGTTCTGCTGGAACATATGTACGTCGCGCTGCGGGAACGGTATGGTGATGTTCTCCGCATCCAGCCTCTGCTTCATTCTCTCCACGGTGCTGAAATACACCGGCCAGTAATCCGCGGTCTTCACCCAGGGACGCACGGCAAAGTTCACACTGCTGTCCGCCAACTCGAGCACGCCCACAGTGGGAGCGGGATCCTTCAGTACGCGTTCATCGGTGGTGAGAACCTCCATCATGACATCCTTCGCTTTCTTGATATCGTCACTGTAACTGATACCGAAAACGAGATCGACACGGCGTTTTTCCTCTGCGGTATAGTTGATGATGCTCCCGGCGGTGATTGCTCCGTTGGGAATGATCACCACACGGTTGTCAAGTTTAAGGAGTGTGGTCGTAAAAATTGACACCTCACGAACAGTGCCTTCCTCTCCCGCCGCCTTGATGTAATCCTTCGCTTTGAAAGGACGGAAGATGATAATCATCACTCCGGCCGCAAAATTCGAGAGTGAACCCTGGAGGGCCAATCCTATGGCAAGACCGGCTGCACCGATGATCGCCACGAGCGACGTGGTTTCCACACCCAGCTGTCCGACCGCGGCGATGATCACCGCTGTCAGGATTAACGCGTACACGATGTTGCCGACGAAACGCGTCAGCATTTCATCCACATCGCGCTTCTTCATCATTTTCCTTGTGAGGGAGGCAATGGCCTTTGCCACCAAGCGCCCGATGATGAAAATGAGAATCGCCCAAACGATATTCAGTGCGTACATGCGAACGGCATGTTCGAGATACTCGAGAACTTCTGTCATTTCTCCTCCTCAAAGAATGTGTATGTAGGTCAGGTTTTCCCTTTGTTCTGAGCTCGCCTTTCCCTTCGCGATTGCGGTCCTGCCACGTATTCAGAGCGAAACAGACGGATAGCTGACGGGTCTCCGATGACAGTCAGACGGTCTCCCTCTTCCACAACCGTGCTGCCGCGGGGGACGAGGACATCATCGTTCCTCCGAAGCCAGGTCACCAGGCAGCCCTCGGGCAGATGAATGTCTTTGAGGGGCTGACCGATCATGGGCGATGCCAATCCGCCACTTTCGATGAGTAGCGAAAGCGAACGTTCGTCGCGCAGCAGAGATTCTTTCAGTTCCTCGGTTGTGCCGGCAGCTTCCCAGGAAGGAATGAAGTTATCGTCATCAACGCGTCCGGCTATCTGCGCGAGGATGCGCAGATGCTGACCGGGATTCTTTTCCGGACTGACGAGGAAAAACGTGGCTGAAACCTGCTCCTCCTCGTCATGACCGGTCAGGGGATTGTTGAAGCAGATGTGAATTCCCTCACGCGCGCGTACGAGAATCATCTCAGCTTCCTCGAGTCCGTCCACCCGCAGGTGCGGTAATGCCACCCCGTGGGTGACGGGCGTTGCGCCGATACGTGTTCCTTCCATGAACTGCTGGCTGATCTCAGACGGTGTGTGCGGTACGATGTGCGAGAGCCATCCGGACACCTGGTCAACGACGTCCTCGAATTCGACATGCTGTTTGAGATCGATCACCATGCTTCGTGCGACGATCTGGTCAAACGGATCCTCGTCCCGCAGTCCCTTCTCCTTCATGATGCCGCGAAGTTCATGATCCAACCCGTCATACCGCGACCGGCCCAGACGCTCGAACACGTGGTAGATGGCGCCGGTCCGGCCGATCTTCCCCTTCGCGTAGAAAAAATACCACAGCATCCCGGTAAGCAGCAGACCGAGGCTGAAGAGGATGGACATCATTCCCATATGCACGATGAGAACCCCCGGAGCCACGATACCCACGATCTGCATCCATGGATAGAGGAATGAACGATATCCGGGATCGTACGACTCGATACGAGACTCGCGCATGACAATGACGGCCAGCGAAACAAGAGCGAACATCATGAGTTGGAAAGCGCTCGCCAGTTTTGCGATGCCGGCGGGATCAAGGAAAAGCATAATGAGGATTACGATCGCAAGAGTTGAGAGGATCGAGACGATGGGTGTTCCCCTGCGACTCAAGCGGTAGAAAATGCGCGGCATGAGATGGTCGCGGGCCATGGCCAGCGGGTACCGTGAGGCACTGAGCATGCCGGCGTTGGATACCGATATGAAGGCAGCTAATGCGGCAAGGGTGACAAACACGACACCAGGTGTGCCAAAAAATTTCTCGGCTGTCGCGGCCACCGGAGT
>PKTF01000216.1 GCA_002869275.1 Ignavibacteria bacterium | reverse complement strand
TCTACGAGGACGTCGACGGACGCTATCGCGGGCTCGACCAGAACATCCACAGCTCGGACGGTTTTACTAATCACACCACGTTCTCTCTCTGGGACACCTACCGCGCCCTGCATCCGTTATTCACCCTGCTGCAGACTGAGCGCACACGCGACATGGTCGAATCCATGCTCGCGCATCAGCGGCAGAGCGTGCACGGCATGCTGCCGGTGTGGTCGCATCACGCAAACGAAAACTGGTGCATGATCGGCTATCACGGTATTTCCCCCATCGCTGATGCAGCAGTGAAAGGCGTATACACGCGGAATCTGCAGGGGGCACTGGACGCCTGCATCGCCACCGCGACCTATGCTCCGTATGATGGCATAGGAGATTATCTGGAATTCGGCTACGTACCACATGATGGCAACAGTTCCTCCGTCAGCAAGACGCTGGAGTACGCGTATGACGACTGGGCGATCGCACAACTGGCACGCGTGGTGGGAGACGAGGAGACGGAGAAGGAATTCCTGCGCCGCGCGGAATCCTGGCGCGCGTGTTATGATGCGGAAAGCGGTTTCATGCGTCCGCGCAGGAATGACGGCAGCTGGGTCGCGCCGTTCGATCCCCTCGACACGCACGGACAGGGTTTTATCGAAGGCAACGCATGGAATTACGGGCTGTACGTTCCGCAGGATCCCGCGTCACTCATCGACGTCATGGGCGGCGAGGAAGCCTTTATCCGTTTCCTTGATACGCTCTTTGTCATGGACATCGACGACCGCTACATCGAACGCACCGAAGACATTACGCGCGACGGCATCATCGGGAATTACGTGCATGGGAACGAGCCCGGACACCACATTCCCTATCTCTACAACTGGACAAGCTCGCCGTGGAAATCCGAGGCGAAGGTGCGCATGATCCTCGACCGTATGTACGCGAACGCCACGGACGGACTCTGCGGCAACGACGACTGCGGGCAGATGTCCGCCTGGTACATCTTCAGCGCCATGGGTTTCTATCCCGTCGCCCCGGGATCGGACAGGTACTGCTTCGGCAGTCCCTCCCTGCGCCGGGCCGTGCTGCACCTGGACGACGGCAAAACCTTCACCATCACCGCACACGACCAGAGCCGCGAGAACGTCCACGTCGCGCGTATCGTACTCAACGGGAAACAGCTCCATCGCCGCTATATTACACATGACGAGATTACCCCGGGTGGGGAACTTGAATTTTTCATGACAAAACTGCCACAGAAATAATAGTCCTGATCCATGCGCAAACTACTCAATACCGCTTCTCAACTGTTCGATCTCTCCTACCCACTTCAGTCCGGAGGCAAGGTCGGCGATGCGCTCGAGCAGCTGCTCTCAACAGTAGAGCTTGATACCGAACCGGAGTGGTGTCCGAAAAAAACACCGTCGACTGAGAAGCAGAGCCTTGTCACGCCGCAGCAGTTTTTTTTCTACCGGCCACATTTCATGGAGGTGATGGAAGACGAACTCGCCAAGGCGCACAAGCTGCAGTACGCATTGCTTCCCACACAGCTGCCGGAGCACGCCCCGTGCCGGTTGAGCGCGGTGCTGGAGTCGTACTGTCATCTCAGCGGCGACATTTTCGGCTGGCATGACCTGTCGGGCGAACGCCTCATGCTGTGGCTGGCGGACATGTCGGGGCACGGCGCGAAAGCCGGTGTTCTTTCCGCGTTGCTGCGCATCCTGATCGACGATCAGAAAGACATCGAGGATCCCGGGGCGTTCGTCACAACGCTGAACCGCCGGATGTACGAGGCCCTGCATGCCGACGACGATGTACTCTATGCCACCGGGGCATTCATGGTGATCGAGTCCGGCATGCTGCGCTACGTCCTCGCCGCGCATCCCCCCATGCTGCTGCGCGATGGCGGCGGTCAGCCTGTGAGGCTCGATGCGGGCGGACGACCCGTGGGCGTATTCCGGTCATCGACCTATGAAACAGCGGAGGTGCAGCTAAACGACAGCGCACAGCTGATGATGTATACCGACGGCATTCTCGAAGCCGGAGGAGAGTCGGGTGAGGAGTTCGGTATCGACCGGCTGGCGGCGGCCTTTGCCGGGTCCCAGGGAGATGCAAGCGAGGTCACCAGGCAGGTGTACGACGCGATCTCCGACCATCAGGATATGCGCTTCATCGAAGATGACGTGACGCTGCTCGCGGTCGAGTGCTGATCATCCGAACCGTGATGGGAACATGAGCCGCCGCGCGCTGAGGGAGTGCGCATGCGTGCTGTTGCATCTCAGCGGCGAATCCGATTCATTGTAATGATGCACAAGAACGAGGGTATACCGACCTGGCGCGGCATTTTCGTATTCTGGCTGCCGCTGTTCGCGACCTGGCTGATGATGTCCGTCGAAGGCCCGTTCCTCGCCGCCATCATCGCACGGCTGGCGGAACCGAAGTACAATCTCGCGGCCTACGGCGTGGCGTTTTCCTTCGCCCTGATCGTGGAGGCGCCCATCATCATGATCATGAGCGCATCCACTGCGCTGGTGACCAATCGGCGCTCCTACCTGATGCTCCGGAATTTCACAAATTCCGCGAACGGCATTATCACACTCATCATGATCATTCTCGTGCTGCCGCCGGTCTTTCCGCTCGTGGCGGAGGGACTGATCGGTCTGCCGCCCAAGGTTGCGCATCTGACGCACCTCACCACGGCGCTCCTCCTGCCCTGGCCGGCTGCGATCGGGGTACGGCGTTTTTATCAGGGGCTGCTCATACGCAACAACCGCACACGCCTGGTCGCCTATGGAACGGTCATTCGTCTCGGTGGCATGGCCGGTACAGCGCTGCTGCTCTATCTGCTGGCCGATCTGCCGGGCAGCGTAGCTGGTGCGATTTCTCTCTCGGTGGGAGTCACCGCCGAAGCTGCGACCAGTTATTTCATGGCACGCCGCACCGTCCGTGACGCCCTGAACACTGTCGACGACTCCGATGAAGGAATGACATATCGGAGCATCTATCGGTTCTATTATCCGCTGGCGATGACGTCCATTCTCGCACTGGGTGTGCATCCCCTGATCACATTCTTTCTCGGGCAATCACGCATGCCGCTCGAGTCACTTGCCGTCTTGCCGGTGATCAATTCCCTCGTGTTCATTTTCCGCAGCTTCGGATTGTCCTACCAGGAAGTGGCCATTGCCAAGGTTGGAAAAAAATTCGAGGGATATATACCCGTGCGTAATTTCGCTATCGGACTCGGCGCATGCGCCATGGCGGGACTCGCCCTCATCGCCTTCACTCCCCTGGCGGATATCTGGTTCCGCCTTCTTTCGGGACTCACCGTGGAACTCGCGCACTTCGCCCTGCTGCCGACACAGCTGCTCGTCCTGATTCCCGCGGCTTCGGTGCTGCTGTCCTTTCAGCGAGCCATGCTCGTCGCGAGCAAGCGCACTGCACCCATCACGCTCGCCACCGGACTCGAAGTCACGACTATTATCCTCGTGCTGGTTGTCGCGGTCTGGCAATTCGACATGATCGGCGCCGTCGCGGCTTCCATCGCGCTGTTTATCGGTCGCCTCGTCGCCAACAGCTGGCTCACTCCCCCGCTGCTGCGCGCCGTCCGGAAAGCACGTATTTCGCCTGATGCATCAAAGGAAGGAGAGAAGAACAATGCCTGAGCTGGAACTGATCGTACAGCACGAGCCTGAGCGCAGGCGTGTTATCGGAGGCATCATTGTACTTCTGTTGTTCATGGTCATCCTTGGATTAATGATCTGGCCCGCCTGGTCAGCATTCGACCTTGACTGGTTTCTCGTGCCCCATGTGGGCGTATGGCTCTATATATCGGGAAAGAGCGCGTATCGGATATACCACATACGGTCGCAGCACCTGCGGATCGGTCCGGCAGGCATTTCCTGGCGGTTGTCCAACGAACTCGCGTTCCTGATGGAGCTATGGCGTCCGCCAATTTCTCAAGGAGAGGTCGCCTGGTCCGACATCACGGAGCTGGACCAGAAACTCAACGGTATTCATATTCACGTGGGCGAAAAGGAACACGTTCTCCCTCTGAACAACTTCGAATATGCTCCGCGTCAGCAGATCAAGGCAGCCATCAGGGAATTCCACACGGATCTTGCACATGAAAAGGTCACGGAGACTACGGTCTGATGCCAACAGCCCAGCCCGTCATAGGACTCGAGATCCACGTGCAGCTGCTTTCGCGCAGCAAGGCGTTTTGCAGCTGCGGAACGGATACACACGCGGAAGCGAACACGCAATGCTGTCCTGTCTGTCTCGGACACCCCGGCGCCCTGCCGGTGCTCAACGCGGCACTGCCGCGCGCGGCCATGCAGCTTGGACTCGCCACGGGATGCGCGATCCGTCCCTCCTCTGCCTTCGCGCGAAAGCATTACTTCTATCCCGATCTCCCGAAGGGATATCAGATCACACAGCATGAAGATCCCATCTGTCACGATGGCACGATGCGCATCATGAATGAGGATGGAGAGCTGCTCGAGATCGGAATCACCCGCATACACATGGAAGAAGACGCCGCGCGCATGCAGCATGCGGACGACGCCACACTGGTGGACTACAATCGCTGCGGCATTCCCCTGCTCGAGGTCGTGACGGCACCGGATTTTCGCGCACCTGAAGACGCTGCCCGCTTTCTCAAGGCGTTGCGAAGACTGGTACGCTGGCTCGGCATCAGTGACGGGAACATGCAGGACGGTTCCCTGCGCTGTGACGCCAACATCTCGTTGCGTTCGGGCGAAGGCCGCACCGGTGCCCGC
>PKTF01000336.1 GCA_002869275.1 Ignavibacteria bacterium | reverse complement strand
GGCTGTCCTCGGTATCCATGAGATCGTTGACGTCGTTTTCGGGCGTGAAGAAGCGGCGTTCCGCGAGGGGATCGCTGCTGTCTTCGAAGTCGAAGTTGAAGTAGGTTTCACGAATATCCTGTCCGTCCTTCTGCACGTAGTACTGATAGAAGACACGGCTGCCTTTCTTCAACACGAGTGTTTCAGAACCGACATAGGTGTTCGTGAAGCCCTGCTTGGTCAGAATCGTGCGGGTCGGGCTCGCATCGGTAAGATCGCGTGCCGTGCCGCTCCATCCTGCCTGTACGAAGAGCGTGTCGCCGGTGCGGAAGCCGCGTTCCTGGATGGCGGTGCTCATATCGACGGTGTAGTTGACCGTGACCGTGTCACTGCCGACGAAGGGAACAGGGGCGACATTGTTGAACCACGCGAAGAACAGTGTGGTGTCGGCCATGCCCATCGGGACGTTGAATTTGCGGTTGTCGATGCCTTCCCAGGTTGTGGGATCAGCGTCAGGATCGTCGGAGCCGGCGATCACGAATTTGTACTCGATGGTCTGTCCTTCAGTGACTTCGTCCTTCGGGAGCAGGATGACGCCGGAATAGAAGTTCCCGGCGGTGTACTGGCGGCTGCCGCCGTTGCCGTGCGGCTGTTCCTGGTTGAGGAAGAGGGTGTGTGCCCAGCTGAGGTTGCCGAGGTAATCAGGATGGGCCGCTCCGCGCACACCGATTTTGTCGGTTGCGGAATTGAATCCTTCCCAGCCCTGCATGTTGACGCGCACCCAGACAGCGATGCTGTCCTGGTTCACCGGCCACGGAGTCCAGAACTGGTCCTGACGATCAGGTGAGCCGTTCACGAATTCCAGCGGCACCATCATATCGCTCGTACCAGTTGTGAGTACCCGGTTGCCGCCCGGATCGAGGTCGTTTTCCCAGCCCTTGTTCGCGTTGTCGCCGTCGGCGTCCACCGCGTTTGTAAAGAGCTTGTAGTTGATGGTGGAATCCGCCGGGAATGCGACGGTGGTACTCCAGAAGTCTCCGCCGATATTCTGGAAGACGACGGGACTCAAGTTGTCCCATGTGAGAGGATCAGTGTCGCCGCGCATCTGCACGAAGGCCTGATCGGGCCAGAGCGTGTCAGGCACTGTTGCCGTGTTCACGAGGAAAGTGACGTTCACGGTCTGCGCACCGGCAATCGAGAACATCATCGTCATCATGAACAATACGAACAGAATGTTGCCTTTTCTCATGGATGATACCTCCTGAGAAGTTGATGAAAATGTTTTGTTAAGAGTATGAGTGAACTCATGATTTATCATTAGAAATCAACCGAAAGGGTAAACGTCTGAATACCGTCGAATACACCGAATTCCTGATAGGAATAGTCGATAGCCGCAGCTGTCGAGCCGAAGATCGGGTAGTGGAGACCAACTCCGGCGGTGAAACCCTGTTCGCTGTCTTCGAGAAAAATGGTTTTATATCCTCCACGCACGAAAAAGATTCCGCGATACCCGAATTCTCCTCCGACGTTGACGTGCTCGTCGTTGTCGTTGGGACGGATGGCATCGGCAGACATCGTGACACTGAAAAGATCATCCTTGATGAGATCGTACGAGATTCCCGCACGGAAGAAGAGCGGCAATTCCCAGGAATCCGTTTTCAGGTTGGCGACGATGGTTTCGTTGTTGCCACTGTTATCAGGATCGAGATCGATACGCTTTGTCAGGTCCTTGCCGTCGAGCTGCATGTCTCCGCCGAAATTCGAGAGAGCAGCGCCGATGCGCACGCCGTCGAAAGGCGTGGTGAAAAGAAGTCCGAGGTCGAAGGCGACGGTCGAGGCACTTTCATTCCAGATCTGCTGGGTGATGTACTTGAATGATCCGCCGATCGAGAACCGGTCCGTGAGGTTGCTCGCATAACTGATCGTAAACGCAAGGTCCTGTGCTGTCCACCGCGCGCCGGTACCCTCGGGCATGGCGACGGTGCGTACCTTGTCTTCTCCGTAGTCAAGCTGGGTAAGGCTGACGCCGATCGCATTGTCGGCATCGAGGGCGATGTTGAGTCCGACCCAGTTAAAGTTGGTTCCCACCAGCCATTCGGTGAAGCTGGCGATCACCTGTGAATGTCCGATGCGTGACAGGGCACCAGGATTCCAGTACATGGCGGAGGCGTCGGAGCCGAGCGCGACGAATGCACCTCCCATCGCCGTTGCACGGGGACCCACGCCGATGCCGACAAACTGCGCCGCGGTTGTACCGACTTTGCTCTGCGCCACGGTCGCATCCGTTGATGCGACGAACAGCATCGCTGCGGGCAGCAGTCCGAGCAGAACAGATCGTAGCAGGGTGTTCATAGTCTCTCCGTGTCCTGGCTATTTGATGATTGCGATTTTACCGGATTTTTCGCCGGCCGGGGATTCGAGAACATAGAAGTACACGCCGTATGCGATATCGAGGTTTTCCTTCGTCTTCAGGTTCCATGACACGGTGCCGTCGTCGATTGAACTGTCATGGCGCAGAGTGATGATATGCACACCGCGCGCGGTGAAGATGCTGATCTTCGAATCCGCGGGTACATGGATGAAATCGACCTTGCGTTCTCCGCGGCCGGTCGTGATGCCCGGTGGAAGCGGGGACTCATGGGTCGTCGCTGAGACGTAGGGATTGGGCACCACACCCACACGATCGAGCTGGCTCGTGGCCTGCTGCTCATTGACCTCCGGCAGCGAGGGGGCGAAGGAGTACTGGTCGCCGTTGCGGAACGGTTTGGTCGTGCGGAGCTCGACCATTTCACCTGCGCCGAAATCGAACACGGTGTCCTCGGGCACGCTCGGCCTGTTTTCAAAGGCCATGATCCAGGTAAACACCGGATCTCCGTTCTGTTTCAAATCGAAAAAGGCGAGCTGATCGGTCTTCGACAGACGAGCATTACCGTCGGTGTCGACAAAAATGAAGGGGATTCGATGATCCTCCGTGACGTTGTAGACGGTGAAGTTGACAGGTATTTCCGGTGAGCCGTAGAGGGCTGCGGATGTGTCGATGATTTCATCCTCGAAGCGGATTTCGTAATCAGAAGGATAGCGCGCTCCCCGCAGGGTGTCACCCGGACCGAGCAGAATGTCGGTCGTCGCAAATGTGTAGATCATGCTTTTCTGAGGATTCGCCGTCCGAAATCCTGAAAGTGAATCCACCAGCTTGATCTGCCAGTCGTTCTGGAAATTCAGCTGCAGTCCGTCGAAGATATCTGAATCGATGGCTTCAGAGACATACGGGCTGTTCTTGATATAGGGACTCCGGTACACGGGGTAGTACCGGTACAGGATTTCGAATTCACCGGAAAGGCTGCCCGGCGATGTCGGACGAATGTCCCCGCGTCGTTCATCGATGCGGTAGCGTGACGGATCCACCGGACCGCCGTTGTCTCTTACGAGTATGTCTGAGACACTCAGGTTCTCATGAGGGAGTTTGACGGGCAGCGTATCGAGAATGGTGAATGCGTACACTTGCTCGGTACGGTTCAGTACCGAGTACGTCGTGGTGATCTGCGCGATTTCCTGGAAGTCATCCTGGTCGACGATGCCGTCGTTGTCGTTGTCGACGTTGTCGGACATCACGTCCTGGAAGGTCACGACGTAGGTGTTGTTTTCGAGCCGCATCGGATCGATCGTTTCATAGGCGACCTCTCCGGTCGCGACGCTGTTGTCATCAGGGAGCACGACGCCGGAGAGCGGTTCGACGAAGCCCGCGACCGGGGCGTTGGGTACGACGACCGCGGTGTTGATGTCGAGTTCAGGACTGCCGGTGGCCGTTAGCCGGATGCGCTTCGAATTTTCCGCTGGAAAAATGTCCGTCTGTTCGTTGCCGCGATCATACGCAACAACGGCATAGTAGTACGTGCGTCCATTTTCCACCTCCTCGTCAACGTAGGAATGCTCCAGACCGGAATTATTGCCGAGGTTGTACGAGCGTCCCGACACGGTTTCGAAGAGCGCGGGGCTCGGACGGAAGTAGCCCTGAATATTATTGATGAGATCGAACTGTACGAGCGGCTTGAATCCCACCACGATGCCGTCTGCGTTCGTTACCGTCGCGGCATCGATGAAGTTCGGGTCGGTGGCTTTGTAGATTTTGTACCCTTCGAAATCAAATTCCTTCAGTACGGGATCAAAGGACTGTTCGGCCTTGCGATCCCAGTACAACGTCACCTGACCGTCACCAGCAACGGCTTTCAGCGTCGGTTTGTCGGGAGCGACAGGGAAGCGGTAATTGCTGTTGTAAATCTTCTGTACGGTCTCGCGGTGCTTGAGAAGGTCGGCGATGTCGGTGGAAAAACCACCCTGGCCGCCACCATACACGAGAGCGAGAGAGAAACGCTCGGTGGAACCGGCGAGCAGGGGGAAGTAGCCCGAACCGTACATGAAGTCACCGTCTTCACCTCGCTGGGGCCGGTTGTTGATGATGGACTTCGGCACATCGAAGAAGCCAGGTGCCATACGGTCCCAGAGGTCTTCGTCATCCGCGAGTGTGATGTCGCTTGCGGGTGTGAAGTACTGGAAGGAGGTCAGACCGACCTGGTCGGATTCATCGACGTCGGTTTTGTCGATGTT
>PKTF01000194.1 GCA_002869275.1 Ignavibacteria bacterium | reverse complement strand
GAAGGCTCTGAAGGCAGAAAGTTGTCATTTCTGCTGCAGGAAATGAATAGAGAGGCCAACACGATCAGCTCGAAGAGCTATCACGCCGAGATTTCACACATTGTTGTCTCGGTCAAAGAGGAGCTCGAGCGCATCCGCGAACAGATTCAGAATATCGAGTAACCCGTATGCTCTTTGTGCTGTCAGCTCCGAGCGGATCGGGCAAAACGACCATTGCGCGGAGCATTCTCGACCAATTCGACCAGCTGTCGTTCTCTGTGTCCGCCACGACGCGAACAAGGCGACCAAAGGAAATCGACGGCAAGGATTATTTCTTCCTCTCCCGAGAAGAATTCGACCGGCGGATCACCGCGGGCGGACTTGTCGAGTGGGAGGAGATCTACGGCAATCTCTACGGCACGCTGAAAGCAGAAGTCGATCGCGTGCTGGAAGCGGACGAACACCTGCTCTTTGACATCGATGTCAAGGGCGCATTGTCCGTCAAACAAATCTATGCCGAGCAGGCGGTGCTGGTTTTCATCAAACCGCCCAGTCTCGAAGTACTGCGTGAGCGGCTGGAGCGTCGGGGTACCGACAGCGCCGATGTCATCGACAGGCGCATGCAGCGTTCACAGTGGGAAATCGAACAGGCCGAACACTTCGACCACGTTGTGGTGAACGATGATCTCTCGCTGTCGATTCCTGCTGTTGCCGGACTGATCACGACGTACTTGAATCACGGAAAGTAACCGATACTATCTCATCATACAGGAGGCATAATGGCCCTCGAACCCCTGGACCTGTCGGTCATCGACAACCATGCTGAAAACATCTACGAGGCGATCGTCGTGCTCTCGAACCGTGCCCGACAGATCAACGAGGAGATGAAAATCCGACTCAACCAGGAGCTGGAAACGTTTTCTACTCGCATGGACTCTGAAGAAGAGGTGGAAGCCAATCCCGAGCAGACCCGCATCAGCATCGAATTCGAGAAGCTTCCGAAGCCGACGCAGAAAGCTGTCGACGATCTGATGTCCGACCGCATTTCCTATCGCTACAAGGAAGAATGAGCCTCGCGGGCAAGCATATCATCGTCGGAGTCACGGGCAGCATCGCGGCATATAAATCCGCCTTGCTGGTTCGTGAACTGGTGAAAGCCGGGGCCGAAGTACGTGTCATCATGACCGCGTCAGCTTGCGAGTTCATCACACCACTCACGCTCGCGACGCTGAGCGGAAGTGACGTTGTTCTCGATATGTTCCCTCAGGACAGGTCCAAAGGCACCTGGCACATCCACCTGGGTGTCTGGGCCGACCTGATGGTTATTGCCCCAGCCTCAGCCAACACCATTGCGAAACTGGCGCACGGTTTTGCCGACAATGCGCTGTCATCGCTTGCCCTGGCAGTGCGCTGTCCCCTG
Source organism: Ignavibacteria bacterium (assembly GCA_002869275.1). Taxonomy (GTDB): domain Bacteria; phylum Bacteroidota; class Ignavibacteria; order SZUA-365; family SZUA-365; genus BM516. The sequence continues at coordinate 3,214 of PKTF01000194.1, read as the reverse complement.
GTGGTGGCTCCCGCCATGGATACGGACATGTACCTTCATGTCGCCACACAGGATAACATTGAGATCCTGCGTAAACGTGGGGCGAGCATCGTCGAACCGGAAAGCGGTGAACTGGCCAGTGGACTGACCGGTCCCGGACGCCTTCCTGACACGCCAGTCCTCATGCAGGCGATCGAAACCTGCGCCGGTGTATCAGGAGATCTGTCAGGACGCCGGGTGCTTGTAACTGCCGGTCCCACGCATGAAGCTATCGACCCCGTGCGTTACATCGGTAATCACTCGTCGGGCAAGATGGGCTTTGCCGTCGCTTCCGCGGCAGCCCGGCGTGGTGCCGAAGTGACGCTCGTCAGCGGTCCGACCGTGCTTGCTGCTCCGCAGGGAGTCAAGCGGGTCGACGTTGAGAGCGCCCGGCAGATGTACGATGCCGTCATGGCGGTGGAAGCGCAGATGGACATCTGCGTTCTCGCAGCGGCAGTCGCCGATTTCACTCTACCGGCCCCTGCAGAGAGTAAGATCAAGAAAGAAAACCTCGGCAGAGAAAACATGACCCTGGAGCTGCAGCGTACTCCTGACATCCTGGCGCAGCTCGGAAAGCAGAAGCACGGGGTGTTGGTCGGTTTTGCTCTTGAGACTGACAATATGATGGAAAACGCGCTCCGCAAACTCCGCGGCAAGAACGCGGATATCATCGTGCTGAACAATCCGCGAGAGGAGGGAGCCGGCTTCGGCACCGACACCAATATTGCCACCATCATCCATGCTGATGAGAGCAGTGAAGCACTCTCGTTGATGACCAAGGAACAGCTCGCTGATGTCATCCTTGACCATGCAGTACGCAAACTCCCTGCCGTGTCTTGACCGACATGGCGAATGCACCGTTGAAACTCTGATTCCCTGATCGTATTTTTTTATCCCTCAAACGCAATACACACCGTGTCTGATCTCTATCGCTATCTTCGTCAACAGCGTGAACGTTACGGAGAATCGCTGTACCTGGAAAGCGAGATCTTTCGTGCCGCCGAACTTGCGGCCCAGGGATTGACCGACACCGGAGGAGAAGTGACCGAAGCCTGGAAAACAGCCACGACGCTCGTGGAACTCAATGACCTGATCTGCGAGTGTCGGAAATGTCCGCTCGCCGATACGCGAAACAAATTCGTTTTCGGCGTGGGCAATCCTCAGGCGGATGTCGTACTCATCGGTGAAGCTCCGGGAGCGGATGAAGACCGGCAGGGCGAACCGTTCGTCGGCCGAGCCGGAAAACTGCTCAACAAAATCCTCGAAGCCGTGGATTTCAAGCGCGAAGATGTGTTCATCGGAAACATTCTCAAGTGCCGGCCGCCGAACAATCGGGATCCTCTCCCAGGTGAAGTGGAACAATGCGAACCGTACCTGCACAAGCAGCTGGAGGTTCTGCAGCCGAAGGTCATCCTTGCACTGGGGCGCATCGCTGCGCAGACCTTGCTCCGCAGCAAGGATTCTCTCACGAAACTGCGCACCAGCGTCCACGAATACCAGGGCATTCCACTTGTCGTGACGTATCATCCCGCCGCCCTCTTGCGGAATCCGAACTGGAAACGGCCCACGTGGGAAGACGTTCAGAAATTCCGTAAGCTGTATGACGAACTCACCGAAAACGGAAAGTAACGAAGCATGATGCAGGACATTCCCTTGCCCGCCGAGGCACAGCCCAGCACAGCAACGCGTGATCAGCGCCAGGGACGTATTCCGCCGCAGGCGGTCGACGTCGAGATGGCGGTACTGGGCGCCATGCTGCTCCAGCCCGAGGCGACGGTGTCTAACGTGATGTCCCTGCTCACAAAAGAGGCGTTCTACAAGGATGCCCACCGTATCATCTTCGACTCCATCACGCGGCTGTTCGAGAAGCTCGAACCGATCGATCTGATTACCGTCGGCGAGGACCTACGCCGCAACGAGCAGCTCGATGCGATCGGGGGCATGTATTATCTCACCGAGATGACCAACGAGGTCATTTCACCGGCGCATATCGAACACCACTGCCGCATTGTGCTCGAAAAGGCCATCAAACGGCATCTGATCGAAATCAACACCGGGATTGTGGGCGATTGCTACCTCGATTCCAGTGACGCGTTCGAATTGATCGACCAGGCGGAAGAAAAGATCTTCGCGCTTTCGGAAAAGCACATCAAGCAGAGCTTCACCGAAGTGCGGACGATCGTCAAGCCGCTGCTCGACAAGATTTACAAGATTTCGCAGGAGCATACAGGCGTCACGGGCGTGTCGTCCGGCTACGAACGACTCGATGATAAAACCGGCGGCTGGCAGCCGACGGACCTGATCATCCTCGCCGCGCGGCCGTCGATGGGAAAGACTGCTCTGGCTCTGTCCATGGCCCGCAACGCAGCGATCGATTACAACGCGCCTGTGGGCTTTTTCAGCCTGGAGATGTCGAGTGACCAGCTCGCCCTGCGCCTGCTCTGCGCCGAGGCTCGCGTCAATATGCAGCAGGTCCGTACCGGCCGCATCCGTGAAGACGAATTTCAGCGCCTCGCGACGTATGTCGGCAAGCTCGAGCGCGCCAGCATCTTCATCGATGACACTCCGGGCATCTCCATTCTCGAACTCCGGGCAAAGGCGCGCCGCATGGTGCACGAGCACAAGGTCAAACTCATCATGATCGATTACCTGCAGCTCATGTCCGCACCGATGGTGCGTGAAAGCCGGGAACGAGAAATCGCCTCCATCAGCCGTTCGCTCAAGGGACTCGCCAAGGATTTGAACGTCCCGGTGATCGCGCTTTCACAGCTTAACCGCAGCGTGGAACAGCGGACAGGGGGCAAGCCGATGCTGGCCGATCTGCGTGAATCGGGTTCGATCGAGCAGGATGCGGATGTTGTCATGTTCATCCATCGCAACAAGGACATGGATCTCCCACCTGAGGAGCTGGGTAAGGCGACGGTCATCATTGCCAAACAGCGTAACGGGGAGATCGGGGATATTGATCTGGCGTGGATTTCTGAGTACGCGCGTTTCGAGAACCTCGAAACCCGAATGCCGAACGACGCTCTCCCGCCTCCCGAAGAGGAGGTCAAGTTCTGATCACCAGGCGTCGAAGAGACTTCCTTGTCCCAGCCGTATTTTTCCATTGTCTCAGTTCACCGCAATCCCGAAGTTTATCGCAGTCACAAGGAATGTGAGGATTATGCGTATCACGATTGTCATCTTGCTGTTT
>PKTF01000242.1 GCA_002869275.1 Ignavibacteria bacterium | reverse complement strand
TCGATCTTGTTGACGATACCGTCGATGCCCGCCATGAGCATCGCCGCCATCATGAGGTACGGGTTGGCGGTGGCGTCGCCCGGACGGTATTCCAGCCGCGTCTCCTTCGCGTCGGTCACGTAGCGCGGTATGCGCACGCAGCTCGACCGGTTGGCCTGGCTGTAGGTCAGCGCCACGGGGGCCTCGAAACCGGGAACGAGGCGCTTGAAGCTGTTGGTGCTGGGATTCGTGAAGGCCGAAAGCGCGGCAGCGTGCTTGAGCAGTCCGCCGATGTAGTATAATCCGGTCTCGCTGAAATTCGCGTACTCGCCGCCCTGGTGGAAAATGTTCTCACCGTCCTTGGTCAGATACTGGTGTACATGCAGTCCGCTGCCCGCCTGCTGGTACATGGGCTTGGGCATGAAGGTGACCTGCAGTCCCTCCTCCGCCGCCTGGCTGAACAGGATGTATTTCGCCATCATGATGCTATCTGCCGTCTGAAGCAGCGACTGAAAAAGAAGCTCGATTTCCTGCTGGCCGCGTTCCCCGACTTCATGATGGTGATACTTCACAGGAATACCCACCTGCTCGAAAAGACGGCAGGATTCGTCGCGGAAATCGTCGTAGAGGTCGAACGGACTGCAGGCGTGATAGGCGTTCTGGAAGAACTCTTCAGCGTGGTCTACTTTATAATACGACGCCGAGGTGCGCGTGTCGAATTCCACGCTGGAGAAGACATAGTACTCGAGTTCGGGTCCCCAGTGCGTCCCGTCAGCGATCCCGAGCTTCTTGAGCAGCTGTTCGGCCTGGTTAGCCACCCAGCGTACGTCCTGCGGAAAACGCGAGCGTTTCTCATCGGTCAGAAAAACATTGGTGAAGCAGGTCAGCGTCGGACGGTCGCGGAAAAGGTCGAAATGCACGGTGGACAGATCGGGCTTCTGCACCATGTCGCTGCTCTCCACTTTCGCAAAGCCAAAGCTGGATCCGTCGAATCCGACGCCCTGGTCCATGAGACACTCGAGTGTGCCCTGGCGCAGCGGCAGCGTGATATGATGAAGGCGCCCGACCAGGTCGAGCGTTTTCAGGTCGATGAATTCAATGTGATGTTCGTCGATCAGCTTCTGAATACGTTTGATTTCTTCGGACATACAGGCTCCAGGCATTGCGTGGTACTTCTCTCCTTTGATCGGATCGGTCAAAGGGATATTAAGCTACACATTGGCGGAATGAATCCCAAGGGAATTTGCAGGAGGCGGAACCTCCTCGTTCCGACGCTCCAGCGTCGGAACGAGGGCTAGCAACGATCTGGACTGACCCAGCGCTTCTGCATTGACATTCGCCCGAGGGCGGTCTAAATTGCTTGGATGAAAGAACTCGACGCACAACCCGATCCCACTCCCGAGGACGTACCGGGAACTCTCCCGCTTATTCCGCTTCGCGATGTGGTCATTTTTCCCTTTATGATATTCCCCGTGCTGGTCGGACGCGAAAGCTCGATCAACGCGGTGACGGAATCCATCGAAAAGGACAAATTCATTTTCGTCTGCGCTCAGCAAAATCCGGAGGATGAAGATCCTACGCCTGAGATGCTGCACAGCGACGGCACCGTCGCGCGTATTCTGCAGGTGCTGAAACTGCCGAACGGACTGATGAAGGTGCTGGTCGACGGCCTTTTCCAGGCCAGCGCGCTGAACATCCGTGTTCGTGAAGGTGAGTATTATGAAGCCGACATCGAAGTCACCCAGCCTGCCGTGCGCATGAACACCGAGGTGAAAGCGCTCATGCGGCAGCTCGACACGGCGTTCGAGGAATACGTACGCACGCAGCGCGATGTGCCGAGCGAATCGCTCCTCGGTTACGAAAACATCGACGAACCCCTGCGGAAACTCTACTATGTCAGTGCGAATCTGCTGGTGGATATCGAAACACGGCAGTCGATCCTGGCCATCCGGGACCTCATCCCGCAGTATTATCACCTCATCAGGATCATCAACGACGAGCTGGCCATTCTCAAGGTCGAACATGAGATCGACGAAAAGGTCAACGACAACATCCAGCGTTCGCAGCGGAAGTTCTTCATCCAGGAGCAGATCCGCATCCTGCAGCGCGAACTCGGTGAGGACGACGAGGTGGAATCCGGCGAATTCGAGGAACTGCACGAGCGCATCCTCGAAGCGGGCATGCCCGACGAAGTCACGGCAAAGGCGCTCGAGGAATTCGACAAGCTGAAAAAAACTCCGATGATGTCACCGGAAGCGACCGTCACGAGAAATTATCTCGACTGGATGGTTGCGATGCCGTGGAGTACGTTCTCCGAGGACAACCTCTCGGTGCGGAACGCCAAACGCGTGCTCAACACCGATCATTACGGTCTCGAAAAGCCGAAAGAACGCATTCTCGAACACATCGCCGTCCTCAATCTCGTCGAGGAGATGAAGGGACAGATTCTCTGCTTCGTGGGTCCCCCGGGCGTGGGCAAAACCTCCCTGGGTAAATCCATCGCGCGTACGCTGAACCGGAAATTCGCGCGCATCGCGCTCGGCGGCGTGCACGACGAAGCGGAGATCCGCGGCCACCGGCGGACGTATATCGGCTCCATGCCCGGGAAAATCATCCAGGCCATCCGGAAAGCCGGCACATCCAATCCCGTTATCCTGCTCGATGAGATCGACAAGATGAGCAGTGATTTCCAGGGCGACCCGACCTCGGCCATGCTCGAGGTGCTCGATCCCGAGCAGAACAACACGTTCAACGACCACTACCTGGATGTCGATTTCGACCTCTCCAAGGTCATGTTCATCACCACGGCAAACGTGCAGTACCAGATTCCCCTGCCCCTGCAAGACCGCATGGAAATCATCGAACTGCCCGGGTACCTCGAACACGAAAAACTGGAAATCGCGAAACGCCACCTCCTGCAGAAACAGATCCTCGAGCATGGCCTCGGAGATTTCAAGGTGGTGTTCGAGGACGACGCCATCATGCGCATCATCCGCGAGTACACGCAGGAAGCCGGTGTGCGTAATCTCGAACGCTCGATCGCCACGATCTGCCGAAAACTCGCCCGTGAGATCGTTTTCACGCGCAATGGTCCGGCAGACAAGAAAACCGGGAAACGGAAGCCGATTCAGGTGCCGTCCGTCACCCCCGAGCGCGTGGAGAAATTCCTTGGCGTACCGCGGCATCGCAGTAAAGAGCTGCTGCGCGAGGGCAAGGTCGGTTCGATGATCGGGTTGGCATGGACCAGTGTGGGCGGCGACATCCTGCATGTGGACGTCACCATGATGAAGGGACAGGAGAAATTCACACTCACCGGACAGCTCGGCGACGTGATGAAGGAATCCGCGCAGGCATCCCTGAGCTACCTGCGATCAAACGCGCAGCGGCTGGGAATCCCCGAAGGGGCCTTCGAAAACCGCGAGATTCACATCCATCTCCCCGAGGGCGCCATTCCGAAAGACGGTCCGTCTGCCGGCATCACGATGACGCTCGCCATGCTGTCGCTTCTGCTGAACAAATCGCCGCAGTCCGACATCGCGATGACAGGTGAAATCACCCTGCACGGCGACGTACTCGCCATCGGCGGACTCAATGAAAAGCTCCTCGCGGCGCGCAGGCACGGCATCAAGCGCGTGCTGATTCCGATGGACAACAAGAAAGATCTGCCCGAGGTCCCGGCGAAGATCCGTCGCGGGCTCAAGATCATTCCGGTCGCCACGATCGATGCGGCGATTCCGCATGTGTTCGGAAAATCAAAGTAATTCGGCCTAAGGGAGACATGGCGCAGGAAACCATACTCAGCCTTCTTCGGAAATCCACCGCGTTTTTCGAGGAGAAAGGCATTGGCGAAGCGAAACTGTCTGCCGAACACTTGCTTGCGCATGTGCTGCGGCAGAAGCGTCTGCAGATGTACCTGCGCTTCGATCAGCCGGTGCAGGAAGAAGAACTCACCGCATACCGTGCGCTGGTGCGCCGGCGTCTCGCACATGAGCCCGTGCAGTACATCGTGGGCAGCACGGAGTTTTACGGGCTGGAATTCGCCGTCTCCCCTGCCGTGCTGATACCACGTCCTGAAACCGAACATCTCATCGACGCGGTGCTCGACCTGCACAAATCCGAGCTGCTGCGTCCCGACGCGCGCATTCTCGACATCGGTACGGGAAGCGGCGCCATCGCCGTGACACTGGCATCGCAGCTGGCTGATGCGCGTGTCACTGGAACCGACATCAGCGATGACGCACTTGCAATCGCCACCACCAACGCCGAAGCGCACGCACTCGGCTCCCGCATCCGTTTTCTGTCACATGACATTTTCGATGGAAGCATCGACGGTGTAGACGATGCCTTCGACGTGGTCGTATCCAATCCCCCGTACATTCCCCAGGACGAGGTTGCCGATCTGCAGCCGGAAATCCGCAATCACGAGCCTCTCATCGCGGCCACGGACGGCGGCGACGGACTGCGTTTCTATCGACGCATCGCCGAGCGCGCCGGTGAGCTGCTGGCGGCGGGCGGGCTCCTAGCGGTAGAAATCGGCCAGGGCCAGTCCACCGCAGTCACGGAAATTTTCTCCTCCGCAGGCCTGCGAGATATCACCATCCGCCAGGACTATTCCGGTATTGACCGAATTATCACCGC
>PKTF01000299.1 GCA_002869275.1 Ignavibacteria bacterium | reverse complement strand
TCCTCCGAATAATCCATTGGTTCTCTCAATGGGTGATACTCCCTATTGACTTTGGGACTTTCTACTCCTATACTTAGTCGACAACAATCCCCAGACATACGCCTCAGTCGTCTCCATCTCTGGTGGGAGGCGCGTTGCTTTCGAGAGTCCATCCATCTCATACATGTACCATCGGAGGAATCACTATGAAGGCACTCGTATGCACTATCATGGCGGGATCGCTCCTGTTCGCGTTGGTCGCGCAGGCACAGGACATCGAGGCAAAACTGTTGGGGAATACGTCAGGAGAGGGGTTTACAGTTAAACACGGCAGCACCAACGACCTCTTCACTGTACGGGGAAACGGAAGAATCGGCGCAGGAACGATGAGCCCGGAATTCCGTCTTTCGCTGATAGGCGACGGGGGGATTATTGCGACAGGGACGTTCGGCTCCGGTGCTTCACTTACAACATCCGGTGCCGGAACACGCTTTATCTGGTATCCACAGAAAGCCGCGATACGCGCCGGCGTGATCGACGGCAATCAGTGGAACGACGGATGGATCGGTCAAGGCTCCGTGGCCATGGGAGAGAATACGCTCGCCAACCACCATTATGCAACCGCGTTCGGTTACGGCTCCGCGGCAAGCGGCATGTATTCAACGGCCTTGGGGTATAAGACAATCGCGAACGCACTCCATACGACGGCGCTGGGATGTGAATCAGTCGCCAGCGAACAGTATGCGACAGCTCTGGGCAGAGAAACGATAGCGAGTGAAGCGCACGCCACGGCTATGGGGTACGGTTCCACGGCTTCCGGGGGGGTTTCGACCGCGATGGGACTCAATGCAACAGCGAGCGGTGGCAGATCCATTGCCGGAGGAGACGCCGCCGTTGCGAGCGGATTAGTATCCGTTGCGCTGGGAAACGATGTGACCGCAAGTGGATCCAGTTCATGCGCACTGGGAAACGGCACCAAGGCGGAGGCGCAGGTCGCGATGGCCATCGGGCAGTATAATGTCGGTGGTGGGTCCCCAAATATGTGGGCCGGAAACGATCCACTGTTTGAAATCGGCATCGGGACTTCCAATTCTGCACGCGAGAACGCCATGACGGTGAAAAAGAACGGGGATGTCACATTCACCAAGCATTTCTATCTCGACGGCTGGTTCTATTACCGGTGGGGCCCAGGGTATTACAGTCTGCAGGTCGATGTCGCCAACAACAATGCATACTGGAGTTCTTCCGACCGGAGGCTGAAGCACAACATCAACGGGATTGATGGAGCGCTCGAACGTGTCGCAGCACTACGCGGGGTGGAGTTTGAGTGGAATAACAGGGGCCTGCAGCATTTGACACGCCGCATTGAGCATACTTGGAAATCCGTCAGCGGAACTCCCGAGGATGATCAGGAGCTGTGGAGCCAGAAGCGCTCGAAAGAGTACGGCAGGCTGGCGCGCCCTTCCATCGGCTTCGTGGCGCAGGAGGTTCGCGAGATATTCCCCGGCTGGGTACGCGCACAGGACGGGTACCTCGAAATCGACACCCGTGAACTGAACGCCTTGCTGGTCGAGGCCATCAAAGAATTGCGAAGTGAGAAGGACAGGGAGATCGCAGTACTCCGGGCAGAGATGACATCCATGCGCAAGGAATTTACCCAACAATTGCGATCCCTTGAGCAGCGTCTCCACACTGCGGAAAAGACTGACAATGGAAAGTCCTCACTCCATGGACGGATGGTTAAGCAGGAGACGAATCAGTATTGAGCGCTCCCATAACTGTATCCGCATTCTCTCCATGCATATGCGATACCCATTAGATATGTCATCACAGGAGTACACATCATGAAATATTTTACCTGCCTGCTGCTGTGCGGGATCTGCCTACTTGCGACTCAAGGCAACGCGCAGGACATCGAAGCAAAACTCCCCGGGAACACATCAACGCAGGGATTCACCGTGAAGGATGCAAGTTCTTCCCCGCTGTTCACCGTTCGTGGAGACGGCAACGTCGGTGCAGGAACAACGAGCCCGGAATTCCGTCTCTCACTGATCGGAGATGGTGGAATTCTTGCAACAGGAACGAAGCAGCAGGGCAGACTGCTTTCGACTTCTGGAGCGGGAACGCGCTTCATCTGGTACCCGCGGAAAGCAGCTGTTCGCGCAGGGACGATCATCGGAACGCAATGGGACGACAGTCAGATCGGAACGGGATCTGTCGCCATGGGTGAGAATACTCTCGCGAACGGTGGTTATTCGCTCGCGATGGGATATGGCACGATGGCCACAGCGCAATATGCCGTAGCACTGGGATTCGAGACGACGGCCGGACACTCCTACACCGTCGCCATGGGCAGGGAGACGACGGCGAGCGGAGCGAACGCGACGGCATTCGGGCATTTATCGCTGGCAAGCGGTCCCTATTCAACGGCCATGGGAGCTGGAACCATTGCGAGCGGCAATTACTCCACGGCGTTAGGTAGTTCCACGACAGCGAGCGGCGACAATTCCTTCGCTGCAGGATATGACGCGACTGCCGGAGGCTCCTACACAGTAGCGATGGGATACAAGCCTAACGCATCAGCAGATTATGCCGTGGCTCTCGGGAGGGATGTCGTGGCGAGCGGCAGTCATGCGACAGCACTCGGCACGGCAGCATCAGCGAGCGGAGAGGCGGCCGTGGCGTTGGGACAGCATACCACTGCAAATAATACCGCCTCCACGGCACTGGGATACTACACCACGGCAAGTGGCAAGTACTCAACCGCCATGGGGGGTACCACCACGGCAAGCGGTGAATCGGCAACAGCGATGGGTGTGCAAACGCTGGCAAGCGGTGCATACGCGACCGCCGGAGGCGATCACTCCACGGCAAGTCATACAGCGGCAACAGCCTTCGGCCAGAATTGTACCGCAAGCGCGCAGGGTTCTGTAGCAGCGGGTTATTACTGCACGGCCAGTGGCAGTTCGTCGGTAGCCCTCGTGCATCAGAACAACGCCAGTGGGGACAATTCAAGGGCCCTCGGAAATTACACCAACGCAGAATCACAATGCAGCGCTGCATTCGGACAATACAACGTCGGCGGTGGCTCAGCTACTTCCTGGGTGGGCAGTGACCCACTTTTCGAAATCGGTATCGGTACTTCGTCCTTCAGTCGCGCAAATGCCGTAACCGTGAAAAAAAGCGGCGATGTCACGTTCACAAAGAATTTCTATCTGGATGGCTGGTTCTACTACCTGTGGGGCGGCGTATACCGCAGCCTTCAGGTAGATGGTACGAACAACAATGCATCATGGAGTTCGTCTGACCGACGACTGAAGAAGGACATCGCTCCAGTAAGCGACGCTCTTGATAGGATCTCCGCCCTGCGCAGTGTCCGTTTTCATTGGAATGATGATGGATTCGCACACCTGACAAGAAACATTGAGAGCAGGTATAAATCGGCCTCCGGCAGAAGCGAGGATGACCTCGCTCTCTGGGAAGAAATGCGGGAAAAGCGTAGATACGAACTCGATCAGCAGAACATTGGTTTTATCGCGCAGGAAGTACAGCTGGTATTCCCGGAATGGGTACGCGAGGATGATGGATATTACGAAGTGAATACTCAGGAACTCAGCGCCGTGCTTGTCGAAGCGCTCAAACAGCTCCGTGCGGAAAAAAACAGGGAAATCAAACGGCTGAAGCAGCGTATCGCGAGACTGGAGGAACGAGGCGCACAGCAGGGAGCTGCCCTGATCGAGATGCAGCGTCACCAGCAGGAGCGCATCGAAGCCCTTGAGAAACTGGTCACCCGCCGGGATGACGACAACATTGGCTCTTCCCAGCACCTCGGTATGCTCACAAAGGAGAAAGGACAATGACACTTCAAAGTAGATTCACGTCTCTATTGACACTTATGCTGGTACTGATCCTCCCGATGCTGCTACCGGCACAGCGGGGGAACATCACCATTCCGGCCGCAGCATCCATCACTGTCCCGGACGGTGCCCAGTTGTGCGCAGATACCATCTTCGCCAACGGCACGGGTCATGGAACGCTAACCGTTGCGAACTCTTCCTGCCTCTGCTCGGGTGCTGTTATTATCCCGGTGGAGATGCTCACCTTCTCCGCTACGCTCGATGAAGGCATCGTACGGCTATCCTGGACAACGGCCACCGAGACACGTAACTTCGGCTTCGAGGTGCAGCGCCAGAGCAGCAAATACTGGAACGTGCTTGGCTTTGTGGAAGGCAGTGGTACCACGACGAGTGAACAGACGTACCGTTTCACCGATCTGCTGCACGACGTATCGCACGATACACGCACACTTCGGTACCGGCTGAAACAGATCGACCTTGACGGACAGTATGCGTACTCCCCCGTGGTTGAGATCCACCGCACGTTGGATCCAACCCGTTTCTCTCTCTCCCACTACCCGACACCGTGCGACGATGAACTGACGATCCGGCTGGAACTGGGCACTCGGGCGGCAACAAGCCTTCGCCTGTATAACCTGATCGGACAGAGCGTGATGGATATTGCGCCGAATGCGCTACTCGAACAGGGCAGTCACAGCTACAGCGTGGGGACTGCGAATTTGCCGTCAGGGTTATACCTGTTGGTGATCGACCTGCCTGGCAGGCGCCGCACGGCGAAGGTGACGATACGACACT
>PKTF01000296.1 GCA_002869275.1 Ignavibacteria bacterium | reverse complement strand
TGGCGTGAACATGGAAGTGCTGACCGTCGGCGGCGATTTTGACATCGACGGCATGCGCATCTGGGAGGATCGCATCGTCCGCGGCATCATCGCCTCGACGCGCAGGCAGATCGACGCACATCCGGAAAGCCAGCTCATCCTGCGCGGCAGGGACCTCGAACACGTGCGCACACGCGAGGGTTTCGGCTTCATGCTCGCGCTCGAAGGCATCCGCTGCATCGAAGACCTTGCGGCACTCGAGCTGTACCACGCCGCCGGTGTCCGTGCGATCGTCCTTACACACAACGAGCGCAATCTCGCTGCCGACGGGTGCGGAGAGCCGCTGCCCGGCGGGCTGAGCAAGCTCGGCCGGGGGCTGGTCACACGGATGGAAGAGCTGCACATGATCCTCGATCTCGTCCACCTCTCCGATCCGTCCTTTTTCGACGCAATGGAGCACTATACCGCTCCTCCAGTAGTCTCTCATTCCAACGCGCGGGCGCTCTGCGACCACCGACGCAATCTGACAGACGAACAGATCCGCATGATCGGGGAACGCAAGGGTGTAATCGGCCTCAACTTCCTCGGGCTGTTCATCGACGACGATATCGACCACGCGACACCGGACCGACTTGTTGACCACGCACTTCATATCGCCGGGATCGCCGGTCCCGAGTGCCTGGCTCTCGGACCCGATTATGCCGACTACTACATGTCTGCCATGCAGCGCTGGCTCGTGCGTGACAACCTGCCTCCCAACCTCATGAATTTTATCGCAGGCGCGGAATCCGTTTCCCGTCTGCCCGTGTTCATCGAGGCGCTCCTCCGCCGCGGCTTCAGCGAAGACGACGTCGCCGGCATACTCGGTCAAAACGCGCTCCGGCTCTATTCCGCCATCCTCGCCCCGTGATTCAATCAGATAGGTTCCCTCATGCGATATATCGTTTTCGCCCTGCTTCTGCTTCCGTTCTCCGCTGTCATCGCCGATGAACCCGATCCCATTTTCAGCGAGTTCGGCGTCACCGGTTCTTTCATTCTCTGTGAAATCGACAGCGATTCCTGCATCATACTCGATAGCGAGCGCTGCGGCCAGCGCTTTATCCCGGCCTCGACATTCAAAATCGTCAACTCGCTGTTCGCACTCGAATCGCAGGTCATCGACGGCACCACCGAGGTGCTGAAGTGGGATGGCCGCCGCTGGGCCGTGAAATCCTGGAATCAGGATCAGGACATGGAACACGCCTTTCAGCGTTCCTGCGTGTGGTTTTACCAGGAACTGGCGCGCAGGATCGGAGAAAAGCAGATGACGTCGTATTTGCGCGACATCCGCTACGGGAACATGAGTATCGGCGGCGGAATAGACCGGTTCTGGCTCGACGGCGATCTGCGTATTTCGCAGGAAGAACAGATCGACATGCTTCGACGGCTCTGGAAAGAAGAACTGCCGTTCCGCACCGAGGTACAAAAAACGGTCAAACGGCTGATGAAGCTCGAGGACAAGGACGGATACACATTCTACGGGAAAACCGGACTGGGTGAAAAGGGCGAAATGGCGATCGGATGGCTCGTCGGTTTCATCGAACGGGGAGATCGCGTGTTCTGCTACGCTCTGAATATCGAAGGTCCGGACGTCAACGACAGTACATTCAGGCGCGCGCGATATGACATGACGCGGCGCCTTCTGAAACGATACGATCTCATGCCCTGAAAGAGTTCGCGGTACGCTGTGAACCTATTCGCGTCGCTCCATGTTCTTTTCCTAGATAGTTTCGCATGAAATGAACTGGAGTATACAATGGTTGTTTTTTCGATCGCCCTCGGTGCTATCCTCACCGTCCTCGGCGGACTGGGATACGCACTTTCCGGAGGTGAAAGCGTCACGGCGCTCATTCCCGCCTTTTTCGGCATCCCGATATTCATTCTCGGCCTCCTCGCCAGGAAGGAATCGCTCTACAAGCACATGATGCACGTCATCACGGTCCTCGCCGTCATCGGCTTCGCAGGATCGGTGCGCGGGGTTTCATCTCTCATGCAGCTGCTCGGGGGCGAACAGGTCGCACGGCCTCTCGCTACCGTGATGCAGAGTGTCATGGCCCTGCTGACACTCGCGTTTGTGATCCTGGCTGTGAAATCCTTCATCGATGCCCGCAGACAGCGCGCAGCGAGCGCACAGGGAGAGCAGTAACCCGATGCCGCCAAGGAAACGGGAAGTCGGCGAAATCACCTCACTCGACGTCCCCGACTTCACCGACGAGCAGTGGAAACACTTTCAGGAAGGCGTTGACCTCTTCAACAGCGGCAGGCACTGGCATGCGCATGAGTCATGGGAAGCCGCCTGGCTTCCGATGGGAGACGGCACCCGCGACGACGCGGAAATCTTTCTGCGCGCTCTGATTCAGCTGGCTTCCGGACTGCATCTCAAACAGCGCGGCCGCAGCAAAGGGGCACGCAGCCAGCTGCTGAAGGCGAAAGAGAAGTTCGATGTCTGCCCGACGTTTTTCATGGGAATTGACTGCGCGTCTCTGCGCGTATTTGCCGAACATCAGCTGCACAGATACAGCGATGACCTGATCTGTCTGCTGAGAAGCGCCGCACGCGGCAAAATGATCTCAGCGGAGTGAGCAGAGCATACAGTACGAGGGATGATACGAGGGAACGTGGTCAGCCCTTTGGCAGTGTGAAATAAAACGTCGCCCCTTTCCCCGGCTCGGAGTCCACACCGACGCTGCCACCGATTTTTTCGACGATGCGTCGCACGATGGATAATCCGAGTCCGTGTCCTTCAATATTCGCCTGGGAGAGCCTGGTGAAGGGCGCAAAGATTTCCTTCAGGCTTTCCTTCGGGATACCCGGTCCGTTATCCGCCACGGAGTAACGTATCATTTCACCCTCATCCTTCATCCCGATCTCGATGTGGACATGTTTTCCACCGTATTTGATGGCGTTTCCGATGTAATTGACCCACACTTCTTCGATCCAGGTCGCATAGCCCATCGCTGTCAGCCAGTTTTCCGGCATGACGATGGATACCTCCTGTTCCGCCACGCTGCGCTGCAGGCGTCTCACGGCATCATCCACGATCTGATGCATGTCGAGATACTCTAGTGTCACATCTTCCTGTCGCACGCTGGCCAGGAGCAGAAGGGAGTTGATGATCGAAATCATCTTGCGCCCGTTGAACAGCACGCTGTTCATATAGGTATTCAGCTCCTCTGGAGACAGCTCACTGTGTTCGGTCTGCACGAGTTCGGCATAGCCAAGGATGAGGCTGAGCGGATTTTTCAGATCATGAGCGACACTGTACGTGTATGTATCCAGCTCCTGGTTGCGTTCCTTGAGCTGTTTGTTCTGCTGCTCGAGCAGCAGTTCCGCCACCTTCCGCTCGGTGATGTCGCGGCTCACCCCCACGAGTCCGGTAACGTTTCCATCGGCATCACGCAGTGGAACTTTCAAGGTTTCAAAATAGGTCAGGCTGCCATCAGTACTGTTTCGTGTTACCTCCTCGCGACGAACCGGCTGCCCATTTTCGATGACATCGCGGTCGCTTTTCTCGCACTGTTTCGCGATATCCACCGGCAGGATTTCCCTGTCGAGCTTGTCAATGACATCACCGATTTCATGACCCACATAATCTGCGTAGGCCTGATTTGCGATGATGTTGCGAAGGCTGCCGTCCTTGAAATACACGAGATCCGGGATCGCCTGGATCAGCGTCTGCAGCTGTCGATTTTTTTCCTCGATATCAATCTCGGCGAGCTTGACCTCGGTGATGTCTCGTGAGACGCTTCCGGTGAGCAGCCCCTGCGAAGAACGCACAGGGAATGACACCATTTCGATGAAGCGGCGTTCTCCGTCTGGCCGCACAATCCAGCGGTCAAACAACTTACCCACCCACGGAGAGGAGCCTTCGCGAAGGTAGGTCTCGAGTTCCTGACGGGAATACTCTCGTACGTCATGCTCCTCATGTTCCTCGGGCAGAGCGAGCCGTGCCTGGATGTCCCAGTGGTAGCGGCCGATCGCATCTGATCGCGAAATGCCGGTGATTTTTTCCATGGCCGGACTCCACTCGATCACCCGGGCCTTCTCATCGATGACCGCGATTCCGTCGGCCGAATTTTCGATGACACCGCGCAGTTTTTCCTGCTCCTTGAGCAGGGAATCCTCCATCCGGCGGCGTTCGGTGATATCCTGCACCGCTCCATGCAGTCCGACCACTTTCCCGCCTTCCGACATGACTGGCTTGATATGGTCCCGTACCCAGATGACGGTTTTGTCGGGACGCAGGATACGATAATCGAACACGACTGGTCCTCGAAGGTCGAGCAGCTGCTCGACCGACACAGCCCTGGCATTGTCATCCGGATGCATGAGATCCCACCAGATATCCGGATTGCCGATGACATCTTCTGGAGCGAATCCAGTGATCTGCTGAAACGCACCTTCAACCCAGTCTGTCGTCACCTGCATATCGTCGGAGATGGATGCCGAGTAGACGTAATCCGAGGTAAGCTCGGCCAGGATGCGAAAGCGGTCTTCGCTCCGTGAGATTGCGCGGACAGACTCCCGCCGAGCCGTGACATCGTTTCCGACGAACATGCATCCGACAGTTTCTCCGTTTTCTCCCTTGATGATGTTGGAACTCCAGGAGATGACG
>PKTF01000383.1 GCA_002869275.1 Ignavibacteria bacterium | reverse complement strand
CAACTGACCGATGCGATGCTCCGCAATGCGGAATTGACAACAACGAAACCATCACTTAGATTAGAGCCCCATCTGTGCCAAAGTTTTTGAAGACATACACTCTCTTCCGTTACCCGCTCTAATCCAGCCTCGATCTGTTCAAGAGGCTCTGAAGTCATACACCCTCACCATTATTTCTGCTGTGCCTGATTCATGTCTTTATTTTGTTCTCAAGGAATCGTCCACTATTTCTCGCAAGGTTCGTATCTCCCAGATTACTTCAGGCGTTGACCGCAACTTTGCGGCGTTTTCATATTGTTTCAACGCAGCCTTATACCTTTTTGCTCGTTTCAGTGCAGTACCGTAGTTCATTCTTACATTGTAAATATCGGGACTTTTTTGCGCAGTATCACTCCACAATGACAGTTCATTTCTCCATACATCTATACGTTCATATGTCAATCCGACCAGTGCAACTAAGATCATAATTGACACTACAAAGGTAATAGTAGTATTTACATTCATGTTAAGCTTCTTGGTCGACCATCGAATTACATCTCGTGCAGCAATCGCAATACAAGCATAAAATCCTATCATTGATAAATACATGAACCTGTCAGCATAGTATATTTGAATAGGTATGATATTGGCTGAAGGAAGGAAACATACAACTGACCACAAGACCCAAAAGCGAAATTCGTTTCCTCCAAATCGAATTATCATCACCGACAGATAAAGATAAGTTGATAATGATAGCAGAATGACTGGATTATAAAAAGAACGATAAATCGTTGTATCGTAAAACGCAGAAAGATTAACTGGTGCTATCAGCAACAAGAAATATTTACCGTACACTGGAATCATCGTTGGATAGACAAGACTGAATAAATATTCGGATGTAAACGTATTATCTGCAATTGCGGTCCCTCGGATACCGCTGAGAACTGTCCCTCCCGTGCCTGCAAGTGAAACGATTACAAAGGGCAGAAATGCAATCCACTTTATCGGCTTTTCTCGAACAATCAATATTTCATAACCGATGAAGATAACTGGAAGTATCACGGTTGATGTCTTGGAAAACACGGATAACACAGAAAACAACAAAGCCAATCCGTACCATAATTTTTTTGAATCCCGTCGCCATCGAAAATATGCTAAGAGGCTGCCAAAGAAGAACACCGCCGACAGAAGTGTTTTACGTTGCGAAATCCAGGACACGGCTTCGACATTTATTGGATGGGCAACAAAAACCGCTGCTACAAACAGGGCGATAAACCTGCCGCCAGAAATGCGTGATACAACATCGTATACCAACACTGCGCCGACCGCATGGAGAAACACGTTTATGACGTGATATCCTGACGGATTCAATCCCCACAGAGCGTAGTCGAACATATATGATAGAATATGCAGCGGAAGATAATTACCAATAAATGGCGTCGAAAGAATAGCATATATATTATCTGTTGTGATAGCTCTGATATAGATGTTATATATCACATAAACATGATCGTCCCAGCTAAGGATAAAATCGTGGCTCATGCTCTTGGAATACAGCAGTGCTGCGAACACGAAGAGTGCTACCCTATGAAACTTCGAAGATTGCACAATTACTTGTACGCGGTTTGAAACCATACTGGCGTAACCTCATTCTATGTCCGGGTCGTATTTTAGTTTGATCTGCAATTCTCTACCCTTGATCCCTTCCTGCCGCTGTACTTCACCTCTACCAACTCTTCGAATGCAATGATCGCCTCCGGTGCTGGTGGACGATACCCCAAACTGCTGTGTGGACGCACTTCGTTGTACTCTCTTCGCCAGCGTTCAATGAGGACCTGTGCTTCTAGTAACGTATCAAATACTTCACGCTCAAGCAACTCCCGACGGAGCGTCCAATTGAATGATTCATTTTACGCGTTCTCCCACGGGCTCCCCGGTTCAATAAACTTCGGTGTTACCCCTAAACGCTCCAGCAAGCCACGGACGTGTTCGGTTGTAAACTCTGATCCATTGTCGCTACGCAGGTACTTGGGCAATCTACGGCGGATTAACAGATCGGTCAAGCAGAAACCACATCTTCCCAACCCAATTTCTTCCCCACCAGGATCGCCAGGCTCTCGCGCGTGTACTCATCAATCACGGTAAGCATCCGGAACCGCTTTTCATTGGCGAGGCTATCTGCAACAATGTCATAACTCCACACATGGTTCTGATGTACGGGACGCAGGCGAATGATCGAGCCATCTCGCAACCACAGATGCCGGCGCTTCCGCTGCTTCTTCGGTATTTTCAACCCTTCCTCCCACCAGATGCGTGCGTCACGCTTATGATTGACCCGCCAGCCTTGCTGTTGGAGTTTCGCGGTGACCATGCGGTATCCATAGGAACCATAGTCGCGTGTGAGTTCAATGATGGCAGTACGCAACGCATCTTCATCCGGCTTACGACGGGATTGATAGCGAAAGGTGCTGCGATGGATGTTCAAGGTGCGGCATGCCCGGCGCTCCGATACCTGGCACATCTCACGGATGCGAGAGACCAGGAGACGTCGTTTCACCGGGCTGAGGACTTTTTTGATTCAAAGGCCATCGCTTCACAGAGGATATGGAGATCGATTTCCTTGTCCGCCACTAACTCCTTGAGACGGGCATTTTCTCGCTCCAGCTCTTTGAGACGCTTTGCTTGATCGGTCCGCATGCCGCCGTATTCGCCACGCCAGCGATAGTAGGTCTGCTCGGTGATCCAGAGCTTCCGACATACCTCGTCAACTCGGGTTCCATTCGCCGCCTGGCGGAGGGCAAAGGCGATCTGTTCTTCGGTGAATTTGGACTTCTTCATCAGGGCATCTTCTACTTTCCGTGTCATCGGGAATATGCCACAAAAACTAACATTTACAGTGGCTCATTTAGCTGGGAGAAGGTCACATACGGTTTTATCAATCGCTCAGATGTTGCGATGTTGCGCCGATTTTGGGAGGATGTACCCCTGCGTGCACGTTCAAGTGATGTTGCAGTGTTGCACGGTTTTTTAGGATAAGGTACCTCTCCGTACACACTCAATAGAAATATCATGCTAGCCTCTCAGAGAAAGTTTGTGGACTTTCCCTTTGTCGTCAAACAAAGAAGAGGCTAGCATGAAGTGTACTCGGAAAGTATCCCGACTGGAGTCTTTTGTCAAGGGATTTGAATCGGGCGATTGGTGGATCGGCATCGATGCTCATAAACGCAGCTACGCCATTGCTCTCCTGCGAGGCGATGCTCAGATCCATACCTGGAACAGCCCGGCGGATCCGCAGGGTTTCATTGCCCAGCTTACTCGGCTTGGGATCCGTCCAAGTGGCGTTGCCCAGGAAGCTGGACCGACCGGATTTGATCTTGCCCGTGCCCTCACACGCGCAGGCATCCGTGCGATCGTTGCGGCCCCCAGCCGTATCCCTCGTCCCGTTCTCGCCAGAGCGAAAAGTGACCGACTCGACTGCCGCCGTCTCGCCAACTATGCCGCGCGGGGCATGCTGACCGGCATCGCCGTGCCGAGCGAGGAGGAAGAAGCCTTTCGTGCCCTGGTGCGGAGTCGACAGGCCGTGACCGACCAGAATCGGCGTTGTAAGCAGCGACTTACATCTCTGTTTCTTTGCCACGATCTGCCGGCGGTCCCCGAGATGACTTCCTGGAGTACGGCGACACTTGATCAAGTAGCGCAGTGGCCATTGCCGGAGGAGCTCCGCGCTGTCTGCGACAGCTTGCTCGAAGAACTGACTGCGCATACCACCAACCAGCGACGAATCGACCAACGCCTAGCAGACTGTTTGTCTTCCCATCCCATCTGGGACGCACAAGTCAAAGCGCTGTGCACGGTCCCAGGGGTAGGACCACGCGTTGCGCAGACGTTTCTGACCGAAGTGTTCCGTCCTGAGCGGTTTCATTCTGCGGGGGAAGTGACCAGTTATCTGGGGCTTGCCCCGATGGTGCATCACAGTGGAGAAAGCACTCCCCGCGGGCGAATACGACCGGTAGGACAGCAGCGCCTGCGCAGTTTGCTGGTGGAAGCGGCGTGGGTCTGGAAGACGCAGGATACAGGGGCCCAAGCACTGTATAACCGGCACCTGAGCCGGATGGGCATCGCGCAGAAAGCGATTGTGGCGCTGGCACGTCGACTAGCGGAAATCCTCTGGCGGATTGCGCGGGAGCAACGGCCGTATTACCCGATGAAGAGTTGAGAGAGCTGATAAGGTCTTCGTAGAGTCGCGAGGCGGGTTTGGCCGTGAAACAGCGGCGGAATAAAAATGGCGGACAATATCCCCGTACCGGATGTGTACTTGGCGCAGTGTGGCGCGAATAAGAAAAGGATAGACCGTGTCCGCGAAAAAGACCTCCACGATACGAGATCTGTGACATATGTATTCAGGGGACTTGCATTTGGGCTACATAAGAAAAACCCCTCAAGTCCAAGCAACTCAAGGGGCTTTTTGCGGAGAGGGTGGGATTCGAACCCACGGTACGCTTGCACGTACACACGCTTTCCAGGCGTGCCAGTTCAGCCACTCCTGCACCTCTCCGGGTGTAAATCAATGTTTCCTCCACTCCCGCTTGTCACGCCGTAGTTCGCCGCAGGCGAACGAAGGCGGACACCTCTCCAAATGATTCTCCTTCTTACGGTAGATATCGACCAGGAGAGATTACAAATGTACTCAAATTTCACAATGTAGCAAAAACGTNAACGTGCTGCATGTGATCGCAATGCTCACACGAAAAAGCCCTTCATTGCCCTCTTCCTGCGGTGATATGATCGTTCGTTCGTCAGAATGTGTTCTGCATCCAACGCATTTTCCTTCCCCTCATAGCGCTCTTTTATCTACATTGATATCGGGATGATCAGCGACCATTATCCGATCGTTCCCCCTGATCCTCTGATGATTCTCCTTCGCGATTGTGACCACGATTGACTTATGAAACGTATCGCTTTCATCTTGTTCGGCCTGGGCCTTTTTTCATTTGTTCAAGTCCCGGCACATGCAGTGTATCCGGATTCTCTGCGCATCGTCGTGCTGGGGTCCTCCACGGCTTCGGCCACAGGCGCAAGCGTACCCGACAGCGGCTGGGTATGGCGCTACACAGCCTATCTCGCAACGGAGTATCCCGGAAGTGAGGTGATCAACCTGGCCGTGGGCGGCTACACGACGTATCATATTCAGTCTCGCCATTTTCGTGCGCCTGAGAAACGGCCGGAGCCTGATACCATCCGCAATATCTCGACCGCAATAACCCTGAGGCCCTCGGCCATCATCATCAACCTGCCGTCGAACGACGCCGCACGCAACATTCCATTGTCGGAGCGTATTGCGAATCTCGTGCGCGTCGCAAATCATGCCGCGCGATTCGGCATCCCACTCTGGATCTGCACCTCCCAGCCGCGGAACATGTCCGATACCCGGCGCCGCGACCTTCTCGCCATGCGTGATTTCACCCTCGAAACGTTCGAGAAGAACGCACTGGATTTCTGGTCGCCGCTAGCCACGCGGGCTGGACGAATCCGCCGCAAGTTCGATTCCGGCGATGGGGTCCACCTTAACGACGCCGGTCACCGGGTGCTCTTCGGTGTGGTCCGCAAGGCACGCATTCCCGAACAGCTGCGTGCTCCCGGTACCCTGCCACGCATGTATTCACGTCCCTCTCTGCGCGCGCTCCCGAATCCGGCGCGGGATTTCGTTACCTTCCGAATACACACCGTGCATCCCGGTGGATATTCGATACGCATCATTGATTTATTCGGAAAAGAAGTCCAGCGCTACAACGGCACCGGGGCTCCCGGCGTCTTTCTGCGCTTCTTCCCGACAGCATCGCTGCACCGTGGCGTATACCATGTATATCTGCGTAACGGACCCGCCGACCTTTCCATCCCCCTGTATATCAAACGCTGAAGACACAGCAGACATCCCACTGTTGGATCGGCCTACGCTGTCCTACCTGACAACCATCCTCCTCACCCGCACTTCCCCACCCGCCTGCAGGCGGTAGAAATAGAGTCCGGGCGGCAGTCCCGAGGCGTCGAAGCGCGCGCTGTGC
>PKTF01000297.1 GCA_002869275.1 Ignavibacteria bacterium | reverse complement strand
GAAAAACACACGCATGCCATGCTTCCCGGGGAACTGAGCAGTCACCGCATTCGATTTCAGAAAGGCAACACCGGTGCCACGCTCAGTGCGTCCGTGAAGAAAGGGCGGCATATGGAGTACGTGCTCCGCGCCCGGCGAGGACAAAATATGTCTGTTTCGCTGCAGACATCTGATCCGAACACATATTTCCGGGTGTTCCTCAATGATGGTGACATCAGCGGACAGCGACGCAATTGGAGTGGAACACTTCCACGTTACGAAGATTATCACATCGTCGTCTACCTTCGCTCGGATGCGCCGCGTAATGCCGAGGGGGCCTACACCATCACGATGAGTGTCAAATAGCGCTCTGTCGAAACTCAGAACATGAAAAAGGCGACCCCGTGAGGTCGCCTTTTGTATATCCCTTGTCAGTGTTCTAGGCGTTTTTGCGCGCGATCAGGTTGAGGGCGCTGCCGGCTTTCCACCACTCGATCTGCTGTGCGTTCATCGTATGGTTCAGCATGATGGCTTCCGTGCTGCCGTCAGGGTGCGTCAGCGTCAATTTCAGCTGTGTGCCGGGAGCAAGCTCGGCGACATGGAGCGTAAATCGATCTGCTTCGGTGATCTTGTCGTAGTCCGTCGGATCAGCGAACGTAAGCGGAAGCATACCCTGCTTTTTGAGATTCGTTTCGTGGATACGGGCGAAGGACTTGACGATGATCGCCTTGCCGCCCAGGTGACGCGGCTCCATCGCAGCGTGCTCACGACTCGATCCTTCGCCGTAGTTTTCATCACCAATGACAACCCAGCCGGCGCCTGCGGCCTTGTATGCGCGTGCTACCTTCGGTACTTCATCGTATTCACCGGTGAGCTGGTGCTTCACCTTATTTGCAACGCCGTTAAAATCGTTGATGGCGCCGATAAACATGTTGTTGCTGATGTTGTCGAGATGTCCGCGGAAACGCAGCCAGGGTCCCGCCATCGAAATGTGGTCCGTGGTGCATTTCCCGCGTGCCTTGAGCAGCAGGTGCAGGTCACGGTATTCTTCTTCTTTCGGCGGAGCGAACGGCGTGAGGATCTGCAGACGGTTGCTGTCGGGATTCACTCGCACCTCCACGCCCGAACCATCGTCCGCCGGAGCGACGAAGCCATCGGGATCGGGGACGAAGCCCTGAGCGGGCAGTTCCTCCCCGGTCGGCGGATCGAGACGTACTTCTTCACCGCTTGCATTCACGAGCGTGTCTTTCGTGAAATCGAAAGAAAGGCTTCCCGCGAGTGCAAGTGCGGCGACCGTTTCCGGACTCGCGACGAAGGCGTGCGTGTCGGGATTACCGTCGTTGCGGCCGGTGAAGTTTCGGTTGAATGAGGTGATGATGGAATTGCGGTCACCTTTTTCCACGTCATGACGTTTCCACTGTCCGATGCATGGGCCACAGGCGTTTGCCAGCACCTGGCCCCCGATGCTTTCGAGAAGAGCCAGCTGACCGTCTCGTTCGATTGTGGCGCGAACCTGCTCTGATCCCGGCGTGATCGTGAAACCGGACTTCGTTGTCAGTCCTTTTTCGCGCGCCTGGCGGGCGATCGCGGCGACACGATCGATATCTTCATAGCTGGAGTTGGTGCAGGAGCCAATAAGCGCCACACGCAGTTCGTCCGGCCAGTCGTTGTCTTTCACCGCCTGCGCGAATTCCGAGATCGGATGTGCACGGTCGGGGGTGAACGGTCCGTTCACATGCGGTTCCAGTGTATCGAGATCGATGTGGATGACCTGGTCGTAGTATGTCTCCGGGTCGGCCTCGACCTCGGGGTCAGCCTTGAGATGTTCGGCGACTCCGTCGGCCAGCGCGGCGAGATCATCTCGTTCGGTGCTGCGGAGGTAGGCCGCGCTCTTGGAGTCGTACGGGAACAGCGAGGTCGTGGCACCGATTTCGGCTCCCATGTTGCAGATCGTACCTTTGCCCGTAGCGGAGATATTCGCGCAGCCGTCTCCGAAATACTCGACGATGGCGCCGGTACCGCCCTTGACGGTAAGGATTCCAGCCAGCTTGAGGATCACGTCCTTCGGAGAGGCCCAGCCGCTCATCTTCCCTGTGAGTTTCACGCCGATCAGTTTCGGGAATTTCAGTTCCCAGGGCATCCCTGCCATCACGTCCACTGCGTCTGCGCCGCCAACGCCGATGGCGATCATGCCGAGTCCTCCGGCGTTGGGTGTATGCGAGTCGGTCCCGATCATCATTCCACCCGGAAACGCGTAGTTCTCCAGCACCACCTGATGGATGATGCCCGCGCCGGGTTTCCAGAATCCGATACCGTATTTGTTGGAGACGGATGCGAGGAAATCGAATACTTCGCGATTCGTGTCGAGTGATGATGTCAGATCCTCGCTGGCACCGTGCTCGGCGAGAATGAGATGATCGCAATGCACCGTCGAGGGCACGGCGACCTGCGGAATGCCTGCGCTCATGAACTGCAGCAGCGCCATCTGCGCCGTGGCGTCCTGCATGGCGACGCGGTCGGGCCCGAAATTCACATAGTCCTTTCCTCGCTGCAGCGCGGTGGCAGCATGGTCTGTGAGGTGCGAATACAGCACTTTCTCGGCGTACGTCATCGGTCGATTAAGCAGCGCCCTTGCCGCGGCAATATGGCCCGGCAGTTGAGAGTACACACGCTGAATCATATCGATATTCATCGTCATGTCGGTATCTCCGTTGTGATCATGTTTATCCCATAATATACGAAATAGGATGCGCAGCTACACGATTTGGATGCGTCTCTGCTGCATGGGGCGTACGAAACGACAAAGCCCCGCAATGCGGGGCTTGTGTTTCCGTTGAAAGCGGATACTGCGTCGGTATTCGGAAATCACCGAGCGTTCTTCCACCATTCGTAATGTGTCGTTTCCAGTTCGTGCTGGCTGGGGATCGGGAAAAAGAGCATGTTTCCGCTGCCATCGAAGAACCAGAAGCCATGGCGCAGTACACGGTAGCTGATGCTGTGCAGCACCGACGAAAGGCTGATGGTTTTCACCCACTTGTCTTCGTTCTGCTGCAGCTCGGTCAGACAATCGAGAAGACGGTAGGGATTGCTGTCCGGAATGGGGGAAATGATGATTTCGCGATTTTTACTGCTGCCTACAAATTCCTCGATATTGAGATCGATCTGCGTGAAACAGACGCTGCCCGCGCCCTTGGCGGTATCGGACGTGATGTACTTGCCGAACTCACGCTGGTCGAGTCGCGAAGCGATGAGGTTGGAAATCGGCTCGATCTCCTGAAAAATGCGAATGAGTCCCGGAATGTTCTCAGCGGTGTATTCCGCAGGAGTAAGTTCGAGGGCTTTTCCGTTCACCGTGACCAGAAACAGTTTCTTGATGGCGTCCAACGGTACATGTTCGAGGACGCGATACGAGGAGATAAATTTCGTCCGCTTCGGCGAACCGTCCGGATGCGGCATGGTGTTTTCCAGATAGCCGTCAATGTCGAAGTACGAATTCCGGAATGCGTTGTCCAGCTCCGCGAAAATGACCTTGCCCTGGAAATGGCGCGCACTTCCGATGGTGTAGTGCTGTGCGAACGCTCTGGGTTCGAGCTGCGAGGCCACAAGGGCATTGATCGGGAACACGATCATGTAGAGATGCTTCTGATATTCTGCCATGGTGCTTGCTTTCCGGTTATATGAACACTGGTTTCTAATCAAGAAATGTAGACAAACACGGAAGGAGCCGCAAGTTCATCACATTCATTTTTTATGAGAAATACTGTCTGGTCGAGCACTTTCCTCTTGTGTCGCGAGATTTCCCTCGACGTACAGATGGAGTCGAAGGCTGTCGCTGCCGGCGTTCGCCGGAGTGATGAACACCCGAAGCGAATCGACTGCAGCGGGCAGCACGTTGGTGAATGACGATCTGATCACTGAAACGTTCCTTGCAGATCCGTCGCGCATCGGGAGACTGATTTGAACCGCAAGCTGGGGGAACTGCCGCATCAGCGCGTCGATCGCCTTGAGTCGCGAGCGATCCACGCCGGAAAACGGCGAATTCCTGACGTAGGCAAAAACATGACTGCGATCGATCCACCTGAACTGAATGCTGCTAGATGGGAGGGAAACGTGTCCGGCAATCAGAGTGGAAAGAATATCACGTGCATCCTCTGTCATGGGATTGTCGGCGAGGTACACGAAGTTCAGAGCGGGACTGAGCGTGTCGGCCGTCAGTTCGGCGTTCATGCTTACCACCTCGAAGCGTTCGGAAATGGGTAGTGAACGCAGCAGACTCTGCGCCTGAAAACGCAGGTCGCCCATCGATTCCGAGAAACTCCGCGGACCGATCACCCCGCTTCCCTGAGACTGCTCGCTCAGCATACTGCGGAACGTTCCTCCTTCGCCGAGGTCGCTGAGTGTCTGTACGAGATCAAGCCGCGTCGGAATGCCCGTGCGGTCTTCCACGCGTTGTTCGAAACGGATGATATCATCCGACGTGAAAAAGCTGTTCGTCGCGACCTGCAACTTCACGAGAATCAATTCGTCTTCGATGCGCGAGGCGGTATTGATGATAGAAGAACGGTGCTCGACGTCGAACAGAGACGAAACCTTCGTAATCGCCTGTCGCACCCGCAGTTCGGTCGTGAGTTCATTGAGAGCCAGCTGCAGCGGGATGAGCAGGACGAGAAGAAAGAGTCCGATCACGACCAGGCGCGCGCGCAGCGAACCCGTGCGCCCCACCAACGTGCTGAGCCGCAGTTTCTCGAACACCAGCTGAATGACCGGGTG
>PKTF01000167.1 GCA_002869275.1 Ignavibacteria bacterium | reverse complement strand
GGTTGAGGATGGGTTTATTTCACTGCCCATTATCCAGCCTGAGTGACCATGACCCAATACCATGATCATGGAAGCAAGGCTCAAGGAAGCATGATCATGATCCCAGCGATTTTCAGGGGCTAAGGGAAAGGATTTATTGGGATAATTCCGCTAACTTCGTTATTTTTCTTAGCTAGTACGATTGTAAACAATACGTACCATAGAATTGTATGTTTGAAGCACTGTCAGATCGTTTAGAAGACGCCCTCAGAAAGGTCAAGGGCCAGCACCGCATTTCGGAAGATAATGTCTCCGAAACCTTGCGGGAGGTTCGTCGTGCCCTGCTGGAAGCGGATGTCAATTTCCAGGTGACAAAGGACTTCATCGAGAATGTCAAGGAAAAGGCTCTCGGACAGGACGTCCTCAAAAGCCTGACGCCCGGGCAGCAGATCGTCAAGGTCCTGCACGACGAACTCGTCGACCTGATGGGTTCGGAGCGCGTGGACCTCACCTTCGCCAAGACCGGTCCGACCGTGATCATGGTCGCGGGACTTCAGGGCTCCGGTAAAACGACCTTCAGTGCGAAACTGGCAAAGCATCTCAAGTCCAGCGGGCGCCATCCGCTGCTCGTTGCCGCTGACGTTTATCGTCCTGCCGCTATCGGACAGCTCAAGCAGCTCGCCGAGCAGATCTCTATTCCCGTGTATTCGGGTGACGAAAAGCTGCCGGTGAAGATTGCCGAGGAGTCGCTCGAGTACGCACGCAAGAACATGTGCAATGTCATCATCATCGATACGGCCGGACGCCTGAGCATCGATGAGCAGATGATGCAGGAAGTGGCGGATATCAAGGAACGCGTCAAACCGACCGAGATCCTCTTTGTGGTGGACTCCATGACGGGTCAGGACGCGGTGAACACGGCAAAGGCCTTTCACGACAAGCTGGATTATAACGGCGTCGTGCTCACGAAGCTCGACGGCGATACCCGCGGCGGTGCCGCGCTGTCTATCCGCCGGGTGGTGGACAAGCCTATCAAGTTTGCCTCGGTCGGAGAAAAACTCGAAGCGCTCGAGCCGTTTCATCCCGACCGCATGGCCTCGCGCATTCTCGGTATGGGTGATATCGTCACCCTCGCGGAAAAGGCGCAGGAGCAGTTCGACGAAAACGAGGCTGAGAAGCTCGAACAGAAGATGCGGAAGAACCAGTTCACACTGGAAGATTTCTATTCGCAGCTTCAGGCGATAAAGAAAATGGGTCCGCTCTCGTCGGTCATGGAAATGATCCCCGGACTCGGCAAGGCCATGCGTGGCGTGGAAATCGACGACAATTCCTTCGTGAAGATCGAGGCGATCATCCAGTCGATGACGCCTGAGGAACGCAACAAGCCCGCGATCATCAACGGCAGTCGCCGCAAGCGCATCGCAGGTGGCAGCGGAACGTCCGTGCAGGACGTCAACCGCCTGCTCAAACAGTTCACCGATATGCAGAAAATGATGAAACGCCTTACGCGCGGTGGTATGCGCCAGTTCGCCAAGGGCATGATGAATCAGAATTTTTCATAAACATCAATTATTAACTCCCCAGGAGGCTACATTCCGTGGTTAAACTTCGCATGCAGAGACGCGGCAGGAAAAAACTCCCGATCTACAAGATCGTGGCTGCCGACTCTCGTTCCCCCCGTGACGGTCGTTTTATTGAATCAATCGGTCAGTACAAGCCGCTGACTACTCCGGTCGAGCTCGAAATCGACTACGAACGCGCCATGTACTGGCTCGGCGTCGGCGCACAGCCGTCCGATACCGTGCGCAGTCTGCTCAGCGAGCATGGAATCATGCTGCACATCCATCTGATCCGCAAGGGCAAATCGGAAGAAGAGATTCAGGCCGAGCTCGAGAAGTGGCGCAAGGAGAAGGACGCGCGCAAGGAATCTACCGTTTCCAAGAAGCAGCGTCGCGCACAGCGTCGCCAGGCCGAAGAGGCCAAAGCCAAGGAAGAGGAAGAGAAGAAAGCCAAGGCAGAGGCCGACGCAGCAGCCAAGGCGGAAGCCGAAGCCGCGGCAGCTGCCGCAGCCGAAGCGCCTGCCGAAGAGGCTCCTGCAGCGGACGCCGCTGAAGAAAAAGCGGAATAATCCGGCTCCCGACGCCGGCTCAGAGTGCAGCACATGGCAAAGGAACTCTGCCAGATCGGCACCATCGTCGCAGCGCACGGAATTCGCGGCGCACTGCGCGTGCAGTCGCATTCCGATATCCCCGAACGCTTTTCCCGCCTGGCTACCGTCCTTGTCGGCAGAGACGAGGTGGATGCGAGGGAAATGCAGGTAACAGCTGCGTCTGAAGACGGCGCGCGCGTGTTGCTCGAACTCAGTGAGTGCGCCGATCGCGACCATGCCGAACAACTCGTCGGAATGAAGCTTTTCATCACCGACGAGCAGATGGAGGCGCCGCCCGAAGGACGCTATTTCGTGCATGACCTCATCGGCTGCCGCGTGGAAACACCTGCGGGCGAAAAGCGTGGAAAGGTGCAAGACGTGATGCTGATGCCGGCCAATGATATATACGTGGTGGATTATCGGGGATTTGAAGTGCTGATCCCCGCCGTCCCCGCCTTTATTCGCAGCGTGGACACCGACGCGAAACGCATCGTTGTGGAAGATGTGTCCGGGCTGTTCGAGGAACATGATGAGGATTGACGTCATCACGGCGTTTCCACCGCTTTTTGACGGACCGCTGAGCGAAAGCATCCTCAAACGCGCGCAGGAAGGCGGATATGCCGAAATCGTGCTGCACGATCTGCGCAGTTACACGCGCGACAAACACCGTACCCTTGACGACACGCCCTACGGCGGCGGTGCGGGAATGATTCTCAAACCGGAACCCCTGTTTGAGTGCATCGAGACGCTGCAGAACGAACGCAGCTACGATGAAGTGATTTTAACCACGCCGGCAGGGCGCGTGTACAACCAGAAGCTCTGCAACCAGCTGTCCATGCGTGAGAACCTCATCGTTCTCTGCGGACATTACAAGGGCGTTGATCAGCGCGTCATCGATGCGCTGGTAACGATGGAGATTTCCATCGGTGACTACGTCCTCACCGGCGGTGAACTTGCCGCGGCCGTCATCATCGACTCGGTGGTCCGGCTTATTCCCGGTGTGATCGGAGACGGTGAATCGCTGCTCAGCGATTCCTTCATGGAAAACGAACTCGACTGCCCCTACTACACGCGGCCGCCTGAGTTTCGCGACATGAAAGTCCCTGAGGATCTCCTCAGCGGAGATCACAAGCGTGTAGAAACATGGCGCCGCAAGGCGGCGGAGAAGCTGACGCGCGAGCGGAGGCCCGATCTCCTGCGAAAGGCGCCCCATGGCAACGACAAAGAGCAGAAATCATAGTATATTACTTCTATTGAACAGGATACATCGCAGGAGACTCTCATGAACAAAGTCGATCTTATTGAACAGTCCATGATGCGCACGGATCTGCCGGCCTTTCATCCCGGTGACGTGATCAACGTGCACGTTCGCGTCAAGGAAGGGAATAAGGAACGCATCCAGGAGTATCAGGGCATCGTGATCTCCATCAAGGGCGGCGGACTCCGCCGTACCTTCACCGTACGCAAGGTTTCAAACGGCGTCGGTGTGGAGCGTATTTTCCCGATCCACTCGCCGTCCATCGCCAAGGTGGAACGGGTGCGCAAGGGCAACGTCCGCCGCGCCAAGCTCTTCTACCTTCGCAACCTCGCCGCCAAGCAGGTCCGCGCGAAGACGACCTAAGCTCTGGCTTGGTAATTCGGTTTGCATCGTCACCCTGGATCTGTCACAGGGTGGCGATTTGCTTTTCACCTGAACAGACATTTTTTCGCGGAGCACATTTTCATGCCAATTCTCACTGCCCGGGAACATGACCGGAACCGCGCACTGCTCGAAGCGGTCGACAGTTTTGCAGCCGGCAGCATCGAACGCACAATGCACAGCCTTGCCGACATGAGCTGGAATCTGCTCGAAGGCGAGGTCGATATGGCGCTCGCCGCACCACTGCTGTACTCCCGTCGCGAGGCGGACCTCGTTCTCCTTCAAGGTGCCTGTGTCGCGGCCGTGGGCGCGACCGGTGAATTGCAGCTCCAATTCCGTGAAGGACTCAGGCAGTTTCGTACCGTGGGTTTCTATGGGACGCCGGGAATGGATACCATGCTCGCGGAAATCGTGCTCCGGGAAAAATACCGTATGCGTCCACGCCTGGTCGCCGTGCAGCAGCCTCCCGCCGAAGCGCTCGCTGCGGTGGACGCGCTGTTGTATCCCATCGGCTGTGAGCATCAGCCGATCGAGGAGTACCCGATGCTGGACGTCGTCGACGAATGGTTCGACATGACACAGCTTCCCTTTGTTCGCGAAGTCGCCGTGGCCTGGGAGTCACGTATGGACTCCGATATCAACGATGTTTTCGTGCAGGCCGGAATGGAAACCGACCTCGCCGTGCTCGCCCAGCTCGACGAACAGATGCACGGCCGGGGAACGGAAAGCAACACCGAATCACTGCCTGCGCATTACCGGTACCGTTTTACCGAGGACGCACAGGACGGACTCAAACAGTTTTTCCAGCATGCGTACTTCCACGGACTGCATCGCGATATTCCGAATTTCACGTTCTGGTCCCCCGAGGATACGACTCAAGAAAACGGCGAAGTTCCGGAGCTCTGAGAACCTCCGGGAGTGAAACCGTCACTGTGTTCGCTGCACAGGGCAGGAAGGAAGGAGAGCATCACCGCGTGCCTTGCAAGTGACCGGTGCAGGCTCTAGATTGACTCATCACGTTCTGGAAGC
>PKTF01000050.1 GCA_002869275.1 Ignavibacteria bacterium | reverse complement strand
CAGCAGTGGGCGTTCAAGCGTTCGGTGCGTGCCGTCAGTCACGGTTGTGTGCGCATTGAGGAGCCGATGCACTTCGCGAAGTTTCTCCTCGAGGGCACGCCCAAGTGGGACGTCGGCATGATACAGCGGACAATCTGGAGTGGCGCACGCAGCAAGCCCGTATTCCTGCATCAGAAAACTCCACTCTACATCGATTACTGCACTGCATGGGTCGATGAAGACGGCATCGTGCAGCTCCGCGACGACATCTACCGCAAAGATGAGGCCCTCCAGCGCGCCATCACGCGCTTCGACAAACGCTTTCAGTAACGAAATTCGAGGCTACGCCGTGGAAGCACCCGCTCTCATTCCGCATCCCGATCTCAAAAAGTACTGGCGCTGGCACTGGGCGGTCTGGATGATCCTGCTCTGTGTCCCGCTCCTCATCCTGGCACTCGGCATCAAGTATCCGGGGAATCTCATCCTCGGCATATCGTTCGCCGTCATGTTCGCCCTGTTCATTTTCCTGAGAATGTACCTGTCATGGTACTACGAGTCCCTCAGCTATACCATCGAAGACGACCTGGTCGTCGGCAAACGCGGCGTGTTCTGGAAGAAGAACGTCACGGTGCCGTTCACCAAGATCACCAACATCGACACGTCGCAGGGGCCCGTCCAGCGCATGTTCGGACTCGGCACCGTGCACGTACAGACGGCGGGCGCTTCGGGAGCGCAGGGCGCAGTCGCCGAACTGCGCATCGAAGGAATGATGAACTTCGCCGAAGTGAAGGACGACATCCTCAAGCTCCTTCGCGCCCATGCTTCAGGAAAGGTGTCGCCCGCTCCTCGGACGGCAGATGCCGCGACTGCTGAAGGTGATACCATGCAGGCCATGCTCGTGGAGCTCCGTGCGATTCGAAGTGCGCTCGAGAACAACGAATGAGTTTTTTTCGGCGAAAGCATGTCCCGCGCTCCGAGCCACGAGGACGCATCGACGAACGCGACATCATGTTTTCACGCTGGCGCCTCGAGCCCGGCAGCAGCCGCTACCGCGAATACTATGCGCGCCATCCCGAGCGCGAAAACATCGACCAGTCCTTCCGTGACGCGCCCGGACTGCTGAAGTCCGGCGCGTCCCTCTATCACCCACTCATGTTTGCCGCGGCCGACGCCACGTTCGACACCGTCGATCAGCTCCACGCGCTGGTGGATGGTCCGGTGCACGACCGGCAACAGGACATCTCCGCAGAGGAATTATCCACGTTCCTGAAAGGCTGGCTCCTGCAGCTGGGCGCACACAGTGTGGGCATCACCTTACTGCGTGATGAGCATTGCTATTCGCATGTCGGACGCGGTGAGCGATACGGTGAGCCGGTCACGCCGCAGCATCGCTTCGCCCTCGCACTGACGGTGGAGATGGATCACGAGATGGTTCGCAGCGCTCCGGCGGGCCCCATCGTGATGGAATCCTCACGCGAGTACCTGCGCTCAGGCGCACTTGCCGTGCAGGCTGCGCAGATGCTGCGCAGAATGGGCTGGCCGGCACGCGCACATATCGACGGCAGGTACGAGGTGGTGTGTCCGCTGGTTGCACGCGATGCCGGCCTCGGTGATATCGGCCGCATGGGACTGCTGATGACACCGCGACTTGGACCGCGGGTACGCATTGCAGTGGTCACCACCGACGCCCCCCTGCTCACCGATTCTCCTTCCCATGACGAGGCCATGCTGGACTTCTGCCTGAGCTGCAGGAAATGCTCTGCCACATGTCCGACAGAGGCCATTCCTCCCGGAGACCGAATTGATGCCGAAGGAGCAGCACGCTGGCAGATCGATTCAGAAGCCTGCTTCTCGTTCTGGAACCAGTCCGGCACCGATTGCGGCCGCTGCATGTCGGTCTGTCCGTACTCCCATCAAAACAACCTCCTGCACAACTCCGTGCGATGGATCATCGCCCGATCCGCACTCGCCCGGCGGCTCGCCGTTCCCCTCGACGACCTCATCTACGGACGCACCCCCGCCCCGAAAGATCCCCCGACCTGGGTGCGCTGAGACGGCGGTATGCTGTATGCTGACCACTATCGCTACACGGCTGCTGCCGGTAACGATGGAATGGCATATGGCATAGAGCATAGAGCATACAGCATTCAGCCTTCCCACCCCTTGATCCGCATCGTTCAGGTGCTTATTTTTATTTAGTCTATTCACAAATACGTCGCTGATCTTCGTCCGCCTGCCTGCCTGGTATGCGACATGCAATACGCTGCGCGAGGATTCGCTTCATTGCTCCGTGTCGAAAGGAACTCCTATGAAAACACTGTGGAAAATTCTGATGGGTCTGGTCGGTATCGTCGTGGTGATGGTGATTGGAGGGATTCTGTATCTCAACAGTGCATTTCCAGATGTCGGCGATGCGGAAGACATCACCGTGGAGGCGACACCGGAGCGCATCGAGCGCGGCCGCTATCTCGCCCTGCATGTCTCGATGTGTATCGACTGCCACTCCGAACGCGACTGGAAGCGTTATGCCGGACCGGTTGTTCCTGGCAGTGAGGGACACGGGGGTGAACTCTTCGGTGAAGACATGGGTCTGCCGGGCAGTTTCTACGCGGCAAATCTGACTCCGTATCACCTCGGAGGCTGGACGGACGGCGAATTGTTCCGCGCAATTACAACCGGCGTGAGTCGTGACGGACGGCCGCTTTTCCCCATCATGCCGTATCAGTTGTACGGGAAGATGACGCGTGAGGATATCTATTCGATCATCGCCTACCTGCGCAGCCTCCCCGTCATCGAGCATGATACACCCGAGTCCAATGCCGGCTTCCCGATGAACTTCATCATGCGCACGATTCCGGTCCGGGCGAGTTTTGCTGACGCGATTCCGGATCCGTCGGACCGACTGGCCTACGGGAAATACATGACCGAGGCCGCGGGATGCATGGAATGCCACACAACCCGGGATCACGGTGAGCCGATCGAAGGCATGGATTACGCGGGCGGAATGGAATTCCCCTTGCCCGCCGGCATCGTCCGTGCCCAGAATATCACTCCCGACCTCGAGACCGGGATAGGCGCGTGGACGGAAGAAATGTTCGTTCAGCGTTTCCGCTCCTATGCGGATTCGGTGTTCGTCGACGCCACGCTGGGCACTTCGGACTTCAACACCGTCATGCCCTGGCGGATGTATGCCGGAATGAAGGATCAGGATCTGCGTGCCATCTTCACGTATCTAAACGAGGAAGTGCGCCCTGTGCGCAACCGGGTGGAGCGCTTCACTCCGGTTTCCCGGTGAATCACGATCTCTCGCTGAAATTCTTTTCCGTGCGGACGGAAAATACTATTGCATCTGTTGGAGGAAATCACGACTTTTTGGTCTGAAGCAGTATACTCATGTTTCTGCACAACACCCTGTTTCCCATAGGGTTAGATACTTCCACGAGTAACATTCAGCAGTATTCCCACCATCAGCTACAGGAAGCAGCCTATGCGTACCTTGTTTCGTACATCCGCGATTGCCGTGCTCATCGCGATCCCCATGCTTCTCTCCGCACAAACAACAACGCGCACTGTTCTGATCGAGCAGTTCACCGGCACCTGGTGTCAGTACTGTCCGTACGGCGCGGACATGATTGACCAGATGACCGCATCAAATTCCGACCTGGCCGCACTGGCCTACCATAATGGTGACCCGATGGCGACCAGTGAAACCAATGCCGTCATCGCTCATCTCCTCGTCGGATCCTATCCGTCGGGAGCAATTGACAGACGTCTCTGGAATACGCCTTCCGGACTCGGGATCGCCATTTCGCGTTCCTACTGGCAGAGCGCGGCCGGAGTGCGCGACACAATCGGCTCGCCCATGTCCATCGGCGTCACCGGCACATACCACCAGGATACCCGCCAGATCGACGCAACTGTGACACTGAACATGCTCCAGGCTCTCACCGGTGAATTCTATCTCAATATCGTCCTGGCCGAGGACAGCCTGAGTTACCCGCAGAAGAAAAACGTGAACAACCAGGTGATCACGATTGATCCATATTATCATAAGCGCGTCGTCCGGAAGATCATTCCGGGCTGGCAGGGCACACAGCTGACCACGACCGGGTTCTCGCAGAACCAGATCGTGACGCAGCCCATCCAGTACAGCGTTCCGCAGGGCTGGGATGTGAACAAGATGAGTATCACCGTCTTCGTGACACAGAAAGTCGTGCTCACAGTCAACGGACAGCCGCAGAACAAGAGCATGAACGTCGAGCAGGCCTGGCAGAAAGATCTGACGACGGCGCTGTCGGTCATCCCCGTCGAACTCATCAGCTTCAATGCGACGCAGGTCGGCGGCGATGTGCGTCTGCACTGGCGCACCGGCACCGAAAACAACAACCACGGCTGGTTCATCCAGCGTCGCGAGGTTGGCAGCGAGTGGCAGGAAATCGCCTTCGTGGACGGCTACGGCACGACCACCGACCAGCAGTCGTATGAATACTACGACAGCCAGGTAGCGATGAACCGCGAGTATGACTACCGTCTGCGCCAGGTGGACTTCGACGGCAGCGAAGAGCTGTCCGGTATCTTCAGCGTCAACACGCATGCCGCCCCGATGAGCACGCGTCTGCTGCCGAACTACCCGAACCCCTTCAATCCCAGCACCGCCATCTCCGCCGAACTCGCACAGGACGGCCAGATGAGCATCGAGGTGTATGACATGCTCGGTCGCCTCGTGCGCACCCTCGCCGAGGGACACCACGACGCCGGCAGACACGTCTACGAATGGGACGGTCGCGACCTGAACGGCGCCGCCGTGCAGTCGGGCATCTACTT
>PKTF01000427.1 GCA_002869275.1 Ignavibacteria bacterium | reverse complement strand
CGCCGCGAAGTACGGGCTGCAATCCGGAGACGAGATCACCGCGATCAACGGCGAGGAGATGAGCACCTGGGAAGGCATTCGCGAGAACGTGCTCTACACGCAGTTCGAAGACGATCTCACGGTCGATGTTCAGCGCGACGGCGAAGCTCTGACGATCGAAATCCCCCGAAAAGCTATCGAAAATATCAGTGTCGATGAGATTGGCATCAGTCCGGAAGGCGCACAGACCTTTATCGGCGGCGTGGAACCAGGACTCC
Source organism: Ignavibacteria bacterium (assembly GCA_002869275.1). Classification (GTDB taxonomy): domain Bacteria; phylum Bacteroidota; class Ignavibacteria; order SZUA-365; family SZUA-365; genus BM516. The sequence continues at coordinate 4,549 of PKTF01000427.1, read as the reverse complement.
CGGCATCACGTGCCGGACTCAAGGAAAGCGACATCTTCGTCAACATCGACGACGATCCGATCTACATGCCCACCGATGTTATTACGAGTGTCAGCCGCAACCCCGAGAAGCCCATCAAGATCGTGTGGGAACGCGACGGCAAGACCATGCAATCGATGATCACACCGACCGCGAACGGCAAGATCGGCGTGATTCCCATCTCACGCATCCCCGGTCCGGTAACCACCGTGCACTACGGCGTATTCGAAGCGCTCGTCGTGGGTGTGAAGGGACTCGTGCGCGTCACGGACGTGTTCCTGACGAACATCTGGCACATCATCATCGGCGAGGCCAGCTTCAAGCAGAGCATCGGCGGACCGGTAAAAATCGCCGAGATGGCCGCACAGTCTGCCGAAGCGGGTATTTTCAGCTTCCTCAGCCTGATGGCACTGCTCAGCATCAGCCTCGCGATCATCAACATCTTCCCCATCCCGGCGCTTGACGGCGGGCATCTCGTCTTCCTCATCTTCGAGGGACTGTTCCGTCGCGAAGTCCCGAACAAGATCAAGATCGCGATGCAGCAGGCGGGAATGGTGCTCCTTCTCGCCCTGATGATCTTCGTGATTTACAACGATATTTTTTAGGGAATAACCGGCGGCAGACCGCATCGTCCATCGTTACACGGCTTCCGCCTTCGTCCTTCGGACTCCGGCGTGACAGGCCAGCCGTGTAACGCGCATTGCTGACGGCTCCGCCGGCAGGGTGGAGTGGGAATGGGGCGGGAGCCCGGTCTCGATGCGATGCTCTTGAGGGCGACTATTCGGTCGGGGTACTTGAGATGTTCTTCAGGTAATGCGACAGCGCCATGAAGCCGCCGACGATCTGTTCGTTGCGGATGCGCACCCCGTCGGGGACATGGAGTTCCTGGGGCGTGAAATTCCAGACGGCCACCACGCCTGCCTTCACGGCGATATCGGTCAGTTCCTGCGCGTGATCTTTGGGGACGGTGAGAATGATCAGCTTGATGTCATGCTTCTGTACCATCGAGGCAAGCCGGAAAATGGACGTCACCTCGTGTGACCCGATCGTACTGCCGATTTTGGAGGGATCGTTGTCCAGCACACCCACAATCTTCAACCCGTATTGTTCAAAGCCCGCGTAGGTGGCGAGGGCCGTGCCGAGATGTCCGGCTCCGACGACCAGTGCTTCGGTAATGTCCTGCAGACCAAGGAATTCTTCGATGCGGTGCCGCAGTGTGGAAATGCTGTAGCCCTGGTTCTGCTTGCCGCGGATCTGCAGGTCGGCCATGTCTTTGCGCACGAGCGTTTCGTTTATCTCGAGGATCTCCGAGAGCTCACGCGAAGAAATATACTCTCTTCCAAGGCCCTCGTAGGCGCTCAGAATCTGGTGGTAGCGCGGCAAACGGCGAAAAGCAGCCTTCGAAATTGTATCCATAGTGTCTACCTGATGTGATGCGCAAATGACGATCGGGAACAGACGTCCTGGGGATTTGATGTTCGAATTGTGAATTCGATCCTGAAACCCATGACTGCGCAGAAATATTCGCGACCAATTTCACGAAAAAATAGGGTATTGCGTGTAGTATTACAAGCAGAGCGGTCAATTACCCCTGACGAATCGAAAGAAGGCATTCACGACAGCGGTGACGGCTGCAGTACTCCGCGTGCAGTTCAACCATGCCCTGTTGTCTTGCGGTGACGTCACATGCCACATGCAGTGCTGATGCGACAATGCGCGTGCGGCGATTTTGCGGAGGCGACGGCAGCCGGAAATACAGCGCGGCAGCGGCGGCGCCGAGCTCGGGTCGTTTGCGTTCCGCGGCATGGACCGCGACAGCGGGAGCGAGGACGTTGACCACCAGTTCGTGCACCCTCTCCCTGCCGGGATGCCGTGCCGGATGCCCGACGCTGAACTGCGGCTGAAAATCCCGGCTCTGCGGCATCCTTGCCTGCATCAGACGAAAGCAGTTTCGCCACCAGCGTCGGTCGTCAAGCTGACAGCACCAGTCGGCAAACCACTGCAGCCGCCGTTCATGACGGTTGTGCGGCATGATACCCGACCGGTTCCACCACGCGGGCCCGCCGGTCGCACACATGATCTCCGAGGATTGGACGACCACTCCATCCCGCGCTTCTTCGCGCCGATGCGGGACCATTTTCTCGTCGCCGCCGGCGAGAATACGCTCCGCCGTCTGCAGCAGTCGCTGCCTGCGTTCAGCGGCAGGCCTCTGTGACAGCTCCGCGAGCGGCAGCGCTCTCGCGAGCAGTGCAAACTGCTCCTCGTTTCCTCCGAAACCCATGCCGCGGGCAACCGCTTCGTACACCACCTGCCTGAACGCCGGACCTCGATCCAGGACGGCGGCGAGTTCGGAGAGCCGCGTTCGTATGCGCGCACATTTACGGGAAAAACGCTCGGCGGCAGCCAACTCGAGCGCAGCTTCCGCGGTGCAATGCACCGGCCCCGGCAGGCGTAACGCACAGCGAAGCTCCGGCGGTGCGCGTCGGGCCGTGGACCAGGCCTTGCGCAGGGATTGTCCGAGCTGCATCGCCAGGATCACCGTCGGCGGCTGTGTGCCACCCGCACGCTCGGCATAGAGGCACACGTGCAGCACCACATTGCGGTAGCGTTCATCTTCATGGTGGCCGTGGCGCTCCCAGTCGCGCGTGCGCACGTGGATTTCGATGTCGCCCCTCCGGAGAACGCCGTCCAGAACGATGGTGGCACCAAGAAAGTCCGGCCCGTCGTGACGGTTCTGCCGGCCCGGATCAAGGACGCGCACCTTCTCCCCATCCGTGGTAACGAATGTGCTGTCCGGCACGGCTGCGGCAAGCCACATTCGCACGACATGCGCCTCGGGAACAGCCGGACGCCGTTCACGCAGCATTGTGACATTACGTGAGATAGTCGATTGCATCGTGCTCCCTGTTGATCGATGTACAACCAACAACAGCAGGAGTCAAACAGGAGTTCCTTCTCGCCAGTCCCCCGATCAGCCGGTTCGCAGCTCCCGGATGTATGCGGCATAGTCACCGGAACGAAAGATCGCCGATCCCGAAACGAGGATGTCCGCACCCGCGCTCTGCAGAGCCGCGGTATTCTGCACGCTCACTCCCCCGTCGACTTCGATAAGCATGTCGCTCAGCCCCTGTGCGTCGGCCATCATGCGCAGCTCGCTGATTTTTTCGTAGGCCTGCTCGATGAAGCGCTGTCCGCCGAAGCCCGGATTCACACTCATGATCAGCACCATCTCGATTTCCCCGAGGATGTCCTTGAGCAAAGACACCGGGGTTGCGGGATTGATGCTCACCCCGGCCATGGCGTCGAGGGCGTGGATCGCCTGCACGGTGCGGTGCAGATGCGGACAGGTTTCCTGGTGCACGGTGAGAATGTCTGCCCCGGCGTCGCGAAAGGCCTGGAGGTAACGGTCAGGATCCGCGATCATCAGGTGCACATCGAGCGGCGTTTTCGCGTGCCGCTTGATGGCGTCCACGATCAGCGGACCGATCGTGATGTTCGGGACGAAGTGACCGTCCATGACATCGACATGCAGCAGGTCGGCCCCTGCCTCTTCGATGGCGGCGACCTCCTCGGCGATGCGGGCGAAGTCACAGGAAAGCAGTGAGGGAGCGATCAGCGGCCGGTCGGATGAAAGACGTATCATTTCTGCTCCTCCATGCGGGTAAAATGGAATTTGGATGCCGGCCTGCCCAGCTGCAGCGCGAATTCCTCAAGCGGAATCGTGCGTTCCTCCCCAGGCCGCTGCAGCGTAATGGAAATGAGATACAGCGTGTCACGCGCGAAGAACAGGTGAAACATGTTTGACGGACCACCGGCTTCGTCGGGCTCCGTTGTGACGATCACACTGTCACCGCGGACTTCGAAGGTCGATTCCCCTTCGTCATCATAGCCTTCCTGTCCGCGATAGGCCAACCCCTCGTCGGTGAAGCGCAGCAGGTTGCCGTCGCCGTTCTTCCAGGTGCCCGTGAGCTCGTCCGCCACATCCGAGCCGCAGCCGGCCACGACGATCAGTACAATGAAAAGCGGTATGAAACGTTTCATTCGGTTTCCTCCTGGTTCTGGACCGCAGCGTGGGCGTCGGCGTACGCCCGCACGGCGCCGGCCATCGCTTCGAGGTCGATCATATCGATACATTCGAGGTTGTAGGGACAGCTGCGCTTCCAGCAGGGAGCGCATGCGAGCCCATCGGGCAAAAATTTCCTTCCGCGGTCGTACAAATCGATTTCCTCCCAGCACGAAAGTCCGAACCACGCCAGCACATGCTTCCGCAGCGCGATTGCCAGGTGCATGCCGAAGCTGTCGCCAGTGATGACAATGTCAGCGAGATTCTCATAGCAGATCCCGCGCCGCAGTCCTTCCGTGGTGGGAGTCGAAACCAGGCGGTCATCGAGCCCGAGCACTTCCAGCCGCGTTACGATCTCCGCGTTCCGGACGGTGTCTTCGGGTCCGCCGAGCAGGACGAAGCGCAGCCGGCGGTCTTCCGACAGCATGGTGATGAGCCGCACATGCTGTTCAATGGTCATTTTCTTGT
>PKTF01000177.1 GCA_002869275.1 Ignavibacteria bacterium | reverse complement strand
GTGTGAAATCTCGGCGTGATAGCTCTTCGAGCTGATCGTGTTGGCCTCTCTATTCATTTCCTGCAGCAGAAATGACAACTTTCTGCCTTCAGAGCCTTCGGTATCGAGTGCTTCAAGGAAAAACTTTGTGTGGCTGCGAAAGCGCACGAGCTCCTCGGTGATATCGATTTTATCCGCGAGCAGGGCGATTTCCATGTCGAGGCGTGCCGGATCAATTTTCTCCTCGGACAGCAGCGCACGAAGCTTCTCCTGCAAGCGATCACGTTCCTGTTCCACACGTCCCGCGGTGAGGACCTCAACCTTGTCCACCGCAGCGCTGAGCTGGCCGATACGCGTGCGCAGGTCGTTCGCGAGCTCGGCGCCTTCCTTCGAACGCATGTCGAACAGAGCGTCCACCGCACCGCCGACCGCTTCGACTACCAGCTCCCACTCCTCTTCGGGCAGATCATTTTCCTCGTCCGCAGCGAGCACTTCCGAAAACTTGAGCAAGGTATCGAGGCGAATTTCCTCTTTGATGCCGCTGATTTCTTTCAGCCGCTCGAGAAGTGCCATGTAGGCGCGGGTAGCTTCGCGGTTGATGTTCAGCGGAAGAGCAGCACCGTTGTTGCGGTCCACGCTAACCGAAAGATTGATTTTACCGCGCTTGATCTTCTGGCGCACGGATTCTTTAAGATCGAGCTCCCTTGCCTGCAGATGCTTCGGAAGGCGGGCCGAAAACTCGTAATACCGACTGTTCACCGAACGCAATTCCGCGGTTACCACGACCGTACCGTTCGATGCCGTCGCCGTCCCGTATCCCGTCATACTGATAAGCATATACGCCTTCTGCTATTTCGCCGCAACTCGTTACGAACAAGAAATATACGGAGATTTACGGTGGCATTCAAAGGGTAATAGGGCGTATACGAATGACCAAATGATATTGTCCATAGGGCATAAAGCATAGAGCATACTGCATACTGCCTTTTTCCCTTTGATTCCCTGTCCTAGTTTCGTAGTGTTAAGCGATTTTCACAATCCGGTACGGGTGCATGAAACGGAGAACGGTTCCCTCGAACTTTAAAATCGCTCTCGTGATCCTGGCGGTAGCTATCGTGATCGCCACGCTGTTTTACACGCAGAGCATCGTCGAAAAGCTGCAGGAGCGCGAACATACCAGCGCCGACCTGTATACGCAGGCTTTGGAGTTCATTATTTCCGGAAATGGGGATTCACGGGACATCACCTTCGCATTCAGTATCGTCGAAGGGAAGATCGGTCAGCTCGATTTTCCGATTCTGATGACTGATGATTCGCTCATGCCGATCAGTCAGAAAAATATCGAGTGCGATTCAGCCTCCATGACCCCGGAGGAAATCCAGGCATTTTTCATCGCCGAACGCGAGCGCATGGCCGAATTTCGTCCACCGATCGTGGTCCAACCCGGGGATTCGGTGATCCTGAACTATGTTTTTTACGACGAGTCTGATCTCGTCAAGGAATTGCGCCGTCTTCCATACATCGAGATCCTCGTCGCAACGATGTTCATTCTCATCGGCTACATCGGGTTCAGCTACATCAAGCGCAGCGAACAGGCGAACATCTGGGTGGGCATGTCGAAAGAAACCGCGCATCAGCTCGGCACTCCCCTTTCAAGCCTCATGGGATGGCTCGAACTGCTTCGCGAACAGGAACACGATCCAGAGGCCTACCGGCAGACACTCAACGACATGGAGAAAGATGTCAGTCGCCTCAACCGTATCGCACTGCGCTTCTCGAAAATCGGATCGAAACCGCAGCTGACGCGGCAGAATCTCATGGATACGATTCGCAAAAGCGCTGATTACTACCGCCGCCGCACGCCGCAGCTGGGGAAAAAGGTCGATATCATCGTTCCGGACGATGTGGAAATCCCGGCCCAGTACAACGCGGAGCTCCTGGAATGGGTGCTCGAAAACCTGATGAAAAACGCTCTGGACGCCATGGAGGGTGCCGATGGAAACATCGAATTCACGGTAAAACCGGGGAAGAAAAACGTCATCATCGATGTGACCGACAACGGCAAGGGCATCGATCTCCGGTTGAAAAAGGACATCTTCCGTCCGGGCTACAGCACGAAGAAGCGTGGCTGGGGTCTCGGTCTCAGTCTCGCCCGCCGCATCGTCCAGGACTACCATCGCGGGAAACTCTTCGTGCATGATACGGCTCCAGGAAAAGGCACGACGTTCCGGATCATATTACCGTCCTGAACATCACGTCCTGGCGGTGCACAGAGCCACGCGCACACTGGCGAGCACGTGGCAGAGTGTGCCTGCACCACGATGCACGATGGACTCTGCAGTGTGTACTCTGCACCTCACCGGCAAGCGCAAGGCAAGCCGCACTTCGTAATTCGTAGTTCTTCCGAGTTGACTTCGTTTAGGGAAAAACGTTATTTGAATTGATAACCACCGGAGGAAGAATCATGAATGACATGCAGCAAAAACTGGCGGCGGCGCGTGGCGAAATCCCTGCCGATGTGGTGTTTCGCAATGCCCGGATCGTGAATGTTCTCAGCGGTGAGATCCATGACGGTGATGTCGCGGTCATGGAAGGGATGATCGCAGGGATCGGCGCCTATGAAGGAAAGACCGTCATTGATTGCGGCGGCAGCTTCCTGGCGCCCGGATTGATCGACGGCCATATTCACCTCGAAAGCACCATGCTCACGGCACGAGAGTTCGCGCGGGCTGTTGTCCCTCATGGCACCGCCGGAGCAGTTGTTGACCCACATGAATTCGCGAACGTGCTCGGACTCGCCGGCATTGATTACGTGCTCGATGCAGCCGCGGAACTGCCTCTGGAACTGTTCGTGATGATGCCTTCCTGCGTACCTGCCACACATCTCGAATCCTCCGGCGCACGGATCACACCGGTGGAAATCCTTGAATACGTTCGCAAAGACGGAATCGCCGGCGTCGCTGAGCTGATGAACTTCCCTGGCGTATTCCTGGGCATGGACAGCGAACTGGCCAAAATTGATACCGCGAAAGGCAAAGCGGTGGACGGCCATTCCCCGGGACTCGTCGGACCCAACCTGAACGCCTATATCATGGCCGGAGTGCGCAGCGACCACGAGTGTACAACACTCGAGGAGGCCCGGGAGAAACTGCGTCGCGGAATGCATATTCTGCTCCGCGAAGGCACGGCCGAGCGAAATCTTCATGACCTGCTTCCCCTGATCACGAAAGACAATGCCGCACAATTCTCCTTCGCCACTGATGACAAACATCCCGCCGACCTCGAGGACGAAGGTCACATCGACCATCACGTCCGCGAGGCGATTCGCTTCGGCATCGATCCGATGACGGCATTACAGATCGCGTCGATCAACTCTGCACGTCACTATCGTCTGCAGCACGACGGTGCCATCGCACCGGGACGCTGGGCGAACTTCATCATCTTCGACGATTTGAATGATTTCCGCGTCCGCGATGTGTATTACCACGGGAATCTCGTCGCGCGAGACGGCGAAATGCTGCACCGCTACGACGACGCGCCTGATCTGTCTTCCATGACTGACACCATGCATGTCGGTGAGTTCGAACTCGAACACCTCTACGTGTACGACGTACCGCACAGCGACATCAAGGTCATCGATCTCGTGCCCGGACAGATCATCACCACGGCGGCCACCGAGACGCCGCTGCGGAAGAACGGTCTGATCACTGCGGATACTTCCCGCGACATCCTCAAGCTCGCGGTGATCGAACGCCATCATGCGACAGGGAACATCGGCAAGGGATTCGTGCGCGGGTTCGGACTGCAGCATGGAGCTCTCGCATCGACTGTCGCGCATGACGCGCACAACATCATCGTGGTCGGGACGAACGATCGCGACATGTACATGGCGGCACTCGAACTCGTGCGCATGGGCGGCGGACAATGCGTCGTGCGCGATGCGCGGGTTGTCGAGGAACTGCCGCTGCCGATCGCCGGACTCGTTTCCGATCAGCCCCTCCATCACGTGCGGCAGAAAGTCGACGACCTGATCAAGGCGGCCCAGGGCCTCGGATGCACACTGCCTGATCCCTTCATGACACTGTCGTTCCTTGCGCTTTCACCCATTCCCGCATTGAAAGTTACCGATCAGGGACTGGTGGATGCCGAGGCGTTCGAGCTCACTTCACTGTTCACGGTGGCGCAGTAGCGAAGCACCATGTCGACACCGTTGATGAAACAATACAAGCGGATCAAGGCGGAGTATTCCGATGCCGTCCTGCTGTTCCGCATGGGAGATTTCTACGAAACCTTCGAGGAAGACGCTCTGACGGCGGCAAAAGTCCTCGGCATCACTCTCACCAAGCGCTCAAACGGGGCCGCGAACGACGTGCCTCTCGCCGGTTTTCCGCATCACGCTCTGGACACATACCTGCCGAAGCTCATTCGGGCCGGACTCCGTGTCGCTATCTGCGAGCAACTGGAAGATCCGAAAAAGGCAAAAGGTATCGTCAAACGCGATGTTGTCGAGGTGGTGACCCCCGGTGTCGTCTTCACCGACAAGCTTCTTGATCACAAGCAGTACAACTTCCTCGCATCGGTCGCATTCAAGGACGGAATGGCCGGCATCGCCTTTGTCGACGCGTCCACGGGAGATTTTTTCACCGCGGAAATGACCGAGAACAGCATGCGTGATCAGCTCGAGACAATTGCTCCGAGCGAAGTGCTGCTGGCGAAAGGCGACGTGGAGCATTTCCACGACCTCTTCGGCCGCACCCCCCTGCAGGTGCCCATCACGCGGCTCGACGACTGGCTGTACACCCGCGACGTGAGTTATGAAATCCTCATCGAGCATTTCAAAACACATGCACTCAAGGGTTTCGGTATCGAAGATCTGGACGCGGGTGTCGTCGCCGCGGGAGCGGCCGTGCACTATCTGCGGGAAACGCAGAAAGCAAATCTGCCACACCTGAGATCGCTGCGACACTATCTTGTCGACGAATACATCACGCTCGATCCAGCCACCCGACGCAACCTTGAAATCGTATCCTCCATCGGTGACACCGGACGTGAAGGAACGCTGGTATCGATTCTCGACCGCACAGGCACGAGCATGGGAGGCCGCCTCTTCAAGTACTGGATCACACATCCGCTCAAACGGCTCGATGCCATTCAGCAGCGTTTGGCAGCTGTGCGCGAGCTGACGACGAGCCACGAGGTGCGAGAGCGTTCGGCAGGACTTATGAGCGAAATGGTGGATTTCGACAGGCTCGCCGGACGCATCTGCACGGGACGCGCGACGCCGCGAGAGCTGACTGCGCTGCGCAACAGCCTGCGGCGTATACCCATCCTGCGCGAAGCGCTCGAAGAGCTTGACGCTCCCCTGCTGCGTTCACTCTGCCAGAAGATCGAGCCAATGGATGACGTCGCACGGTTGATCGACGAGACCCTGGTTGACGATCCACCACTGTCTCTGAATGACGGCGGAGTGATTCGTCCGGGCTACCATGCCGAACTCGACGAAATACGCGACATCGCCCTGCACGGCAAGGAGTGGATGCGC
>PKTF01000055.1 GCA_002869275.1 Ignavibacteria bacterium | reverse complement strand
GCAAGTTCTCGTGAGTCGCGTCTGCCCTGCTTCCATCATTTCTTCTGTATCCTCCGAACGATTGTTCCCCGGTCGTGCATCAGTCGCAGAAGATAGACTCCAGCAGGGAGAGAAGAAAGATCGACGCGCATGACATTCCCGTGCAGCGGACGGCGAAGCAAGACCGGCCGTCCGAGCAGGTCGTAGACGTCGAGGTAGCTCTCATCATGGACTCCCTCTACCCGCAGCTGCAGGATGTCGCGTACCGGTTCGGGATACGTGTGCAGCTGTGGTGTCTCCGCTGCGGCGAACGGCACGTCGAGCGTTGTGATGAGCAGGTCGTCCGACCGCAGCCGGCGACCGCAGCTGTCGATGACCTCGACCGCGTACCGCCCGGTCTCTGTCAGGTGCAGCCATTGTTGCGTCCGTCCCGGCAGCGGCTGATCGTCACGCAGCCACTGATAGGAAAGCACTCCGCGGGAGGCGAAAAGCGTATCGGCTCTGCGCTGCAACCATGGTGTCACATCCTGCCGAATCCACACGGATACCGGCAGGGAGGTGTTCTCGCATCCCCCCGCGGTCACGACGGTGACGGCGTAGGTGCCTGACCGTGTCACCCAGATCGATGACGTGCTTTCCTGCGTGTTCCAGAAGTAGGCCGCGTATCCCGCCGGCGCAGAAAGCTGAATGGAATCACCCGGACAGAGGACGGTATCGGCTCCCGGAGAAATCACAATCGCCGGCAGATTCTCGCGACGCAGGGTAATGGTATCCGACCGTCTGGTGCATCCACCGTAAGCGATGACATCCACGAAATACTGTCCGGCATCCGCGACGGCGATATACCTTGCCGAATCTCCTGTTGACCAGTTCCATGATGCATATCCTTCTCCGCCGTCGAGGGTCAGCGTTTCGTCGGCACAGAGCGTTCTACCCTGTGGAAGACCGATCGTGGGTCGACCGAGACTCTCGATCGGAACAACGTCGACCGTTGTGTCACGAGAGCAGCCGTTCGTGTCCGTCGCAGTGAGAACGTACTCCCCGGGAGTGCTGAGGGTTACCGAACGCGATGTGTCTCCTGTCGACCAGTGCCAGCCGGCAAATTCCCCAGCGCCCGAGACCTCCACTCTGGCATCGTCACAGACCACGATCCTTCCTCCAGGATTCAGCAGGAGTGGATGCTCCGGATATGTTCTCACCGTGATCCATTGTCGATCGCTGCGACAACCCGAACGATCCTCGACAAAAACGCTGTATGCATTTCCCCAGTCTTTCCTGTTCCCCACCACCGTGATCGATTGTGTCGTATCGCCGGTGGACCAGTAGTATTTCGGATATTCCTGCAGGACACGGAGTTCCACGCTGTCACCCTCGCAGTGCCATATCGGAGACGCATGGTTGAAATGCACCTCGGGATCAGTAACAGCTACGTGCACCGTATCCGTCAGCACGACGCAGCCATGCGAATCCACTACCCGGGCCCAATACGCACCGCTCGAGCTGACCCGAAGCCATGGTGTAGGCCAGCGGCTCTCATTCCAGTATACCTTCGTGCCTGCGGTATCACCCACAACGGTAAGGAGGCGCGAATGTCCATTGCATATTTTCAGCGCCCCATCGGCCTCGATGCGCAGCTTGCGCTCTGGGTAGTTCACCACCATCGTTGCTTCGGAATGCAGTGTATCGCCATGGCGATCGACCACGGATACGGAGTACTCTCCCGGATTGATGACGGTAATGCTCCGGGTGGTATCGCCGGTGCTCCAGAGGTAGGATATGAATCCTTCATTTGCGTTCAGCGTGCCTTCGCTGGCCGGACACAGGAACACTTCCCTGCCGTTCTCGATATACGGCAGCAGGCGTGGGACGACGAGCACGCCTCCGGAATCCACTGTCGTGCCGGTACAGGAAATCACTCCCTCGCGCAGATCCGCTGTAAACGGAAACCAGGTGCTGTCGGAGACAAATTCCACTCCCGTGTGGAACTCGACGAGCGTTCCCGCCCTCGTAACCGGCACGTCGCTGAGCAAATGGACGCGTGCACTGTCGCCGAATGTACGGGTTTCCAGCAGTGCTCCCGCCAGGGGACTCTCATCGGGTATCACGATCTTCGATATCGCACGTCGCGGCTCGACGCTGCGCAGCATCAGGTCGAAGGCGTGCAGAATGGAGTCTCCCGGAACGGCTTCGAGCCGGAGTGGAAGTACGACATCGGAGCCGTTTTCGCACGCGGCAGGACCGATACTGAGACGCTGCAGATTAAACCACGAGGAATCAAGCGGCGCTCGGTACGTCCTGCTTTTCGCATCGCTCCCACCACAGAAATCCTGCAGCTTCAGTTCCACGTTGCGCATGGAACCGTCCGTACAATCCCGATTGTAGGTGATGACGCATTCCTGGAACCCCGGAAAGAGGATCGCATTGATCTCCTGATAAATTGCGGCCAGCTGCCCGTGATTGGGATTGTGGTAATACCTCCCGCCTGTCAGCAGGGCAATCATCTGCATCTCGGTATCAGCAACGGTGTATCCGGTTCCAATCATGAAAATCCGGATGCGATTGCGGTTTGCGATACTGATGATCTCGGCAGCGGTCATGTTTGAGGCATTGTCCCTCCCATCGGTGAAGACCAGCATTCCGCGACATTGGTTGACACCGTTGCTGCGCAGTTCTTCCAGTCCGGCAAGTATTCCATTGTGCAGCGCCGACGCACCACGGGCCCGCAGGTTATCCACGGCCGCGTAGAGCAACGGTTTGATCGTGGTCATTCTCTGCAGGATAACCGGCGTCGTTCCCGCGGCGATGACAGTCGCTTCATCGAGCACGCCGTCCAGCAGGTCGATGAATGTCCGAATATGCGTTTTAGCTCCCTCCAATGCCGTCCCGCGCATACTCCCACTCACGTCTGCAACGATGGACAACGAACACACGCAGCGCACATATGGATCGGGACACCAGAGAGTAAAATCTCTTATCTCTTCACCGCTTTCTGTGATACGGAAATCCTGCTTCGTCATGTTGTATGCAGGATTGCCGTTGCATCCGACCGAAAAGTACAATTCGATCGTCGGCCAGTTTACAATGACACGTTTGAAGTTCAGCATGGGCTGTGCGGGAGCGGCGGACCCGAAGATCAGCATACCGATGCCGACAAACAGCACTTTTCGAACAATATGTCCCATTGTCCCGTCTCCTCGTGTCATACCCCAACAACCCTCGGGCAGTGTAAAAGTTACGCAGAGGGTTTGCCTTTCGACACCCAGTCGCTCTCGCTGTCGAAAAAGCGCCAGGGGAGTTCGCGGCTGCGTTTGATGCCGACGCGGCAGCTCACGCCGATACGCGCGTCAGGAAGTGGATCCGCGTCGAGAATACCCACGACATTGCCGTCGAGCAGCAGACCATTTTCTTCCCGGGCGATGCCGAAGGCCTGGCAGCTGCGGGCGGGTCCGCGCGTGAGGTCACGGTCCGGGATCTTCGTTCCGCGCAAACGCCGCATGGTTTCAATTCCCTTCAGCGGTTCAATGGCGCGAATCAACACGGCAGCTCCCGTGCCCTCTCCTTCTGTCACTGCATTCATACAGAAATGCATGCCGTAGGTGAAGTATACGTACAGATGTCCCCCACGACGAAACATCACCTCGTTGCGCCCTGTGCGGCCGCGACAGGAATGCGCGGCCTCATCGCCAATCTGATGGTATGCCTCCACCTCCACGATGCGTCCGCTGAGCACTTCCCCCTTGAGCTTCCGTACAAAAATCTTCCCCAGCAGCTCACGGGCCACCAGGACCGTGTCGCGTTCGTAGAATTCCGGTTTCAGGATTGCCATGAGGCTTCGATTCTGAGCTTGTTGTCAAACGAAACGTACGGTTATTCGGACGTAGGACTTAGGACTTAGGACTTAGGATTTAGGATTTAGGACTTAGGATCTTCCTACGTCCTACGTCCTATGTCCTATGTCCTATGTCCTATGTCCTATGTCCTGCGTCCTACTCGCATTTTACTGGATAATAAAGTACCATAAATAAAAACACCGGAGGTAACATGCTGCATCGCCACATGCTCGGGATGATACTGTTTCTGCTGGTGATGATATCCGTCACCATCGTCCACGCACAGGTCTTCGATGGACGGCTGGTGCGCACGAACCTGGGCTTCGTCCTCGCGCCGGATGCGGAGGGACGCTGGAACTGGCGGGCGAATCCGGATGTCCCGATTCCGCTCGTCGGCGGTGACGGCTACCTGTTCTCCGCTTACTATAATGACTCTCTCTATCTCGCCGGCAACTGGCCGGGCTTTGCGATGTGGGAAGGCGGCGCACGCAATGCGGCGGGCGCATACATTCTGGTACCTGTCTGCCAGACGGGACGCTTTACCGCGGATGAGTGGTCCGCACTCAGCAGCGGACAGCAGTACCGCGTTTCCTTCGGAACGGCAAGCTGGCCGACGAACTTCGGGGCGCCATACATCGACCATGACAGCAACGGGGTCTACGACCACGACGCAATGCAGCTGCCCGCGCTGCCGCTTGACGATCCCGTGGTCATAGGACAGGAGGCCATGTGGTGCCTGACCAATGACGGTCCGGCCTGGGGACGCAGCAGTCACGACATGCAGCGTCGCGGACTCCACTTCCGTCACCTGCTGTGGTCGTATGCGGGCGTCGGCTGCCCGGAAAAGGTCTTATTCCATCGCCTGAGAATCATCAACACCACACCGAACCTCCTGCGCGATGCGGTCATCAGCTTCGTGTCGGCTGTTTCCATTGGTGATGACAGGAAAGACGACCTCGTGGGTGTGGACTCCACGCTCAAGTTGGCATACTTCTATAATAGTGCGGACAATCCTCAGCCG
>PKTF01000247.1 GCA_002869275.1 Ignavibacteria bacterium | reverse complement strand
TGCGACCGCAGCGAGGGTGCGGCGCAGAACAGGAGCAGGGTCAGAGTGATGAATTTGCCGGTCATTGCGAATAGTAGTAGAAAGCGACTAGTGTGGGATAGTTGGTCAGGATGCCGTCGTAGAGGCCCACCTGCAGAAATTCCTGGATATATCGCGCTTCGTCGAGTGTCCAGGTGAATACGCCTCGACCCTCCTCTTTCATCGCGGATACGAGAGCCGGCTGCGTTCCGAGCGTCCAGCGAGGTGCCCAGAACTCGGCGTGCGTCGCACGCACACGCTCGATGTCAAGCTCACAGAGCACATCGGCATCCGCGAAGTCGGGAAGGGTGAGTAGTTCCTCCACCTTGTCCTCATCCGGCAAACCGATGACGATGCGCAGATCCCGCTGAAACAGCGTGGCACTGTCGGCGTAAGCCCGCTGCAGGTCACGAAGCATGGAGATCGGTACCGACGATTTGCTGTCGAGCCAGACGAAGCGCAGCTGTGTCTGCCGGAGAATGGTTGCCAGCATGCGTTTCAACGTGGGAATGCGTTCTCCGTTCTTCAGACGAATGAAGGTCTCCAGCTGCGCAAGCGTGTAGTCGCTGAGCGCGCCGACTAGACCGCTTTTCTGTGTCAGCCGCAGGTTGAGCTGTTCGTCGTGATAGATGACGGGGACGCCATCTTTCGTGAGCTGCACGTCAATCTCCACCCCGTTCGCCCCGTACCGTTCCGCCAGGCGTACGAGTTCGGCGGAATTCTCCGATGCGGGAAGCCGGTCCGCATTGCGGCCGCCGGCGCGATGCGCGAGGATGTAAAATGGCGTCGCGGATGTGAATAACGGTCGCACGTAGCGCAGAAGCACCTCACGCTGCCCACGCTCGGAGCCGTTCCCGTAGGAACCCCGGATCTCCACCCTCCCCTGACCGGGCCTGCGTCCGTGCAGCAGTTCCACGGCACCTTCGGATCTGTCAATGGCTAAACGGAACGTCCCGACGTCCAGGGTGACCAGTTTTCGCCAGTACCCGGCGAGATGCACGGTGGAATCCGACCAGCCGTGCACGAACAGCGCATGCAGCGCATCCTTACCGGTGAACAGCGAAAGTCCTGTCCCCGCATGTTTCAGCACGACTTCCTCACCCAGCAGCTGTTGCCCTTCCACCACCGCGTAGACGCCCTCCATCGCGTCCATCGCTTCATCAGTCAGTCCCGCCATGCCCGCAACATCCCCTTCCGGATCGATCTCGGGCAGCGTCACGGTCACTTCTTCAGAGCAGGAAGACAGCAGCAGGACGACGATCAGTGCAGACAGCACGCCGAGCCTCATAGCAGCACCCCGAACAGCAGTTCGGAAAAGAGCAGTTTTCGCTCGAACGTCGAAAACGCGAACCAGGACTGATAATGGAAATCGGTGTATGAGAGTCGCAGTCCAAGCTGCACATGTGTATTCCCCCAGAAAGGCTGCTCGAGCACCGCGCTCCAGGCCGAACCGGCAATCCGGTTGCGCGTGTTGCGGACCTCGTTATTCCCGGCAAAGCTTCGCATGGCCTGCATCCAGATCAGCTCGCTCCTTACTGTCAGAAACACATCGCCGAAATCATACCCCATGGAAACATGGGGATAATGCGTCCAGCCGTTCGCCCGGTTGTCGAAGCCTTCGAGGTCGACGAAGCCGAACCAGAGCCCGACATCATACCCGGCGCTCAAAGCGATATCCCCGGTCCGGTGCGCAGAACGCATACCCAGCCGCAGCTGATTTGAAAAGTACTGGACCGTCGCATTGCCGGTGACGTCTATCCATGGAAACAGCGACAGGCGTCCCGCCAGATCCAGCGACGGAGCCTTGTTGATCTCCTCTTCCACGATGTCCTGGGGCAGCGTGAGCAGCCGGATGCCCACGGCAAACTGTACCGTTTCGCCTGCCGGGGAAGCCGGGTAACACAGGACGGGCCGGTCGGATGGTGATTCACCATACCCCGAGGTCTGCGCAGGCAGCATGTTGACAATTGTCAACAGCAGCGCGAGAGGCAGAATGTGGAAGCGGGGGTTGTGCATGGTCCTTCGGAATGCTCGTAAACACTCAATGATACGGAATACTTTGTGCAAGTGTGATGTTGTCGCTATACTAATGGTTTCGAACTACACCAAGCCGGACATCCATGGAACGCTTCTTCATTCTCGATGGTATGGCCATCGCCTACCGCGCCTATTTCGCATTCATCAACCGGCCGCTGATCAACTCCAAAGGTATGAACACCAGCGCGATCTTCGGCTTCGTCAATACACTGGACAAAATCCTTTCCGACGAGAAACCCGAACACATCGCGGTGGCGTTCGATACGGCCAAGCCGACCTTCCGCCACGACCGTTTTCCCGAATACAAGGCCACGCGCGAAAAAATGCCCGACGACATGGTCGAGCAGCTCCCGTATCTCAAACGCGTGGTCGAAGCCTACCGCATACCCGTGCTGGAGAAGCCGGGCTGGGAAGCCGACGACATCATCGGCACACTGGCGCGACGGGCCGAGCTCGAGAACATCGAAAGCTTCCTGGTGACGCCGGACAAGGACTTCATGCAGCTCGTCACCGATAAGGTGAAACTGTATCGCCCGGGCAAGGCGTCCGACAGCTACGACATCATCGACATCGAGGGTGTACGTGAGAAATTCGGCGTGTCGCCCGAGCAGGTGATCGACGTGCTCGGACTCATGGGCGACCAGTCCGACAACATCCCGGGCGTGCGCGGCGTGGGCGAAAAAACGGCCATCCCGCTGATACAGCAGTACGGATCGATTCCCGCACTGTATGAGCACCTCGATGAAATCACGAAGAAAGGCCTGCACACAAAGCTTTCGGAGCAGAAAGATCTCGCCTTCCTGTCGCGCGAACTGGTCACCATTGACACGAACGCGCCGGTGGATATCGATCCGGCCGAGCTGCGCTACGAAGACAAGGACCGCGCGGCCCTGCGCGCCCTCTTCGAAGACCTGGAATTGAAGCGCTTCCTGACGCGGCTCGACGAAGAAGTCACGGATGGCGAGGAGGCGTCTCCCACTGGAATTGCCACCATGGACAGCAGCGAGCATGAATACCTCACCGTGGAAACGGAAGCGGAACTGGAGGCGATGGTCACGGAGCTTCTGGCAGCCGGGGAATTTTGTTTCGACACCGAGACCAGCGGCAAAAACCCGATGTTCGCCGAGCTGGTCGGCCTGTCGTTCGCCATCCGCGCGGGGCATGCGTGGTACGTGCCGGCCAATGGACCGATTCCGCGTACAACAATCATCGAAGCCGTACGACCGCTGTTCAGCGGCGAGCAGACCGTGATCGGCCAGAACCTGAAGTTCGACCTGCTGGTCCTGCGCAAGTACGGTATCGTAAGCACGCAGCCGCTGTACGACACCATGCTCGCTGCATACATCCATCGTCCCGAGGGCGACCACAACATGGACGCACTCGCGCTGCAGCATCTCAACTACAGCCCGGTTTCCATCACCAGCCTCATCGGCAAGGGACGCGATCAGAAATCCATGATGGACATCCCCATCCCTGAGGTAGCGCCCTACGCCGCGGAAGACGCTGACATCACCCTGCAGCTCGCCGGTGTTTTGCGCAAAGAGGTCGCGGAAACAGGACAGGAAAAACTGCTCACGGAGCTCGAATTCCCTCTCGTGCACGTGCTGACGGAAATGGAGTACACGGGTGTGAAAATCGACGTCGACACGCTGTCGGTGATTTCGAAGGAACTGGGCGATCAGATCGAACGCGCCACGGGGGAAATCCATGGCTATGCCGGCGACGAGTTCAACATCAATTCAACCAAACAGCTCGGCACCGTGCTGTTCGAGACGCTCGGGCTCCCGGCGCGCAAGAAAACCAAAACCGGTTATTCCACCGATGTCTCCGTTCTCGAGGGCCTGCAGGGCAGTCACCCGATCATCGAAAGCATCCTGCTCTACAGGCAGCTGACGAAACTGAAGTCCACATACGTCGACGCCCTGCCAAAACTGATCCATCCCGAGACGGGACGCGTGCACACGTCCTACAACCAGGCGGTTGCCGCTACCGGACGACTCAGTTCCACCGATCCCAACCTGCAGAACATTCCCATCCGCACCGCCGCGGGAAAAGAAATCCGACGCGCATTCGTGCCCGGTTCGGGCGACGCCGTGCTGCTATCCGCGGATTATTCGCAGATCGAGCTGCGCCTCGCTGCGGAAATATCCGGCGACGAAGGACTGCTCGAGGCATTCATCGGGGGCGAGGATATCCACAGCAGTACCGCGATGCGGCTCTTCGACATTCCGGCGGAGGAAGTCACGTCCGAGCAGCGCCGTCGCGCAAAAACGACAAACTTCGGTATTCTATACGGCATCAGCGCGTTCGGACTCGCGCAGCGTCTCGGCATTGACAACAACGACGCCAAGGACCTGATCGACCTGTATTTCGACAGATACCCGCGGATCAATGAGTACATCGCCGGCACCATCGCCTTTGCCAAGGAGCACGGCTACGTGCAGACGCTGCTGGGACGGCGGCGTTACATACCCGACATCAACAGCAAGAACCGCAATGTGCGCATGTTCGCCGAGCGTACCGCGATCAACGCGCCCATCCAGGGCAGCGCGGCAGATATGATCAAGATTGCCATGATCAGCATTCACGAGGAACTCAAGCGGAGGCAGCTCGGCACGGCGATGATCATGCAGGTGCATGATGAACTGGTATTCGAAGTGCCCCGTGGCGAAATCGACGAGGTGCGCGAACTGGTGGTAGAGGGTATGCGCTCGGCCATGGACCTCAAGGTCGCGATCGAGGTGGATGCCGGTACAGGCGACAGCTGGCTGGAGGCCCACTGATGACTC
>PKTF01000363.1 GCA_002869275.1 Ignavibacteria bacterium | reverse complement strand
CTTATCGAAGCCGGTCATCAGTCCATCGACGATACGCCCGAGGTATACTTCACGTCCGAACTCCCGGACCTCTTTCCAGATCACGGCGATCTCCGAGCCCAGTCCCCTGAACACCGGTTTCAATACGCCGATGGCGATACCGATGGCCGCCGCCATGCCCAGCAGCATTGCCGTGACAGCGATGCGCACATCAATTGTGCCCGTAGCCGCCAGGGCGATGAGAAGCACGATGAGAATGCCGCGCGGCATCAGCAGGTAGGCCGACATCAGCTTCATGCGGCTGCTTCCCTGACTGATCGAAAGAATCATTTCCTGCAGGGGATAGACCGCGGCCAGGGGCGCGACGATCCGGAGCACGCTTCCAGCTCCGTCATGAATCCATGCATCAACGGCATACGAGCCGGCAAACACGAAGACGGCGAAAAGCAGTCCCACTGCCGCGGAAAGCGACAGCAGCGCACCCGCGCGTCGGGAAAATGCCGCGGCGGAATCCACCAGGGCCATGAGACGCATTCCCGCGGGTGCGACGCCAAAATCGAAAAACATCCCGGAGAACATGAAAAAGGCAATGATAAAGCTATACGTCCCGAAGGACTGCACGTCCATCGCGCGCGTCAGGATGCCATACACAACCACGCCCAGCACGGCATTGAGCAGCAGCGCCGTGAAGTAGATGGTCGACTTTCTGCCGAGTTCCGACCGGAACATTGACCATATTTCAGCAGGCACGATCACAGAGGTTGCCGAGGCCCTGGCCGTGGCGGCCATTGCGATGGAAAAAGGATTGAATCGGAGGAAATTCCGAGACGTTGCACGTACAATAGACATCCGTTCCGAACGGGTAGTGAGTCAAAGTCTTCAACGTGTAACGATCTGTCTATAGCGCTCTCGGAAATTGGAGGGATACTGTAATACATCAATGTAGCGGATTCCTCAGGCTTTGTCAAGCATGAAAAGCCGCCCCGCGGCGGACGCGCAGTGCTCTTCGAGCAGACGGGCGGCCATCTCCAGCAGATGGACGTCGGCCTCGGTGAATCGTCCCGCTATGGGACTGTCCACATCCAGCACGCCCCATACTTCACCGGCATGGATCACGGGTACGACCACTTCGGCATTGGACGCACTGTCGCATGCGATGTGGCCGGGGAACGCATGGACATCGGGCACATGCATGGTGCGTTGCTCACGTGCCGCCGTACCGCATACGCCGTTTCCAACCGGAATGAGCGTACACGCGGGCTTACCCTGGAACGGCCCCAGATGCAGCGTTTCGCCGTCCCTGAGATAAAAGCCGACCCAGTTCACATCGGGAAGCGACCAATACAGCAGCGAACTCATGTTCGCCATGTGAGTCAGCAGGGATTCACCCGGCTGCAGCAGCGCCCGGAGCTGAGCCAGCAGCTGCTCGTGCGAGGGATGTTCGGAGATCTTGATTTCGGACATGGGCCATCACACAGTGAAGTGATTTGACAATTGCCTGAAAATACCTAGCTTAGCGTATTCATACAATTACGAGGGCATATCATGACACGACGCATCCTGTTTATTCCGTTTGTCGCATTCGCAATGTTGTTCGTCTTTGCTTCCGCTGCTGATGCACAGAATAGCGGTGCGGAGCGTCCCTATTACATGAAGAAGGCCCACTGGGGTGTTGGAGCCCAGGCCGGACTGATGTCCGGTATGGGTGTCGGAGTACGGTACCATCCTCTCGGCCGCTTCCAGGTACAGCTCGCCGGCGGAGCGATCAGCGGTGGTGAAGGACTCGCCGCTGCCGTGGGCATCGAAGGCCAGATCGATTTCGACTGGCGCGACCGTTCACGATTCTACGGATTCGTGGGGATGGGTTACTACACGAACGGCGAAGAGGAACTGACCCTTGCGGCAGGCACCTGGGAGCCCGGCAAGGAAGATCCGCGCCTGGATTCTCCTTTCCGTGCGGGTGTTGGACTCGGATACGAGTGGGATATTTCCCATACGCTCATTTTCAGCGCCAGCGTCGCCTTCACCTATTTTTCCGAAGGCACCTTCCTACCGCTTCCCCAGGCCGGAGTGTACTACCTGTTTGATTGATCGTCCGCCGCGACAATCTCTGCAATGTCTTTGAAGGCGCTCACGACCGCATGCGGTTTGAGCGCCTTCAGCATATCCGCGCTCTGAAACCCGTAGGTGACAGCGATCGTGCGCACACCGGCCCCGTTCCCCGCTTCCAGGTCGTACACTGAATCCCCGACCATCCATGAGTTCGCCGCGGCAAATCCCTGGCTGCGCATCATTTCAAGCAGCGGCAGGGGCGACGGTTTCATTTCGCGGAAGCTGTCTCCACCCGCGACGGCCGTAAAGTACCGGCCGAGGTCCAGTGCCTGCAGCATCGCCCGTGATGCCGCTTCGGGCTTGTTGCTGATCACGGCCTTTGGAATTCCGTCCAGCGCCTCCAGGGTCTCTCGCACCTCGGGATACGGTGCCGTGGTGTCCAGTGCGTGTTCGGTGTAGATGGACCGGTATTCCGCCACAGCGGACTGCAAATCCCCGGCTTCCACCCCACCAGCCTCCAGCACATGCGACACCAGATAGCCGACGCCCTGTCCGATTCCAGCACGTACTTCATCGGTCCTCAGTGGATTTCCTCTCCGCCGTTCGAGAAGAATGTTTGCGGACGTGACGATATCTTCCAGGGAATCGATGAGCGTGCCGTCAAGGTCAAACATGATGAAAACAGGCGATTTCATACCATTTGTCTCCCGAATGGAACAAAGCGTTCTTGATGGAAGTTACATGTTTATGCACTGCTGACCACCATGAATCTCACAAAAAATGAAGAGAGAACGGCGCTGGACTTGCACTGCAGTGAAAAATATATTAGCTTTATCGACCACTTTTTGTGGAGGGGCTGTAGCTCAGTGGTAGAGCATCTGCCTTTTAAGCAGAGGGTCGATGGTTCGAGCCCATCCAGCCTCACCAAAAAGTACTATGCGGAAGTGGTGAAATTGGCAGACACACCATCTTGAGGGGGTGGCGCTCGAAAGGGCATGCGGGTTCAAGTCCCGCCTTCCGCACCAAAAGCTACTTAAAGCAAGTCGCGCCGTTACATCTCTTCGATGTTGCACCAGATCCAGGCGCAAGGAGACCGAATCATGCTCAAGAAGATCACATTCTTGTCCATCCTTTCTCTCGCACTTCTGACTGCCTCTGCAGCAGCGCAGAGCAATAACGACGCGAAGAAGCTCTTTAATGAGGGTAACGCCCTGTTGAAATCGGGCGACTTTGAGGGCGCAGTCACCAAATACGACGGCGCACTGAAGCTCGAGAAGCACGAGTTCTACTTTTACCAGAAGGGCCTCGCCCTGAAAAAAGGTCGAAAGATGGATGAAGCGCTCGTCGCCTACCAGGCAGCCGTGACGCAGAATCCCAAGTGGGCCCCGGGTTACGTCGGTCTGGCCGGCGCACAGTTCTCGAAAGGCGACTACGAAGCAGCTGTTGAGAATTACACCAATGCTCTCAAGGAAAACCCGACACTCGGTCCCGCGAAAAAAGGCCTTTCGGCCGCGCAGACCGCTCTCGGGCAGCAGCTCTTGAGTCAGGGTGAAACAACCAAGGCGGCGACACTCTGCCAGCAGGCCATCGAAAACAATCCGAAATACGACAAAGCGTATGTCATCCTCGCCCAGGCGTACAACAAGGACGGCAAGTACAAGGAAGCCATTACGGCCGCCGAAAACGCGATCAAGTACTCGAAATCTCCCCGCAAAGGCGCACAGTATTTCGAACTCGGGCTAGCCCATCGCAACCTCGGCAACACTGCCAAAGCCAAGGACGCCTTCCAGAACGCAAAGAAGGATCCCTCATATGCACGCAATGCCGCATATGAGCTGGATATGCTGAAATAAGCGGTTCCAGAAATTCGAAATTACGATCCCCGCCCTCTGGCGGGGATTTTTTTATAGCTGTGCTTCCAGCATCAGACGAAAGCTTCGCAGCGGCGCGATATTCGCAACAACCTCGGTATAGTGATATTGGAACACATTGTCCACGAGGAAGCTCATACGCAGGGGCAGATCGAGCGGCGAACCGTCAACCGATATACGCAGATCGGTGATATAAGCGGCTACGCGCTGTTCGGAATCCGGAATGACGATGGTGAGTTCGCGATCGATGTTTTCCATGCGGGAGAGATAGCGAAAATCCGCGCCGAAAGTGACGGGGCCCACAGTGACGTCTCCGGAAGCGTACAGCAGATGACGAGGACGATATTTCAACACTGATTTCAGTATACGGTCCTCAGGGTACAGGTAGGTATAGCCGACGTTCAGATACAGCCAGTCGCCCAGCGGACGCGAGCTCAACGCGAGTTCATACCCCACGATGCGGGCTTTGGTGATGTTGCTGAAAAAGATGCGGCCGTCTGTCGCATCGATGACAGGCTCGACGAGATTCTCGTAGTCGTTCCAGAACACCGCGGCGTCGAAGGTCGTCGCATTGGGCAGATTCTGTTTGATCCCCAGTTCGTAAGACGTGCTGCGTTCAGCTTTCAGGTCCGGATTTGGTTTCGTCCTGATACCCCCGGCGCTCGCCGTGGCATAGCGCTCTGCGATGCTCGGACTGCGAAAACCCCATCCATAGGAAGCACGGAGCACCCCTCCTGCCCATACCTCGTAGGTGCTCCCGATACGCGGATTCAACTGTGCGTCGATATCCAGAGTATCAATAGCTGTCACATCGAAACGTGCTCCGACGGAGACGTGCCAGCGCTCCGTCAGCGAAAGGTCATCCTGGGCGTACAATGCTCCGGAACCCCCGTCATGCACACCATACGTACGTGAATCCACAGTTGCGAACGACCCGTCGATTCCGAAAGTCAGGAAGTGCCGTTCGGCGG
>PKTF01000139.1 GCA_002869275.1 Ignavibacteria bacterium | reverse complement strand
TACCGAATCCCCTCAGCCCATCAGTTGAGATACAGTGAGGCCGATCCGTTGGATCGGCCCACACACCAGCCACTCAGCCCACACACAAGCCACTCAGCCCACACTGCCCACACTGCCCTACCGGACAACCATCTTCCTCACTCTCACCTCTCCCCCCGCTTGCTGACGGTAGAAATAGTGTCCGGGCGGCAGTCCCGCGGCGTCGAAACGCACGTCACGCCGCCTCAAGACGGCGCTTCCCCCAGTTCGTCTCCAGGCAGAATTCCACGATGGTGTCGAGGTAATCGCGAAGCGCCGGAACACCTATGCCTGCGCCCGCCACAGCGGAGCGCGTGTTGCTGTCGTCGAAATCCCGTTCTTCAGACATGTACGAGGAAAATGCCTCCAGCACCTGTGCCGTTCGCTGTGCGGCCGCGTTGCTCACGGAAGCGGCGTTAGCCGACTGAGCCGTTGCCGGAGACACGGCGACGCCCGCCGCGTGCAGTGCCCGGAAGGCGATTTCCGCGACGCTGCAGGAGCGCTTCGCGCCCGCGGTGAGATGCAGCGTCCGGCCTTCGCCTCGCCCGGCGAGCAGCACATGGCAGATGACGCGGCTGACGTAATCCACCGGCACGACATCGAGGGGCGCCTTCGCGTCGGGCAGCGCCTGCAGCATGCCCCGCAGGATCATGCGCAGCGGGGCGTAAAGCGCCTTGAAGGCATTCGTGCGCCCGGTGCGTGAATCCCCCACGATGATGCTCGGACGAAAGATCGTCGCGGGGAAGCGCGTCATCGCGGCGCGTACTTCCCGTTCGCACTCCCACTTGCTCTGTTCATAGCTGTTGGTAAACGCCGGCGGACGCTCCCGCGTCTCCTCCGAGATACGTCCCGTGCGTTCGCCGCAGACATATGCCGTGCTGACATAGGCGAAATGCTCGAGTCTGCCCGCTTCCGCGCTTTCCTCGGCGAAGTCCAGCATCATGCGCGTACCGCCCAGGTTCACTCGACGCGCCTCAGCGAGTGAGAGATTGAAGCGCACATCCGCTGCCGAGTGTATGATATGTGTCACACTGCGGGCGATGCGCTGCCACTCCTGCCGGCTTCTCCCGAAGTACGACTCGGTCACATCGCCACTCACGACCGTCAGTTTCTCCAATTCCCGCGCTCCGAGTGTACATGTTTCCAGCTGGCGCACTGCCTCGAGCAGACGCGGCCGGGCCTCCCGCTCTTCGCCTCGTACGAGCGCGATAACGCTGTCAACTTTTGCGTCGCGCAGAAGTCTGCGGATAATATCGGCTCCGACGAGTCCCGTTCCCCCTGTGATGAATACCGTGCTCTGCATGACGCCTCCATTCGTTGTTTTCTATCCTACGATACACTGATGCACGGCACACCATGTCACGGATATGTCATGATATGGTCAATTGCGCGTATCTTCATTGAACTCCGCACGACAACCATAATACCCTAAAGAGGATTGCATTTGTCCTATTTATGCGTAAGTTATGAGTGCCAACAAGTCCTAGTAGAAAATGCTGACCATCCGGCATGCGACGGAAGCATGCAGCGCAGCAGAACAGCGCCTGCGCGTTGCGTCTTTCAGAAGCCCGTTGTCACTGCTCCTGCAGAAGACGGCGGACGCAGTCGGGGTATCTGTGTCATTTCTGGAGAACGCGCTATGAACTCTCGATACATCCGTTCGATCGTACTGTGTCTCGGCCTGCTATTCACCGTGGCCGCGACACCCGCTTTTTCACAATCCTTCATGAGCGAAGCCGAATCCAACGGCTTCACGCTCAAGAAAGTGGTGAGCGATACCGCCATCGCCACTGGGGACAATTTCTCTTACACGATTTACTTTTCGATCCCGGCCGGAGCCACGTCCGTGACCATTACCGACGTGCTGCCGCCGGCAGTGTCCTTCCAGGCCATCAGCGTGACCGCGGCCTGTGGTTCGCCCACGGTGTCGACCCCGACGGTCGGAAGCTCGGGCGGAACCGTGTCGCTCAACTGGGCGACCGTACCTTCAGGATGCTCGGGCTCCTTCGTGATCACGGTAAATTTCCCCAACGGCGTCACCTGCGACGGCACTTCTGCGCGTAACCGCGTGTGCCTGATGGGCGAACTCGGTCCGGTACCCGTGGACTTCTGCACGGGCTACGTGGCCACTACCGCCATGGCAGAGGATCCGTGGAATATCGGGAAATGGATTATCGGGGCGGGTTCACAGCCCGGTCCATGCAACAAGGTGACGGCCGATTCCGTCGTGAAATACCAGGTATGCGTGTGGAAAGACGTCGGTACCACCGGACAGCTCAACATCGACAATGCCGTGGTCACCGACACGCTGCCTCCGGGCGCCGTGCTGGTTTCCTCCACCTGCGGCATGACGCAGACGGGAAATGTGCTCACGTGGAACGTCGGCGCGATGTCGGCCTTGCCCATGTACAACACGCAGTGCTGTACGTTCGAAGTGCTGTATCCCTCTACGCTCTTCCCCACCGGATCACAGATCACCAACAGCGCCACCCTGCGCGGCACGCTCGGCAGTGGAAACAATCCCTGCGGCGAAGCTGAGCACACGAGCAATGAAACCTGCATCGAAATCAAGCAGGTCACCAGTGCGAATTTCAGCAAGTACGTCTACACCAACGGACAGCCCGGCTGCGCCGGTAAGTACCGCATCTGGCTCTGCAACAACGGCAGCCTGCCCATCACCACGATGAATATCACCGACACGATTCCGTCCAGCCTCGACAGCATCATGCTGGGTACCGTGTCCAGCGGCATCAGCGCTTCGCTCACGGGCAACGTCCTGACGGCGTCGCTTTCATCGCCGCTGCTGCCCACGCAGTGCCGCCTGATTGAAATCGAATTCGTCATTCCCGCCACGGCCACACCGGGATCGACGATCACCAACTGCGCGAATCTTATTATTCCGGGAATGCCGCCACGCCAGGCCTGCGCCACTTTCACGGTGAATGCGCCGGCAGCGAAGCCCTGCATCCGGAAGGAAATCTGTGACGAACAGCCGTCGTACTCACCGGGCGACGTGTTCCGCTACCGCCTGCGCGTGCAGAATATCGGCGGACTCCCCATCACCGGCGCCACGGTCACCGACATCCTCGATCCGAACCTGGTGTACGCGGGCAACCTCGCGACCTACACCGCCTCGACGTGGAGCGCGCCCTGCCAGACGACATCCAACTGGAGCGGCGTCACGCTCACGCAGACAGGCAACACGCTCAACTTCGCGCTGCCCACGATTCCCGCAAGCTGTCAGGATCTCTTCTATACTTATTGCGGGATGTACGGCAACGCGGGCGTGCCATTCTATTTCATCGAATTCGACGTCATGGTCAGCGACACCGCGGCGCTGGGTAACATCCCCAACCGCTTTACCATTGGCGGAGGCACGGTGACCACACCTGTCACCTCCAACACCGAGTACGTCAACGTCGTCGGCACGGCGGGCTTCACGCTCGAAAAGGGCGTGGCAGCCGACACCACGAGCTGGGCGTCTTCCATCACCGTGCCCGCACCGTCATCCGTTAATTATCAACTGCGGTTTACGGTTGCTCCGGGCAGCGTGGGACTTCGGCACATCACCTTTGCCGATCTGCTCCCGCGCGACAATCCGCCCAACGATCAGCTCATCCTCGGTCCCTGCACCCCGCGTGGCAGCGTCTTCGATGTGAATTTCAATTCCATCGTCTCCACAACGCCTGTGGCAACGGGATACAACAATCCTCTCAGCTTCGCGGCGGTGAATACCTTCACTCCCGCGGGTGCTCCAGGAGCAATGTTCCTCGGAGGCTGCGGTACTGCCGGCACCTGGGCCCTCGGACTCGTCCCCGGCGACGACAATATCGGTTTCTACTTCGGCTCTACTCCGCTCGGCGCGGGCAGCTCGGCCACATCCGTTGTGAACGTCTCCATTCCACCCTCGGCATCCGAGCCTGACAGCGCCTGTAATACCTTCGCCGCCAACGCGGCGGTGCGACACCTGATCAACAGCACGACGATCAACGATGTGCCGGTAGGCGAATTGGAGTCCGGTGCCGCATGCATTCACATCGAAGAGGGACAGGTCAGCAAGGACACCTGCTTCACCGCGCAGGTGAAGTCCGTGACTCCCGCCGGCGTTGATGCCGTGGGCGACTGCATGTACACGGTGGTGCTCACCGTCACGAATCCGACCATCAATCCGTTGATCGGCTGGTTCGATTCCGACCAGGGCAGCGTCACTCCCCCGACGCTCACACTGCCGTCCGGCACGAGCACACAGACTCTCACCTTTACGGACACGGCACCGGCGGACAGTTTCGTGTGCATCCGTTACGGTATCATTGACCAGCAGCAGCAGCGCGTGCTCTGCGACAGTGTCTGCTTTGATATCGGACCCTGCGACGAAGAGCCCGATCCCTGTGATTCCCTGCGCGTGATCCAGGCAGGAGCCACCACCACGGGCATCGATCCGACCACGGGCGACTGCATCTACGACGTAACCTTCTCGATGCAGAACAACACCGGTGCGGCACAGCCCGTCTGGTTCGAGACCTTTGCGGGAACCGTGACTCCTGGAGTGCTGACGATTCCGACAGGAAGCAGTACGCAGACGCTGTCCTTCACCGACACGCCGCCGACGGACAGCTTCATCTGCATCCGCTACGGCATTTTCGACAACAACCAGCGCGTGCTATGCGACAGCATCTGCGTGGACCTGCCGCCCTGCGGCGACGACACGCCCTGCGATTCGCTGATCAACGGCGTGCTCGACTCGGCTTGCTGCGAATACGATGTGACCATCGTCAACGCGGTGGGCTCGCCGATCACCTCGATCAGCTATACCATCGTCGGAGGTACGGTAGACATGATTTCCACCGCACCCTGCGCACCGGTCACGCCTGCCCCTGCGGGCAGCGCCGGCGGCGT
>PKTF01000145.1 GCA_002869275.1 Ignavibacteria bacterium | reverse complement strand
GTGATATCCTGAATCCACTCGCTGTGCATGATGGTGATCGATGCCTTCTCGTCGTCGGCCAGCAGCGCGGGATTGTAATACATCGCCGTGCCCATGTCGCTGCCCACGACGCCGGCATCACCCATGGCCACCGTGCGCGCTCCCACGCCGTTCTTCAGGAACGAAAGCCCGGCCTGACCAGACTGTGCCTGGACGGTGATGGAAAGAAGAACAAAGAGCAAAGGGATGGAAAAAAAACGTTTCATGCTCATACTGCGCGTCCTCGGGATTAGAAATGCAGTGCGAAAGACAGGATATGTGTCGGAGACGGAGCAACCGGTTCAAGAATGAATGCGTAATGAATGATCGGCTGCATGTTCGCCACGGGCTGACTGACAGAGAATCCGAATGTCGGACGCGGGTCGATTCCTGCATCCGAAAAATCGATGCGCTCGACACCGGCGCGAAGGTCGATGTACTCCGCGATGGGGATCTCGTAGCCCACACGTCCAAGATACTGATCTCCGTCGATCATCTCCACCTCCACGGCGGCGAGACCGTACTCGTCGGGAAGTGTATACCCTATTCCGGCACGGAATATCCTTGCGAAAGGATCCTCGGTGGAATTCCCGCGTTCCGCTCCGTACAGGTCCGAGGTATCCCACTTGTACTTGGTGAGCAGTTCCTGGGCGACCAGCGCGATGCGCAGCGATGGCGACACCGTGTAGAGTACGCCGATATCCAATCCGAAGCCCGAGGACGTGATGCCTTCGTACACACCGGAATAATAGAATTTGGCGTTGAAACCCACGGCCAGGTTGTCGGAGAATCGCGTTCCGAAGTTCACGTAGAACTGATTTTCGAAGACACTGAGCATCTCTGTCTGGAAACCGTCGCTGTCGTAGCCCTGGATGTCGGCATCACCGGCGTTGATCCAGCCGACCGAGAGTCCTGAAATGGACTGCACGCCCGGCTCTTCAGCGTAGATTTCGGCTTCCTCGTTGAGGATACGAATGGTCGTGGTGAAGCTGATCTGATTGAATTTCCGGTCCAGCGAAAGAATACCATAACTGCCGTGCAGCACATTTCCTTCCTGGAAGGCGCTGAGCGCCGGGTTGTAGTAGGTTGATATCGTCCCGGATGTCATCGTCGAAAGCGCATTGCCCATGCCCTGTCCACGTGCGCCGAATCCCATGCGGGTAAACGCCCCGGCCGTACCTTCCTGTGCTGAAGCTGTGGCCGAACAGACGACGAGTGCGAGAAGGGCAATGGGGACGAGCGAGCATAGCTTGATGTCTGTTTTCATTGCAGCACGATCACCTTGGTCCAGCGCGGGTCGCCGGAGCCGTTTTCAATTTCGATATAATACACGCCGTTCGCGACACGTGTGCCGTTGTCGTTTTTTCCATCCCAGATCTCGTCGTGCTCAATACCCTGGACGCGCGTGGCGTTGCGAATCAGCGTCCGCACGGGCAGCATGGCGAAATCATAGATTCTGATGGAGACCGAAGGATCCGTCGCGTGATAATGAATTCGGCATACTTCATCGTCGGGCGAGAAGGGGTTGGGATAGGCGTAGGCTTCATCTGCGGAAGGCAGGGCCTGAGCGGCACGCAGGATGGTCCATGACGTGCCGAAGAAACTCTCCATGTTGTCGGTGGTGCGCATCAAGCCGTCGCTGTTGGCCACCCACACGTCATCTCCCAGCGGTGCGGCGGCATAACAGTTGGGCTCAGCGGCGACCTGGCGATTCTTGCTGTCGACGAAGCGCGAAAAACCGATCCAGCTCCTGCCGCCGTCGTCCGAACGGTAGATTCCGCTGTTCGTCGGCGCATACACGACGTCACCCCGGAAACCGAAGTTATGTGTGAACTCACCGCGCAGCGTCGTGGACCAGCTTTCGCCCATGTCGGTTGTATAGCTGACCGCGCGAAATTCCAGTGTATTTAGTGCGTTGATCGTCGACGCCCATACGTAGCGGGTACCTCCAATCGTGTTGTCACCGATGGCGACGACGAAATTTCCCGAAATGGCATCGCCGGGATCGTCAAAGGAAAACTTCTTCCAGGAAATACCACCGTCGGTGGAAAGATTGATGCCGCCCGCGGTACCGACCCAGATCGTGTCATCGCTCATGGCGTGCACGGAGAAGACGCGGTGGTTCAGGCTCTCGCGCAATCCGAGGTCGGGACGGCTCACCGGCGAAAGTTCGAAATTCAATGAATCTCCGGGTGCGATGGCATCGAGGAAATCAGGCGGCAGCACCACCGGTGTGAAGTTCGCTCCCCCGTCGGTGGACTTCCGCAATCCGCCCGCGAAGCTCGCCGTGAAGACGGCGTCTTTCGTCACTGCGATATCATACGTGATGTTGTTGATATCCGTGGTGACCGCGAGGGTGGGAATGCTGTTCCGGCCGTAGATGATGTCGTAGACGGACATGTCCTCCGCCTCCTTCGGCTGCGGCACATGCGTCCACGTCACGCCGTTGTCGGTGGAGACAGCGAGTCCGAGTCCCCTGGGCAGTGCTCCGTCATCGGTATCCTCGGCTCCTGCGAGCGATGCCCAGAACGTGGAACCATAGGCTTCGAGCGCAGCGATATCCTCTAAATCAAATGGCGCGGAGTCACCGACGTGCATCCAGCTCGCGCCGTTGTCGGTGGTCATGTCTATACCCTTTCCTCCCGCCACCCAGAGCGTATCGGTGCGAACCAGGAGGTCCACCGCGCTGTTGCTCAGCGGACGGTCGTCGGTTTCGCCGGCAGAGAGGCGGAATGATTTGGGTAATTCCTGTGCATAGGCCGTCGTGCAGAGCAGTAGCAAGACGACGGCGAACAGTGATCCCTTGAAAACATTAGCGGGGTGCATCAGCGGACGATCATTTTGTGAATGACGACATTACTTGTAGTGTTGGAGTAGTCGATGGCACGGAATTCGAAATCGTACTCCCCGCGAGTAGTGGTCGGGGGCAGTGTTACCCTGAGGGAGTACCAGCCATCGCCGGCGACCGCGTCACCATGCAGAAGCACGTTTCCGTCATCGTACATCGTGAACGGATTTCCCTGCGACGGACTGCCGTCCGGCCTGTAGCTGTTGAAAAACACGCGTTTGATATCCTTGGGTCCGCTCGGATCCACGACGTGGACCGACAGGTCCACAGGAACCGGCTGTGCCTGGACGGTCACCGTGTCTGGTGCGGTGACTTCGACAATCACCGGCGGATTGTTTCCGTAAACGACACGCATATTCGCCAGTGCGACTGCCGGGTCAGTTTCACCCGTTTCCTCACCGGTTACTTCAACGGTGTAATCACCGACATCACCGCGTCGCAGTTCGAGATCGATGGTGAAGGTGTGGAGGCCGCTCTCCGCCCCCTGAATCGTCTCTTCGACGATCGGTTGACGCTGTCCGTCGGGAGTGACCGTACAGCGCAGCAGCGCTCCACCGCCACCGGTGGCGTTCCGCTGCATACGGATGCTCACGCGGAGCGGAATGGTCACGATATCGTCCGGTGACTTATCCGATCCCGACATGACGGACAGGGTATCCGTATCCACAACGAAAGGAGATAACTCCATATCAGTAAATACGATAGCGCTGTCACTGACAGCAGGATCAATGGTGGAGTCGTCTTCCGAGCAGCCCGTACAGGCGAAGAGCAGCAGGAAAACAGGGAGGATATTTCTCAGTCTCATGAGTCTCAATGCGATAGGTGATCAGGCCGCGTATGATGAAGCCGGAGCATGTCCCGCAAGACCATGCCCCGGCTTACAATCACACTATCAAGGAGGCAGTAGCAACATACATTCTGCCCTTTTCAAAGTCAATTGTATTCAGTTGACGGGATGGATTTTTGCACCCGTCGTTGCGGGACGGATTTCACGGATGAAGAAGAACGCGGATTTTGCGGATTGGGCGGATCAAGAAGAACGCGGATTTTGCGGATCCGGCGGATTTTCGCGGAGGTTTTTGCGAGGTCTGCCGAGCGGAGCCCTTCCGTTGACGATTGGAAGCCCCGTTTCGCGCTTTCGCCCTGAGGCCACGATCTCTGCAAGCTGGAGCGTACAACTATGCAAAAAGCGCATAATTTCGACTGAGATTATGCGCTTTCTGCATATTTTCGCGTTCATTTTGCCACGAATTGCGTCTCAGATCATTCAATTCTGCAATTTTGTAATTCTGCAATTGTGCAATCTTCTCAATTCGCAATCCGTAATTCGCAATTCACCGCAACACTACAGCCCGCGTGACCATTCCCGTCTTACCGTGCGCCCGCAGCCAGTACAGTCCTGGTGATAACCCGTCTAGCGGCAGTTGGAGCACTGAGCCGCTTTCCGCATATACTGACAGGCGTTCGCGGCCGAGGGGGTCATACAGGCTGAGTCGAATCGCGCTGCTACCTGTATCCGTGATCCGCACCTGCAGCATGCCTCGCACCGCGGCCGGCTGCGGCCAGGCGTCGAGGACGAGGCTTAGTGCCATGGGCGGTTCACCGGCGCTGGTGCTCTTGGTGATAATGTATTGCACTTCGACCTTGCGCGCGGGCGGAGTCGCGGCGAAAACGAGTTCGGTGGCATGCATACCCTCGGCGAGTTGCGTGCTGTTTGGACGAACCGCTATCTGCGTGGCCTGACTACCGCTGGCGGGCCGGGCATCGAGCCACCAGGCATCGGGCACGGCCGTCCACGGCATCGCAAGCCCCCCGCCCGTCCAGAGCTGTACCTTCTGGTCGGCGGGCAATGTTCCGCCCCGCTCCGCTTCGAAACGCAGATAAAGCGGTGTCAGTTCTATTCCCGACGGATTGTCCGGAATGATTGCGATCGTGTGCTCACAGCCCTGTGCACTGCCCTGCTCGTTGCTCGCCCACACCCAGCGGATTTGCCGGGGATCGATGGAATTGAGTGCCCGCGTGGGCTAAAGCTTCCACCAACGCGTGCACGAGCGTCCGGGAAGGAGTGTGCC
>PKTF01000324.1 GCA_002869275.1 Ignavibacteria bacterium | reverse complement strand
GTCGCACGCTCGATTTCCGCCCCATGCAGCGCACCGATATCCTGGTCATCCATACCGTGCGGAGGCAGGCGGTCGTCACGCGTACTGAGTGTTTCTTTCCAGTGCAGCCATTTTTTTCGGGATGATTCGGTGAGCAGGTTTTCTTCCTTGAATCCATGCGCACGGGCGAATCGAAGTGCGCCTTCGCCTACCATCAGCACGTGGTCGGTACGCTCGAGCACAACCTGGGCGACCTTCGACGGATTCTTGATATTGCGCAGAGCGGCAACACCAGCACCACGCATGGTGGGACCATGCATCACACAGGAATCCAGTTCGACCACACCGTCTTCGTTCGGCAAGCCGCCATAGCCTACAGAATCATCCTGCGGATCATTTTCAACGATATTCACACCCGCGATCGCGGCATCGAGTGTATCCGCACCACCGCGAATCAACTCGACAGCTTTGCGCGTGGCCTCCAGTCCGTTCGCGCTCGCAATGGAAACCGGTCGCGGACCCGCTTGCGCTGCGGCTCCCGATTTGACAGGGTTGCCGACGGTACCCGCAATGGTATCCGTGGGCTGCAGCAATGCCCCGGCACCGATGAGCGTCGCTGTTTTCAGAAAAAATCGCCGGGATTGATCTGACAGCTTCATATGCTTCTCCGTCTCGGAATGATGATGTCGATGTGCGAATCAATAACCCAGTCTGCGAATCCACGCAGCGCTGTCGCGCCAGCCTTCACGAATGCGTACGTGCAGTTCCAGAAATACTTTGCGGTCAAGAAATGTTTCGATCTCCTCGCGCGCCTTGGTACCGATTTGCTTGATCGCCGCCCCGCCGCTCCCAATCATAATGCGCTTCTGGCTGTCGCGCTCCACGATGATCTCCGCTGCGATATAGTCGCGTTCTTCCTCTTCCCGGTATTCGGCGATGTAGACCTCAGTAGCGTACGGCACTTCCTGCCGGAACTGCTCAAAGATCTTTTCACGAATGATCTCGGTGACGAAAAAGCGTTCAGGCTGGTCCGAAAGCATGTCTTCGGGGTACAACGGCGGACTCACAGGCATATGGCGCTTCACCTCGCTGAGCAGTTCAGCAATGCCATCTTCCTGGAGAGCACTTATGGGAATTACCGCTTCGAAGCGGTATGCCTCGGTGACCCGCTGCATCAGGGGCAGAAGCGTTTTCTTATCTGATACGAGGTCGGTTTTATTCAGCACGGCAATCACGGGGCGCCCGCTCTCATCGAACAGATCAAACAGACCTGCAGGGAATGCGCGGCCGGTCTCGATTACTCGGGGAGCATCGATCATGAAAAAAATGGCGTCTGCTTCGGCGATCGCATTGTGCGCCGCGCGCACCATCGATTCCTGCAGTTCGTATTTGGGCTTGATGAGGCCGGGCGTGTCGATGAAAATCAACTGATGATCGTCGCCGGTATGGAAACCGAGCACACGCCGCCGCGTTGTCTGCGGTTTGGCCGTCACGATCGAGATTTTCATGCCGAGCACGGCATTCATGAGCGTGGATTTACCGGCGTTGGGTGCACCGATGAGCGCGACATAGCCGCAGCGAAAAGTCTGGTGTTGTTCTGTCATGGAGTCTGTATTCAGGACGGGATCGGATCAGTCATACGGTCAACATAGAGCATTCGACCCTGAATCGCAATCACGGTACGCATCACGGTATTTCGTATCTTGCGTGCATGCACCGGACACCCTATCACCCGCGCAAATCGCTGGGACAGCATTTCCTGCACGATGCGAACATCGCTCGAAACATCGTCGGGGAACTGCAGCTCCTGCCGGGAGATAATGTCCTGGAAATCGGACCGGGTCCGGGTGTTCTTACCGCATTGCTGGTGGAAAAGGATGTGAGTCTCACCACCATCGATGTGGATGCCCGCGCTATCGCGGAATTACGAACCCGCTTTCCCGAACCCGAACATCCCGATCTCCGATTGATCGAAGGGGACATCCTGAAAGTGGATTATTCAGTTCTGCGCGAAGGACACGACAGTCCCTTCCGCATTATTGGCAACCTGCCCTACAACATCACCAGCCAGATTTTGTTCGGACTCTACGGGACAACCTCGGACGTCCGTGATGCTGTAATCATGATGCAGAAGGAAGTGGCAGACCGCATCGTTTCCGGTCCCGGTTCAAAAGAATATGGCATCCTTTCCGTAATGACGCAGACGCATGCCGACATCCGACGATGTTTTAACGTATCACCGAACGTCTTCCGTCCAAGGCCGAAAGTCTGGTCGACGGTTCTGCATCTCAGCTTTCATGACAGAATGTTGGTTCAAATCAAAAATTATTCGTTTTTTAAAAGGTTGGTTAAAGCAACCTTCGGGCAGCGCCGAAAAACGCTCGGCAATTCACTCCGGAACATGGGAATAGAGAAGGCTCATATCCCTCCCTCTCTGGTGGAATTCCTGGGCAGACGGCCTGAACAATTGTCCGTCGGGGAATTTATTACCCTCAGCAATGGTCTCGATGCAAATGAGTGACGAACGGGATGACATAGCACAGGACGAAGAACTGTTCTTCGATTCCGTTGACGGTGTGCAGTCCACCACCATCATCGCGGATGAGGAATTGCTTGAGGACATCGACGATCTCGTCCAATCGCGATCGTCCGCGGCTCTGCTGAACATTCTCACCGACCTCCACCCCGCCGATATCGCGACCATCCTCAATGAGCTGCACGAGGAGGAAGCGCGATATCTGTTCGAGCTGCTTGCACCGGAAACAGCTTCAGAGGTCCTTCTCGAGCTCAACGAGCATGTGCGCGAGGATCTGCTCGAGGAACTCGGCGCGAAACGTCTCACGGAAATCGTCGAAGAGCTCGATTCTGATGACGCCGTCGATATCGTGGCGGAGATGGACGAGGATGTCGCCGAGCAGGTGCTCGAGAAACTCGAGCCGGGGGAATCGGCTGAGTTACGCGAGCTTCTGGCCTACGACGAGGACACCGCCGGCGGCCTGATGGCAACCGAATTTCCTACTGTCCTGCATACCGGATCGGTAGAAGACGCCATTGAAGCAGTGCGACGCACGGCCGAGGAAACCCCTGATATCTACGAGGTATACGCCGTGGACGAAGACGGCACCCTCCGCGGGGTCGTGGACCTGAAGAATCTTCTGCTCGTAAATCCACACACATTGATCGCGGAAATCATGGATAGCGAGGTGATCAGTGTGCGCACGGATGTCGACCAGGAAGATGTCGCGAATGTCATGCGCAAGTATGACCTGCTCACACTGCCTGTCGTTACAGGAGAAAATGTGCCCGTCGGACTTATCACCTTCGATGATATCGCTGATGTCATTCACGAAGAGGCGCAGGAGGATATCCAGCGCATGTCGGGTATCATCGATGACAGTGACACATCTTCATCGGTGTTCGATATCTTCCGAGGAAGGCTTCCCTGGCTGCTCGTAGGTTTCGCCGGTGAATTACTCGCGGCTCTGGTTCTGAGCAGCTTCGAGGAAGAGCTGGGGAAAGTGCTCGCGGCCGCATTTTTCATCCCCATCATCATGGCGATGGGCGGCAATGCAGGCATTCAGGCATCGTCGATCGTCGTGCGAGGCCTTGCTACGGGCGAACTTGCACTCAGCAGGACCTTCAGGAGGCTGGGACGCGAACTGTTGGCCGCTCTCCTCAATGGCAGTATCTGCAGCGCTCTCCTGTTCGGTATTGTCTTTTATTGGATGGGTGACGCGCAATTTGGACTCACGGTCGGACTTTCCCTCCTCGTCGTCATAATCAACGCGACGCTCGTCGGAGCTACCGTTCCCCTGTTCCTCGATCGCATGAACATCGATCCCGCGCTTGCCACGGGCCCGTTCATCACCACTTCCAACGATGCGTTGGGTCTGTTCATCTACTTCGGATTCCTCACGATCATCTACATCTAATCCGTGAAACGCTTCCTCCTCCATTACAACACCGCCGATTTCACGAATTCGGTATTCTTTACCGTGCTCGCCGTGACGATGGTCATTCTCTCAGGCGAAATCGAATTGTGGTGGGTGTTCGTCCTCACGGATATCGTCGCCGTTGGAGCCATCGCCTTTCTCGCTCGTATTGCAGCGACTCGCGGACATATCTGGAATCTTTTTCACGGTTTCTACCTGATGCTGTACATTCCGCTGGCATTCAAGCAGATGTACTATATCGTCCCGACCATCCATCCGGTGGATTTCGACGCGGCACTGATCAGCATTGACCGCCTGCTGTTCGGGACCGATGTCACTGTTTGGATGGGAAACTGGTCGCATCCCTTATTGACGGAAATCCTGCAGCTCGCATATGCCAGCTATTATTTCCTCCCACTTATCCTGGCAGTGGATTTCTATCGAAAGAAGAGGATCAAGGCTTTCAAAACCGTGTTCCTTTTCGTCATACTCGGTTTCTATCTTTCATATCTTGGCTACGTCTCGGTTCCAGCAATCGGACCACGCTTTACCCTCCATGAATTCGACCAGACCGGTGAAAATCTGCCAGGTCTTCTCCTGACGGATTTCCTTCGCGACTATACCAACACCGGCGAATCCATTCCACCAGGAACACTCCACCCGGCCGCGAAGGTGCAGCGTGATGTTTTTCCCAGCGGACACACGCAGGTGACGCTGATCGTCATCCTTCTCGCGTTCCGCTATCGTGCCCGAACCCGCTGGCTTCTGCTGTTGATCGGCTCTCTACTCATCATCGCGACTGTGTACCTGCGCTATCACTATGTCATCGACTTGATCGGCGGCGCCCTCTTCGCCTGGCTGACCATGTATGCTGGTGAATTGCTCGACCGCGGATGGACCCGATGGCGTGAACGTCATTCCCTGCATACTGTTTGAAGTAAAAATATCATGCTAGCCTCTAAGAGAAAGATTGTGGACTTTCTCTTTGTCGTCAAACAAAGCAGAGGCCAGCATGAAGGTTACACGGAAAGTATCGCAACTG
>PKTF01000265.1 GCA_002869275.1 Ignavibacteria bacterium | reverse complement strand
TTCGCCGACGCGTCCCTGAACCACCAATTGACCGTGATGCAGGATGCACATGCGTGACGCCACTTGCTCAATTTCGTGCAGGAGGTGCGAGGACAGAAATATCGTCATGCCCTTTTCCTCGTTCAGCTGCCGGATCAACTCGCGCACTTCTTTCATACCCTGCGGGTCGAGTCCGTTGGTGGGCTCGTCGAGGATGAGCAGTTCGGGATTCGGCAGCAGGGCCTGCGCGATGCCCAGACGCTGTTTCATACCATGCGAATAGGCCTTCACGCGGTCGCCGGCCCGGTCTGCGAGTCCGACGATGCGCAGCACCTCGTTGATCCGCTCATGATCGATATCGCCGTACAGGGCTGACACAATCTCGAGGTTCTTTCTTGCGCTGAGATACAGATAGAAATCCGGACGCTCAACCAGTCCCCCGACCCGGGCGAGCACGCTGCGATCCTTCGAGACGTCGCTGCCGAACAGCTCGACGCTTCCCGAACTCGGCGCAATCAGCGACAGCACCATACGGATGGTCGTGCTTTTGCCTGCCCCGTTGGGACCGAGAAACCCGAACACGTCACCCCGCTGCACTTCGAGATTGAGATCATCGACGGCAAGGCGCTTGCCGAAGCGCTTGCTCAACGAGGTAGTGCGTAGGACGGTCTCGGCTTGATGCTGCATGGTGGATCAAAGATAGATGAGCAGAAAGATCGCGGGAATCAGGATGCCGATTCCTGTCAGCCAGGCCCCGCGTCCGGTGATGCCCTTCTTCCCCTTGAGGATGAAGAGTCCGCTGACCGCGAGAATAATGAGTGCACCGGCGAAGATATCGGAAAACCAGGTCCAGAGCTTCTTGGGATTGTTGTAATGCAGGTAATTCGTTTCAAAAAACACCGATCGCCTTCGCGCGTACTCGAGGATTCCGGCACCGGTTTCCATATCCACGACGACCGAACCTCCCTTGAGGAAGATTTTCATGGTCGCGTCATCCGGAAAATAGTGTTTTTTGTAATTGTCTTCCTCGCCCAGGTCGCGCAGGAGTGCGAGCGCGTCATCGAGCGTGAAGGATTCCCTGCTTATCGGTCCCTCCACCTGAATGTCATACCTGGTGATCGCGTAATTCGGATCCCAGTCATCGATATGGTTGAGTGCGATACCGGAAAGCGAATAGATAATCGTCATGCCGGCGAAAAAATACCCCAGGTCGCGGTGCGTGGCCTGGTTCCATTTGCGAATACGTGCAGTAAGCTTCATTTCCTTCTCGGTTTTCTGCGGAACTACATTTCCGCTTTCACATCATAGTTAAGGTATACAGGGGTACAGAAAAGGCCAAGCGATGACTTGACCTTTTCTGCATACCTTCAAACAGTAGGACTCAGTGCTGGTGGCCGTCGTCCTCGGTGTGACCTTCTTCGCCTTCGGCGGGCTTGGCGACGGGAACGTCAGTGCCATCGGTCATCGAGTACGTGACGCAATCCATGTGCCACTTCGAGAGATAGCCCTTTTCGCTCTCGGCGAGTTCGGCGCGCATGGCGTTCACGGCGTCGAGGCCCTGCGGTTCCACATGGCCGTCATTGTCTTCGCCTTCTTTCGTGGTCTCGTTCATTTCTTTTTCATGCGCGGCAAGATCCTGCCCGGCATGGTCGTGCTCAGCCTCTTCCTCGTTCTGGGCCGTCAGAATTTCCTGCTCCCACTCGTCGAGATACGCGGCATCGATGCGCGTTTCGCGCAGCACGCCGGTAACGACGATGTCGCTGCCTTCGAGTTCACGTGCGAAGGCGGGCATGTCTTCAGGAGCTTCGACACGGATTTTTTCGTTGGTTTCGATATCCGTCAGGTGCACGCGTCGTCCGCCATGCTTGCACACGTGGGTGACGGTACCTTCGATGGTCATTTCCTGGTCGATATTCGCTTCGGCATCCGCGAGCAGCGCGGTGACCTTCAGTGCGGATCCGGCGGTGGCGTCAGTGTCGGCATTGTCCGTTTCGGTCTTGCCGCAGGCGACGAACAGCAGTGCGACGAGGGCGAGAGGGAAAAGGCGTTTCATGAGATTTCTCCTGGATATTGGATACGTTCCGAGATCAGACTCCATGCGTGATGACATTCCGGGCATGGAAGTCCTCAGTATATCAAAGCAAATATAATCAATCTCTTGACATGCCACAGCATGTGCATCGCTGCCGAACCTGGCGGATTCCGCCGATCAGGCATTCGCGTAGCGTTTCTCCATCACCACGTTTCCATGTTTCACCACGGTGTTCAGGTGATTGACGCCGTAATGGTACAGGATACGCTGGAAGTTCGGGGTGTCGAACATCAGCAGGTCGGCCTGCTTCCCCTCCTCGATGCTGCCATGCGTGGCGGCGCGGTCCACGGCCGCGGCGGCGTTGATCGTCGAAGCGGTGATGACCTCTTCCATGGTCATCCGCATCTGCAGCGCTGCAAGGCTCATCATGAGCTGCATGTTTTCGCTCATGCAGCTGCCGGGATTGACGTCCGTGGCAACGGATACAGGCAACCCGGCATCGATCAGGCGACGCGCATCGGGATATTCTTCTCCGAGAAACAGCGACACGCCCGGCAGCAGCGTCGCAACGGTGCCGCTCGCTTTCATGCGTGCGATCCCCTCATCGGAGATATTATCAAGGTGGTCGGCCGAGGCCGCCTGCATGTCCGCGGCGAGTTCCGATCCGCCGCCGGGGGTAATCTGGTCGGCATGCACGCGCACCTTGAGTCCGAGATCGCGCGCTTTCGTGAATATTTCCCGGCCTTCGTCGAGTGAGAATGCACCCTTTTCCACAAACACATCACAGTATTCGGCCAGACCCCGGGAGGCGACTTCGGGCAGCATTTCGTCGAGCACGAGACGCAGGTATTCCTCCCGCCGCTCTTTGTAGTCGAAGGGAATCGTATGCGCACCGAGAAAGGTCGGAATGATTTCGACGACGTGCAGGTCCTTCAACTCGTTGATGACTTCGAGCATCTTGATTTCGTTTTCGAAATCGAGTCCGTAACCGCTCTTGATCTCCACGGTGGTCGCGCCAAAACCGAGGCAGCTGTCAAGCCTGTGCAGGGCATATTCGATCAGCTCGATCTTGCTTGCGGCACGTGTGGCCTTGACCGTCGTGTTGATGCCGCCACCCGACGCGGCGATTTCCGCATAGGTTGCGCCTGCGATGCGACGGGCAAATTCCTCTTCGCGCGCGCCGGCGAACACGAGATGGGTGTGAGAATCCACCAGTCCGGGAAGCAAGGTTTTCCCGAACGCGTTGATGCTGCGGTCAGCGTCGCTGATGTCGATGCCGTCAGAGGGTCCGACGTAGGTGAATTTGCCGTCCTTGATGGCAACGGCGCCGTCTTCGATCACACCAATGTCACGCATCTCCGCGCCGCTGCGCGCCCGGCCCCCTGAGGCGACCGTAACGACCTGACTGGCATTATAAAAAATGACGTCCATCATGCGCTTACTTCCTCAGGCTGATATGCAGTTCTTTCAGCTGTTCCTCCGAGACCGTCGAGGGAGAACGATCCATGAGCGAAAGCGCGCTGTTCGTCTTCGGGAACGCGATCACTTCACGAATACTCTGAATCCCCATCAGTATGGTGATGATGCGGTCGAGTCCGAGCGCCATGCCTCCGTGGGGAGGTGCGCCGTAGCGGAAGGCATCGATCAGGAAACCGAATTTCTCCTGGATCTCTTCCTTCGAAAGACCGAGCACCTCGAAGATCTTCGATTGCAGGTCGCTGTCGTGGATACGGATGCTCCCGCTGCCCACTTCGTTGCCG
The DNA here is from genome assembly GCA_002869275.1 of Ignavibacteria bacterium. Lineage (GTDB taxonomy): Bacteria > Bacteroidota > Ignavibacteria > SZUA-365 > SZUA-365 > BM516. The sequence continues at coordinate 26,072 of PKTF01000265.1, read as the reverse complement.
TTCCACACGAGATCGTAGCAATCGGCCCGCGCCGCGGCGGGATCGCTGTCGAGCAGCGCGATGTCGCTCGCCTTCGGCGAAGTGAACGGATGGTGCTCTGCGTAAAAGCGCTGGGTCTCGTCATCCCACTGGAACAGCGGAAAATCCACGACCCAGAGAAGTTTATGCGCCGACTTGTCGACGAGGTCTAGTTCGCGGCCCAGTTCAAGGCGAAGTGTACCGATCGCTTCCAGCGCCGGCTTGCGCCGGGTATCGGCCACGATGAGGATGAGGTCGCCGTCTTCGGCACTCATGGCGTTGCGGATACCCGAGAGCATATCCTCGGAGAGAAACTTCGCGATGGGGGATGTCAGCGAACCCTCAGCGGCTTTCATCCACACGAGGCCGCCCATGCCGAGGGTTTTGGCGCGCTCGGTCAGTTCGTCGAGCTTCTTGCGGCTGAACGCTTCGGCCTGTCCCTTGACGTTGATACCCGAGATGATGCCGTCGCCGTCGAGGACGCTGCTGAACACCTTGAATTCGGCGCCTTCCACTGCATCGTTCAGCGTCACGAGTTCCATATCGAAGCGCAGGTCGGGTTTGTCCGAACCGTAGCGCTCCAGGGCTTCGTAATAGTCCATCACGGGAATAGGCAGTTCGAGATCCACGTCCAATGCATCCTTGAGGAGCTTCTGGATGAGTCCCTCGATCAGGCGGTAGACGTCTTCGCTCTTGACGAAGGACATCTCCATGTCGATCTGGGTGAATTCCGGCTGGCGGTCGGCCCGCAGGTCCTCGTCGCGGAAGCATTTGACGATCTGCACGTAGCGGTCGAAGCCCGCGACCATCAGCAGCTGCTTGTACGTCTGCGGCGACTGCGGCAGGGCATAGAAACGACCGGCATGCACGCGGCTGGGCACGAGGTAATCGCGCGCGCCCTCGGGAGTGCTTTTCATCAGCACGGGCGTCTCGATTTCGATGAAATCCTCTGCATCGAAGTACCGGTGCACGGTCTGGTACACTTTGTGACGCAGGAGCAGGTTCTTCTGCAGCACCGGACGCCGAAGGTCGAGGTAACGGTAGCGCAGGCGCAAGTCCTCGTTCGCATCCACGTCGTCTTCGATTTCGAAAGGAGTAATCTCCGAGGCGTTGAGGATTTCGAAGGCATCGACGATCACTTCGATTGCGCCGGTGGGCATTTCGTCGTTGGTCATGCCGTCCGGACGCGACTGCACCGTACCCGTTACGGAGAGCACGTATTCCGAGCGCAGTTCGTGTGCGCGCTGGTGAATCTCTTCATTGTGCTGCGGAGCGAACACAACCTGCGTCAGGCCGTAGCGGTCGCGTAGATCGATAAAAATCATGCCGCCGAGATCGCGCCGGCCGTCCACCCAGCCGTTCAGGGTGATGGATTGTCCGATATGCTCGCTGCGCAGCTGGCCGCAGTTGTGTGTGCGTTGGGTGTAGGTCATGTTCTGGTCTGCCGGTTTGGTTCAACGTAAACAGTAAATATAGGGAAAGCTGGGTAAAACTGAAGATCGATTACGATATCGTAATCGATCTCGCTTTTTAACGAATTTCTCATGTTCCGGACATGCCGGTGGAGTTTTGTTCTGACGCCGGATTCTCGTAATTTTGGAATTGGATAGAGCTGTCTTTATATCCGAAACAGAAACAAGCACCTGCGTCCCATGGACATTCGAATCCGACGTATTTGTATCAGACCGATTGTTTCCGGCTCCATCCGACTGTTCGCCCGCATGCGCCTGCGGCGAATTCCCCCTGCGTACTTTTGTTCACGGCTTCTTCAATGACGAAGGGGCACAGCGGCTCGCCCGGCGAGCGGAAAGGACAACGGCAATCTCCAGCGACCGCTTCACAGCGTACCGATTTGTGGGAGTAATACGATAAAATCAATGCCGCTATAACAACGGGGATCAGCACGCGGCAATACCGGCTCCTGCCATTATGCGGGACAGTAACATGAATGTCACAACCGATCTGATAAACAGAGGTACAGTATGAGTAATCGTAAGAAAGTGATGATCGACGGCAATGAAGCTGCCGCGTTCGTCGCTCACAAGACAAACGAAGTATGTGCGATTTACCCCATTACCCCGAGTTCGAACATGGGTGAGTGGGCCGACGCGTGGTCCGCCCAGAACCGTCCGAATGTCTGGGGCACGATTCCGGTCGTCTCCGAGCTGCAGAGCGAGGGTGGTGCTTCCGGCGCGGTGCATGGGGCACTGCAAACCGGTTCATTGACCACGACGTTCACCGCGTCGCAGGGACTCCTCCTCATGATCCCGAACATGTACAAGATCGCGGGCGAACTGACCTCGACGGTCTTCCACGTGTCCGCGCGTACGGTGGCCTCACACGCTCTGTCGATCTTCGGTGATCACAGCGACGTCATGGCGGTCCGCCAGACGGGCTTCGCCCTGCTGTCCTCCAACTCGGTGCAGGAGGTGATGGACTTCGCACTCATCGCCCAGGCCGCGACGCTGCGCGCCCGCGTGCCTTTCGTGCATTTCTTCGACGGTTTCCGCATCTCCCACGAGGTGATGAAAATAGAAGAACTCACGGATGAAGACATCCTGGCCATGCTGCCGGATGATCTCATCGCTGCTCATCGCGCACGCGCGCTCACTCCCGATCGCCCCGTCCTGCGCGGCACCGCACAGAACCCGGATGTCTTTTTCCAGGCCCGCGAAACGGTCAATCCGTTTTACAACGTCTGTCCCGACATCGTGGAAGAGACCATGGGCAAGTTCAAGGATGTGGTCGGACGCGAATACCACCTCTTCGACTATGTCGGCGCCCCGGACGCAGACCGCGTTATCATCATGATGGGATCCGGTTCCGGTGCGGCTGAGGAAGCGGTAGAGTACCTGAACAACAAGGGCGAGAAGGTCGGCCTGGTCAAGGTTCGCCTGTTCCGTCCCTTCTCCGTCAAACACTTCCTCGCCTCCCTGCCCTCCACGGTAAAATCCATCGCCGTGCTCGATCGCACGAAGGAACCCGGTTCGGCCGGCGAGCCCCTGTACCAGGACGTGCACACCGCACTGGCAGAGGCCATGGGCGATGGCGCCCTGCCGATGGGAAGCTACCCGACCGTGGTCGGCGGACGCTACGGACTCTCCTCGAAGGAGTTCACTCCGACGATGGTCATCGGTGTGTTCAACAACCTGCTCCAGGACAAGCCGAAGAATCACTTCACGATCGGTATCAACGAAGACGTCACGCACACCAGCCTCGAGTATGACCACGCATTCTCGGTAGAACCCGATGACGTGTTCCGCGGCATGTTCTACGGCCTCGGTGCGGACGGCACGGTGGGCGCAAACAAGAACTCGATCAAGATCATCGGCGAAGGGACCGATTTCTTCGCCCAGGGTTATTTCGTGTATGACTCGAAAAAATCCGGTTCGATCACCACTTCCCATCTGCGCTTCGGTCCGCGTCCGATCAAGAGCACGTATCTCATCAATTCGGCACAGTTCGTGGCCTGCCATCAGTTCTTCTTCCTCGAGAAGTACAACATGCTCGCCAACATCAACGAAGGCGGCACGTTCCTTCTCAACAGCCAGTTCGATGCTGATGAAGTGTGGAACAATATTCCCCGGAAGGTGCAGCAGCAGATCATCGACAAGAAGCTGAAATTCTACGTCATCGACGGGTACAAGGTGGCCGAAGCCACGGGAATGGGTGCCCGCGTGAACACCATCATGCAAACCTGCTTCTTCGCCATCTCCGGTATTCTTCCGAAGGATGAAGCGATCGCGAAGATCAAGGATTCCATCAAGAAAACGTATGGCAGCAAGGGCGACCGCATTGTGAAGATGAACTTCGACGCCGTGGATCAGACGCTCGCGCATCTGCACGAAGTCGCGGTACCAGCCGAAGCGACCAGCAGCATCGAGATGCCGCCGGTGGTGTCGGACAAAGCGCCGCAATTCGTCCGCGAAGTCACCGCGCGCATCATCGAAGGTCATGGTGACGACGTGCCGACCAGCGCCTTCCCCGTCGACGGCACCTTCCCCACCGCAACGACGATGTGGGAGAAGCGCAACATCGCCCTTGAAATCCCCGAGTGGGACGAAAAGACCTGCATCCAGTGCGGGAAGTGTGCGATGGTATGTCCGCATGCCACGATTCGCATCAAGGTGTACGAGGAAAAAGAACTCGAAGGCGCTCCGGCGACTTTCAAGCACACCGACGCCCGCGGCAAGGAATATGCCGGACTGAAATACACGATCCAGGTCGCTCCCGAAGACTGCACCGGCTGCGCGCTGTGCGTCGAGGTCTGTCCCGCGAAGAACAAGTCGGAAGTGCGTCTGAAAGCCATCAACATGGTGCCCCAGCCGGCGATCCGCGAGCAGGAGCGTGAGAACTGGGATTACTTCCTCAACCTGCCGGAATACGATCGCTCGACCTGCCGCGTCGATACCATCAAGGGCTCACAGCTGCTGCAGCCGCTGTTCGAATTTTCGGGCGCCTGCTCGGGCTGCGGCGAAACGCCGTATGTCAAGCTCGCAAGCCAGCTGTTTGGTGACCGCATGCTCGTCGCGAATGCCACGGGTTGTTCCTCGATTTACGGCGGCAACCTGCCCACCACGCCCTGGACGGTGAATGCCGAGGGTCAGGGTCCGACCTGGTCGAACTCGCTGTTTGAAGACAATGCCGAGTTCGGTTTTGGCTTCCGCCTCACGATCGACAAGCAGAATGAATTTGCGCGCGAAATGCTCATGCGCCTTGCAGGCGATCTCGGCGAGGATCTCGTGAAGGATATTCTCAGCGCCGACCAGAAAAGCGAAGCAGGCATTTTGGAACAGCGGAAGCGCATTGCCCTGCTGAAGGACAAGCTCAACGGCATGGACGCACCCGAAGCCAAGCGTCTGCTTTCCGTGGCCGATTTCCTCGCTCGCAAGAGCGTGTGGATCATGGGCGGCGACGGCTGGGCATATGACATCGGCTACGGCGGACTCGATCACGTACTCGCCTCCGGCAAGAACGTGAACGTTCTCGTGATGGATACCGAAGTCTATTCGAATACCGGCGGTCAGATGTCCAAGGCCACGCCCATCGGCGCTGTCGCGAAATTCGCCGCAGGCGGCAAACCCATCGCCAAGAAGGACCTCGGCCTCATGGCCATGAGCTACGGCACCGTGTATGTCGCACAGGTCGCCATGGGTTCAAACGACACGCAGACTCTCAAGGCGTTCCTCGAAGCCGAGGCGTACGATGGTCCGTCCATCATCATCGCCTACAGCCATTGCATCGCCCACGGTATCGACATGTCGAAGGGCATGGATCATCAGAAGGGCATCGTGGATTCCGGACTCTGGCCGTTGTACCGCTACAATCCGGACCTCATTCCCGAAGGCAAGAACCCGTTCAAGCTCGATTCGAAGCCGCCGAAAATTTCGGTCAAGGACTACATCACCACGGAAACGCGCTTCAATATGCTCTTCAAGAGCAAGCCGGACGAGGCCACGCGTCTGATGGGCATGGCGCAGGAGCATGTCAACATGCGCCAGAAGTACTACCAGCAGCTCGAGTCACTGTATCATGCCATCACGGTCCCGCAGACCGATGAGGCAGCGGAATAATTCTGACTAATGAATATCATTACAGAACGAAGAGGATAGACGCATGGATCTCACCACAACTTACATGGGACTTCAACTGAAGAACCCGATCGTCCCGTCGGCCTCCCCGCTGTCGCGCGATCTCGACAATATCAAACGCATGGAAGATGCCGGTGCATCCGCCATCGTGATGTACTCGCTGTTCGAAGAGCAGATCGAGCATGAGCAAAAAGCGCTCGATCATTTTCTGACCCAGGGTACAGAGAGTTTCCAGGAAGCGATGAGCTACTTCCCCGAGGCCGAGGATTACAACCTCGGACCCGAGGAATACCTCGCGCACATCACCGCGGCGAAAGAAGCCACCGCCATTCCCATCATCGGCAGCCTCAACGGCGTGTCGGCGGGCGGCTGGCTCGAATATGCCAAGCGCATTGAAGAAGCCGGTGCCGACGCACTGGAACTCAACGTGTACTACATTCCGACAAACAGCGCCTACGATGCGAATGAAATCGAGAACATTTATCTCGAAGACCTCAAGCGCATCAAGGGTGGAATCTCCATTCCGGTTGCCATGAAGCTGAGTCCGTATTTCAGCAGCGTGGCAAATATGGCCAAGAAGCTCGACGACGCCGGCGCAGACGCGCTGGTCCTGTTCAACCGCTTCTACCAGCCGGATTTCGATCTCGACGAACTCGAGGTCGTTCCGTCGATCAACCTCAGCACCCCGGCGGAAAACCGCCTGCCGCTGCGCTGGATCGCCATTCTCTACGGTCAGATCAAGGCCAACATGGCCGCGACCACCGGCATACACACGGCGATTGACGCACTGAAAATGCTTATGGCGGGCGCAGATGTCGCCATGCTCTGCTCGGTGCTGCTCGAGAAAGGTCCGCAGGAAATCGCCACTGTGCTGAACGACCTGCAGAAGTGGATGGAAGAGAAGGAATACGAATCCGTCACTCAGATGAAAGGAAGCATGAGTCAGAAGTCCGTCGCGGAACCGGCGGCTTTCGAACGCGCCAACTACATGAAGGCCCTCAACTCCTGGAAGGTGACCATCTGATACTTCTATGAAGCCGCGGCGGGCCAAGCGACCGCGGCTTCCATACGGCAACCGGCCGGTACCCGCTGAAACATTTTCGTTGTCGCGGTCACCGGCCGGTTTTCGTTTTTGCTACCGCCTGATCTCAGAATTGTCTATTTTTTAGCTATTCAGTGGCATATAGTCTGATATTCACACAAGTCGAGGAAGGAACATGAAGATGGTACGAGACATCTTTTGGACCATGGTGTTTGTTTTCGCAGTCTCGGTACCCCTGCAAGCCCAGGTATCGCTGACGGCGCTCAACACTCCATCAACACAAAACTTCAATACGCTGATCACCTCGGGATCCGGCACGTGGACCGACAACAGCACCATACCGGGCTGGTATCATACCCGCACCGGCAGCGGCAACCTGATCGTCGCCGGAACCGGCAGCAGCAACTCGGGTGCGCTGTACAGCTTCGGAGCCAGTTCATCGACCGAGCGCGCCCTCGGTTCGGTAGGATCGGGTAACAGTGCGGTCGGAGACCTCTGGTGGGGCGTACGCGTCCAGAACAATACGGGCAGTACCATCACTTCTCTCAGTATCGACTACATCGGTGAGCAGTGGCGCTACTCCGGTACGGCGGCCGCGCAAACCGTGGATTTCAGCTACCAGACCGGGACGAACCTGACGAGCCTCAGCACAGGTTCGTGGACGAACGTCGCGGCGCTTGATTTCACCAGCCCCATCATCAGTGGCAGCACGGGTGCCCTGGATGGTAACAATTCTGCAAATCGCCTGTCCATCAGCAGCATCCTGCCGGTCACACTCAATCCCGGCGACGAAATCATGCTCCGCTGGTTCGATGACAACCATTCGGGCAGCGATCACGGCCTCGCGATCGACGATTTCTCCATTACGGCATTCGGGGCGGCGGCACCCACCGTGGTCGAATTCGCCCTCGCCTCCTCCTCGTTTGACGAAGGCGCGGGCACGGTTGCCCTTGATGTGAGCGTCACGAATCCGAGTTCCACCGCCTTCACGCAGGTCGATGTGGTCCTCATCGGAGGCACGGCAACCAACGGTGTTGATAATTCCCCGCAGTTCATCAATACGACTGTGGCTTTCGGCCCTAACGCCACGAGCATGACGCTGTTTGTCGACCTCTTCGACGACGCCATTTTCGAAGGTAATGAGACCTTCATTTTCCAGCTGCAGAACCCCACGGGCGGGAACAATGCATCGCTCGGCGCGCAGCAGCAGCACACCCTCACGATTCTCGAGAATGATCCGCCACCCTCACCTCGGGCGCTGGTCAACGAGTACTACAACGCGTACGGCAATATATCCACCGAGGAGGCCGTGGAGCTCTACGTTGCGGAGGACGGGCTCGACATGCGCGGGTGGTCCATCTCCGACGCCACAAGTGGAGGAACCTTCCCATACGCCACGGTCACGTTCTCGAACGATCCGATCTGGAACAACCTGCCGGCGGGTACAATCATCGTGATCGGCGGAATCTACAGCGTGCCCATTCCTGATACGGACGTGTCCGACGGCCTCATCATGCTGCAGGCACCGTCTTCCGGAAGCTCCAACCAGTATTTCGCCGGCCATAGCGGCGGTTCGCTCGCTTTCGCCGGCTCTTCAGACGCACTGGCGCTCCTGGATGCCACGAGTACGTTCGTGCACGGACTGGCGCACGGCAACAACAACCAGAACACCCTTCCGCCCGGACTGCACGGCTGGCTGAACTCATCGCTCTCGAGCCTGACGAGCTGCTTCTTTACGCGCAGCGGAGCCCCGATGGTCATGGCGGACTTCCTCGAAAACACCTACGTGGGTGAAGGCGCAGCGACACTGGCCAATGCCAACGACACGGACGGCAACCGCGACTTCCTGCGCTTCCTCCGCAGCCGCAACATCACTGGCAACTATGCCCTCAACGGCAGTTTCTACTGGGACATCACCGTGCAAGGTGGCATAGCCACGCAAAGTGGTCCGGTGACCGTCGGCGGTACCCTCTTCATAGCTGAAGGCAGCTACGAAAACAACGGACACGCGCTGGCGATGGATGCAGATGGTAATCCGGAAAATGGGCACGGCAGCGGAAATATTATTGTAGGTGATGATGCTGGATCACAGGCTGCGTTGGCTTTGGATCCAACGTTTACATATCCCTCGTCTATTCCACCCAATCAGCTCCCATTCATTTTTGACTGCAACCAGAGCGATGCAGTAGTGATCTATGAGAGTAATTCACCACAGGCCGTCCTCGGCACTGCGTACCAATCCCTGATGCTGCGGGGGGGTGGTCAGAACGCGCCAAAAACCATTGAACAAACTACATCCGTCCTGGGAGCACTTTCGATTATAGGCGGAGCATGGGTGTATTGCGAAGGAAACATCGGGATTGCTCTTGGTCCGAATGGGACGTACACGAATCAGGGAAGATTCTTTGGTTCCATTTCGACGACACGTCCATTTTACGGTGCTCTGGAAGACTTCGGCGGAATCGGCATCACGCTGAATGCCGAGGTCCCGAACGGACCGCAGAGTGCTTCTTCAGCTGTACCGGGCGACGTCACCGTGACGATGACGAGCGGCGAGCGCATCTGGGTGGGCAACCTGCCTTCCATCCTTCGCTACTATGAGATCACGGACCATACCTCAGCCTCATGGCCCATGACCATGATCGTCGACTACGCACCTCAGGATCTGGCCGGACAGAACGAAAACAACCTCGGGCTGCACCATTCGACGAACAGCGGCATGGGTTGGACGCCGCGCACCGCAACCCTGAACACGGGTTCGAACACGCTGACGCTCGATCTCGCAGATATCACCGGTCTGTGGACCATGCATGCGAATCCACCACAGGGCACGATCATGAGCGACCCGATCGTGCTGTATTTCGAGACCGAGGAAAATGGTCCAATTCCCGCATCGCAGAACGTTGATGTGTGGAACGCCAACAGCAACGGCTCCATCATCGACTGGGAGGCCGTGGCCTCGATGGTCGAGACACCGCCCTGGATGACGATTGCGCCCGCGCCCGCTACCGGAATCAACGCCGGCCAGTTCACAGTGAACATCACGCGCAGCGATCTTGCTCCGGGTACATATAGCGGCGACATCACGATCAATGACATCCATGCGACCAATCACCCGTATGTCATACCGGTCACCTACCGCGTATTCGAACCGCGCAAGCTCGATATCGGCGTCGATACGCTGCATGTCAAGGTGACATACAAGCGTATTTCGGTCGCGGCGAACATTCCCGTCCTAAACGGCGGTGATAGCTTCGGTCCAGGCGAGATTGCATGGACGGTGTCTTCCGCGACGAACTGGCTTTCGCTGTCCAACACCAGCGGTATGGAAGGCGACGCGTTCAGTATCAGCATCAATGCCTTCCACCTCCCGTACGGCACATACAACGGGACGATAACTCTCGAAGGCGTCAATTCGGTCACGAATGCCCCGATTGTCAACTCTCCGCTCGATGTCGTCGTCGTGCTCGAATACGAGCCGCGCACCGAAGTAACACATACGTTGAGCAGCCTCCCGATGGGAAGCAGCGCGACCTTCTCGAATTCCGAGGGTCATATCATCGCGCGGGTTGAAGCGACGAGCGGTACGGTGCAGAACCTTAGCCTGAAGCTCGTGCCGTACACCTTCCCGCAGAACATTCATCGACTCCGCTACGCCATGCGGCATTACATCATCTCGGCAACGGGAACATATACCGCAAACATGACGCTGTTCTACACGCTGAGTGAAATCGGACAGACCGGTATCACCGAGCCCGAGCAGCTGAGACTGTGGAGGCAGATTCCTGCATTGTTCAGCTGGGTACCGTATGGTGGTTGGGCGAGTCCGCTTGAACAGAGCGTCACCGGCATAGGCCTCACCGACCTGAACGGTATCTGGGCGATGGCGTATCCGTTCTTCCCCTTCCAGTGGGAGATCGAACGTGCCGTTACGTGGGAAAACGAAAACCGCGCACGTCTTACCTGGACGTCCAACATGGAAACAAGCGACTTCGGGTATCTCGTCGAACGCAGCGACCTCGGTGAAGGCAACTGGCAGACGGTGGCTGTTGTGCCGCCCACGGAATCCAACACCTACGTGTACCGCGAAGACCTGCCGGCCGGCGCGTACGCTTATCGACTGCTGACCATCGACCGCAAGGGCGATGCCTGGCAGTCAGACGACATCGAGCTGCATCCGATGCGTATTCTCGGCACCGAGGATATCACCGCCGGCAGTTTCGTCCTCGGACAGACGGCACCCAACCCGGCACCCGTCGCACTCGGCAAAGCATCTCTGCAGTATTCCCTTCCGCAGGCAGGCGACATTGATCTCACGCTGTTCGATGCCAGTGGACGCGAAATCGCCACGCTCGCTCGCGGGCAGCACGCGGCCGGTGTGCACACGGTTGACGTACCACTTAGCGACCTCACTCCCGGCAGCTACTTCTATCGTCTGACCACCGCAAACGGCGCCCTGACGAAGAAGATGGTCATCGTGCGTTGACACTGCCCAAATGCCGCTGAATTCATGTGTGGGCCGATCCGTTGGATCGGCCCACACAATGCAATCCGGTCTGTCATTTCAGGAACAGCGTTCTCAGGGATAGATGGATCTCCTCACCCTCATTGTTATCGCCATCGCTCTCGGTATCGATGCCTTCGCGGTTTCGTTGTCCGCCGGCGCCTACCTGGTAAAGGCAGATGGGCGGCAGACCTTTCGCCTGTCATTCCATTTCGGGCTCTTCCAGGCTCTCATGCCCATCCTCGGATGGCTTGCCGGCACGACCTTCGTCTCCATGATTGAGACAGTTGACCATTGGATCGCATTTATGCTGCTCGCCATTATTGGCGGTCGCATGATATACAACTCTTTTCAGGGTGAAGAGCAGCGCATCAGACGTGATGTCACGAAGGGGTGGTCTCTGGTCAGCCTTTCAGTTGCGACCAGCATCGACGCACTGGCGGTGGGTCTCAGCCTCGCGATGATTTCCGAAGGGATCTTCTTCCCTGCACTCGTCATCGGTATCGTCGCTGCAGCCATGTCGTTGATCGGCATCCGCCTCGGTGAACGCATCTCACATATTGTCGGCACGCACATGGAATTTATCGGGGGGATCGTGCTGATCTTGATCGGGTTGAAAATCGTGATCGAACACATCGGGTGATCGCCGTATCGGGCTGAATCCGTGGGTGAATGATTCCATGTGTTGGCCGAACCGACGGTTCGGCCTTCGCAAATCCCTTACAGCGGCACCACAACCCCACGCATTCTGGACTGTATCCAATTGGCGCGACGATTGATATAGGAGGTCGGACTCGCAGGTGACCAGCGACGGGGGTTAGGCAGAACGGCAGCAATCAACGCGGCTTCCCGGCTCGAAAGAGCAGCGGCTGATTTTCCGAAATATCTTCGCGCCGCGGCTTCTACGCCATAAAGGCCATCACCCATCTCCGCTACATTCGCATACACTTCAAGGATGCGCCGTTTTCCCCAGAGCTGCTCGATCAGAAAGGTGAACCAGGCCTCGAGTCCCTTGCGCACATAGTTACGTCCGTGCCAGAGAAACACGTTTTTTGCCGTTTGCATGGTGATGGTGCTCGCACCGCGCACCTTCCGCCCTTTATGCGCGCGATTATATCGCATCGCATCTTCCATGGCTTTCCAGTCGATCCCGTCATGCCGCATGAAGCGCGCATCCTCTGCCGCCACAACCGCGCGAAGGAAATGCGGACTGATGCGTTCGATCGGTACCCATTGCCGTTCGATTCCTCGTGCTTCGCCCTCCAGGACCCGTTCATAGGTGCGAAAAAACATGATCGGTGTGTACGGCGGCGGCAGTACGCGTGTCAGCGCGACCCAGGCGACCGATACGAGTACGCACACGGCAACGACGCGCAGCGCGGCGCGTATTGAAATGAAGAACCATCGGAAAAACTTCATAGGCGTTCGGAGGAAAAGATACAACAATTCACCGAGCATTCTTGTCAGTGGACACTGAAGACGCGTGAACTCTTACAGCAAAAGCCGGGTCGTCACGATCACCAGACCTCTGGCCTCTGATTCCTTGCTTCAACACGCACACTCTGAAATACAATCAAAAATCATCCAAAATGTACCGTATGGTATTGAGTTTATGAACTTCATCTCGTATGTTTTTATGACGTAAAGTTTCAACTGCCCGATGCATCGATCTCGCACCAGCAGTTGCCCCCCTACATCCAGGAGGTCCTTTCATGAACCTGCGTATCATTACTTCCATGCTGATCGTTCTGTTCGCTATTAGCGCGTGCAGTGAAAACAGCGACATTTCCACTCCGTCAGATAGTAACGGCCCGATGACTGCCGCTGTGCAGCTGGGGAACCTCTCGCTTGATCTTGAGCAGTCCACACTGATCGATGAGATGTTCTTCATGGAAGAAAACCTCGATCTTCTGCTTGATCCGGCCGAGCAGAATGTCTTCGACAGCATGCTGGATGACCGGGGCGGACGGATCGACCGGCGCGCCGGAATCGACATGGCCGCAATCATTTATTACCAGCTCATCGTCAAGGCGAATCCCGATCTGAGCGAACGTATCCTCGCACAGGTGCGTGATCTCATCGCCAAATCAAACGAAACGCGTCGCCGCATTCTCACCAGTGGAAAGACCAGGGAAGAAATCCTGCGCCTTCTCCAGGCCGAACACGACCGGTTGATGCGCGAGATCAACGCGCTTATCGGACGCCAGGCCGTGGCGAATGTCGAACAGCTGAAGCAGCGTCTCGAGGAAGAGCGCGACGCGCGTCGCCAGGAGTGGCAGACCGCTCGTATCGACCGTTTGGTCGAAGCGATGACGAAAGCACTCGAGTTGACGGAAGCGGAAGCAGACGCGGTGAAGCGGATTCTGCTTCTTCAGTACACCGAAATCGCCAAGCTCCGTGAGCAGTTCAAGGACAACCCCGAGGGGTTCCGCGAAGCGCTGCGTCAGCTGCAGGCACGCATACAGGAAATGATGCGCGAGGCACTCGGTGAGAAGTGGGAAAAGTGGCTCGAGTTGCAGCGCAAGCGCGATATCAAGCCCGTCGACCGTGATCCGGATTTCGATGCGATGATTAAAAAGTACACTGAGCTGTTGGGACTCACTGAAGCACAGGCCACGGGCCTCAAGGAGATCCTGATCTTTCAGCACCGTGAGATGCAGCGCCTGATGCAGGAACTCGGCAACGACCGTGAGGCACTGGCGCGTGCGCTCGAGGCTCTGAAGAACCAGGTCAACGAGAAAATCGCAGCCCTTCTCACACCCGAGCAATATGAGCGGTGGAAAGCCCTGCACGGCGACCGCAAGGGTGGTGGGAAAGGCGGTACCGGCACCGGCGGACGTGGCTGATACGGCCGAATACCCTATCGAGCACAATGTTTTGAACCCCCGGCAATTGACCCGGGGGTTCGTTATTTACGACCATTTGTTTCCGATTTCCTTTCCATTTCGTACTTTATTTAATCATCTGAATCCAAGAGCACCTCTGGTGCATCCATCGTAGGATATACTTCATCCTGCACAGCACCCTGCTGAACAGCACATCTCACAATAGAATGGAGAAGCACATGGCCTATCAGCTGCTTGTTCCCCCAACCGAGGGCAGCAAAATTCGTCTGGAAGACGGGAAACTGATCGTTCCCGATGATCCTATTATTCCCTTCATCGAAGGTGACGGTATCGGTCCCGATATCTGGGCCTCGGCCGTGCGCGTCCTCGATGCCGCGGTGGAAAACGCCTATGGCGGCAAACGCAAAATCAACTGGTTCGAAATCTATGCGGGCGAGAAGTCCGTGGCCAAATACGGCGAAAATGTCTGGCTGCCTGAGGACACCCTCAATGCGGTCAGGGAATATATCGTCGGCATCAAGGGCCCGCTGACGACTCCGGTCGGCGGCGGCATCCGTTCCTTGAATGTCGCCCTGCGCCAGATTCTCGACCTGTACGTCTGCCTGCGTCCGGTGCAGTACTTCTCCGGCGTCCCTTCACCGGTCAAGAAACCGGAACTCATCGACATGGTGATCTTCCGCGAAAATTCCGAAGACATCTACGCAGGTATTGAATGGCAGGCCGGCACCCCTGAGGCGACAAAGGTCGTCACCTGGCTGCAGGAAGAGATGGGCACGAAAAAGATCCGCTTCCCCGAGAGCAGCAGCATCGGCATCAAGCCGGTGTCGCGTGAAGGGACTGAGCGCCTCGTACGCGCCGCCATCAACTACGCGATCAACCAGAACCGCAAGTCGGTGACCATCGTCCACAAGGGCAACATCATGAAGTTCACCGAGGGTGGCTTCCGTGACTGGGGCTACGATCTGGCGGCGAAGGAATTTGGCGCCGAACTTCTCGACGGCGGCCCATGGATGAAACTGCCGAACGGCATCATCATCAAGGATGTCATTGCTGATGCGTTCCTTCAGCAGATCCTGACCCGTCCTGCCGAATACGACGTCATCGCCACGATGAATCTCAACGGTGATTATATCTCGGATGCCCTGGCCGCGCAGGTCGGCGGCATCGGTATCGCACCGGGCGCCAACATCAACTATCAAAACGGTTTCGCCATTTTCGAGGCCACGCACGGTACGGCACCGAAGTACGCCGGGCAGGATAAAGTCAATCCCGGTTCCGTGATCCTGAGCGGTGAGATGATGCTGCGTTACATCGGCTGGAATGAGGCAGCCGATCTGATCATCAAGGCCATGGAAACAACGATCGAACAAAAAACCGTGACCTACGACTTCGCGCGTCTCATGGACGGAGCGACCAAGGTTGCCTGTTCGGAATTCGGCACAGCTCTGATAGCGAATATGTAATCCGACTGCAGGCCGCGGCGCCACAGCGCTGCGGCCTTACCGAATCCTGACGCCTGAACAGATCACTCCCACCCACGTAATTTCATGAGAGGCAGGTTCCCATGTATCTGTATCATCAAGGAAAACATACACGGCAGGCGCACGTCGGTCTGCCCGAAGGCACGTTCGAGGAGGAACACGGGCGGCAGGGGTTTTTCGGCCCCGTATCGCACCTGTATCACAGGCGTCCGCCGACGGACTGGACACGATTCGATGGTCCGCTGCGTCCTCATGCTTTCGATTTCACAAAATTGGAACCGGGCGACCTGACTGATGCCGGTGGTGCACGCCAGCGCCTCTTCTACAACAATGAAGTGGTGGTCAGCATTTCTCGCCGCAGTGGGGCCATGCCATTCTACTATCGCAATGGTGACGGCGACGAGATCTATTTCGTGCACGAAGGCGAGGGAATGATCGAAACCGACTACGGTACCCTCGAGTATGAGAAGGGTGATTATGTCGTCATCCCGCGTGTCACGACATATCGGATCCACCCGCGAAGTGCAACGAATTTCTTCCTGATCATCGAAGCCCTGCCTCAGCTTTCCGTGCCCTCCATGGAGCAGAAGGGCCTGATCGGCGTCCACGCACTATTTGACATGTCGGCGATCACGCTGCCCGTGCTCCCCGACGAATATGACGCGCGCGAGGGCCAGGAGCATGAAATCCGCATTCAGCGTGACGGAGCGATGTCGTCGATGTTCTACCCATTCAATCCGCTGGATGCCGCTGGATGGAAAGGCGACTGCTACCCGTGGAAAATCAATGTTCGGGATATACGACCGGTGATGAGCCACCGTGTGCATCTTCCGCCGCCGGCGCACACCACCTTCATGCTGAACAACGCCATCGTCTGCACCTTCCTCCCGCGTCCCCTCGAGGAAGATGAAGATGCACTCAAGGTCCCCTTCTATCACCGCAACGCGGATTATGACGAGGTCCTTTTCTACCACGCCGGAGATTTCTTCAGCCGTGACAACATCAAGCCCGGCATGGTCACACTGCATCCCACCGGCTTTCCTCACGGACCGCACCCCAAAGCGCTGGCGAACATGAACAAGCTCGAGCGCACCGACGAGATTGCCGTCATGCTCGATACGGTCAACACACTGTATACGACCCCTGAAGCGGAACAGGTGGAATGGCAGGAATACTGGCAGAGCTGGATGAAGAAATAAGATCACAAAAAATCCCCGCCGTGGCGGGGATTTTTTTTATCGTTTTCCCTCGTTTCGGGAAGATTTTTTCCGGCCTTTGCCGTCGTCCTGGGATCTCTTCTTGTGGCGCTTCCCATCCTCGGGTGTCGGCTTTTTAGCTTCCTTCGGTGGTACCGGCGAATTGATATAGACGTTCACCTCATCGAGCGTGAGGCGGTCCCAGCCGTTATCCTGCTGGTAATGAACGTAGATCGCATCCTGAAAAATGTCGATTTTCTCGATCTTCGCTTCGCCCTTCTCCGTACTGATGCGATAATCAAGCGGGGGGAAGCGTTTGAGTAATTCTTCGTACAACTGTGCTTCGTAGCTCAGACAGCATTTCAGGCGACCGCACTGTCCGGCCAGTTTAAAGGGATTGATGGTGAGATTCTGGAGGCGGGCCATGTCGGTCGAAATCGGCTCAAACATCCCCAGCCAGGAACTGCAGCACAGCTCACGTCCGCACACACCGAAACCGCCCATGCGCTTGGCCTCGTCACGCGGACCGATCTGCCGCAATTCAATTCGTGTTCTGTACTCCGCGGCGAGTTCACGCACGAGCTGCCGGAAATCAACCCGGCCGTCAGCAGTGAAATAAAAGGTGATGCGGTTACGATCGAACTGGTATTCCACATCGACAAGCTTCATCGGCAAGTCGAGATTCGTGATCTTATCCAGGCAGATCTGGAACGCCGTCATTTCCTGTTCGCGATGAAACAGCAGCACCTTGATATCGGCGTCTGTGGCGGGACGCACGTACTTCTTCATTTCATCCTTACAGGGACGCATGCGCAGACGACTTTTCATATATGCCGTAGGTCCGATTGCGCCGACCGTTCCCAGGTCCACACCTTTCTCCGCCTCGACGATGACATGCTGCCCTTCCTCCAGCGGCACTTTCTCTGCATTGATGTAGTACCCCCGCCGCTCACCCTTGAAGATCACTTCGATATAGGGAGAGGTATCGACACCGTCGATCTCCATCATTTCCTGGCAATCGCCATGCGAGGACCCGTCACCTTCGTGCAGGGCATCCTCATCGATCTGCCCCTCTTCGCTGGAGTAGACGAGAACGCTGTCATCCAGCTTGTGGAGTTCGAGCGGCACTTCCGGCCGATGTTCCTGGCTTTCTGTATTGGTAGTGTCTTGAGAGCTCATTTCGGGAACCTTTCTTATGCCCCTTCATTGGCGGGAGTGACAATATGCTTCCTCAGGCGTTGGGAAAGCACGATCATCAGAGTCGTAAGATGCACATTTTTCCGTACCAGGGCAATGCTGCGTTCAATCTCATCGATCGCTGCCGAACAACGGGTGTCCGGATAGTGCTCCGAAAAACGCCGCAGGGCATCTTCGAAGTCGCTGTTCATCAATGAATCAACACCCTCGCGCAGGGCCATGACGTCGCGGAACCAGCTTGCAACGGCGGTCAGAAATCTGCTGAGCGTCTGACGGTCTTCGCGACCCAGAATCTGCTGGATATTGTCCATCAGCTTGATGGGGTTATTCAAGACGACGGAACGAATGTACTCGAGTACGGCCTCGCGGCCGATAAGACCGTCTTCCCGTGCCATTTCAAGTGCCGCGCGGTAGTTCCCGGCGGACAGATGCGCCGCAGTCTCGACAGTCTCTCGGTTCACATCGGGTTCACGGTGCAGGTGGTCACGAATATCCGCAGTACCGAGGAGATCAAAACGCACGAGCTGGCATCGCGAAATGATGGTGGGCAGCAGCGAATCTTTTCGCGAGGTGGTAAGGATAAGCAGAAGGTCTCCGCCGGGTTCCTCCAGCGTCTTCAGCAGGGCATTCGCGGAGTTCCGGTTCATCCGGTCGGCCTCACTGATAACAACGACCGTTCGTCCCCCTTCTTTCGCACGAAACGCCGCCTCTTTGCGGATGCCCCGGATGCTGCTGATCTTGATATCCGTGGCTTTGTTCACGTGGATGCGATGATATGGATTTTCCGCTTTCTCGGCAATCTGTTCCTGAATGTCGTCAAGTTCATCTTCACTCAGCTTGTCGGTCGCTCCATCCTCATCTTTTTTAGCCGGCAGTGCGAATATGAGCTTCAGGCGCGGATGCTGCAATGTGTCCATCGCCCGGCAGCTGGGACAGCTCCCACACGCGTTCCACGAAGCACCTTCACAGTTGAGCACGCGGGCGAACTCAAGGGCAACGGCATCCTTCCCGGATCCTTCCTGTCCGTAGAACAGCAGTGCATGCGGAATGCGGTCATGCTCATGCATGCGCTGAAGAAGCTGCTGAACACGCTTCTGGCCCACAATACGGTCCCAGGACATGGATTCCTCTATGCTGATGAAGTGTTAGAACGCGTGGCCGATGCCGAACAGAATCACGCCCTTTCTGATGACGTCATCCCAGATACTATCTTTTTCAAAAAACCATTTGTACTGGCTCGATGCCGGGTTGTACCCCTTGATCCCGAAATCTACGCGTACCGGCAACGGCGCGAAAGGCAGATTGAAGCGGATTCCTATTCCCAGCGCCAGTGCGATTTCGGGGATG
Source organism: Ignavibacteria bacterium (assembly GCA_002869275.1). Taxonomy (GTDB): domain Bacteria; phylum Bacteroidota; class Ignavibacteria; order SZUA-365; family SZUA-365; genus BM516. The sequence goes on along the minus strand of PKTF01000265.1, from coordinate 6,850 downwards.
CGCATCCGGTTGATATCTGTCCACAGATTCCCGGCGTCGACAAACGCCACGAGTCCCAGTCCTTCGAGCGCGTTCGTCGCACGCGGAAACAGCTGCCAGCGAAGTTCGGTGCTCACCTCCAACAGCGCGTTGCTGCCGGTCTCCCCCGCTTCTGGATCAGCGGAAAGCTCGCGGTTCTGCCAGCCACGGATGCTCGTCGCCCCGCCGGCAAAATACCGCCTGTTGATTGGGACGGGCAGATCGTCTTCCATGCTCTTTCCGTAGCGGAAGATGCTGCCGAGCCGTAGGCGCATACCGAAAATCGCAGTCTCGTTGCGCGAAAAGTCATGAAAATATTTGACGAGTCCTTCGAGCTTGACATACTCGGTCGAACGGATCCCCTTTTCTTCATCTGCCTGGGGCAGAGGAAGGCCGAGACCTTCGAACCATCCGGCCTCCTCCACGAGCGCGCGCCAGAAAAATCCTTCGCTGGGATAATAGAGGTCGTCGGTCTGATTGTCTTCCAGACTCAGACGGCGGATGGAATTTCTGAAATTGATCGTTTCCTCGGTGTCGACATAGATCAGACCACGACCGAGAAGGACTGTCGGATCACCGGTGAATTCCGAGATTTCATACGTCCAGACCACCTGGCCGATGAGGCGACTGGTGAAAAACCGTTTGACTCCGAGCGTGATCTGAAGGATGTCGCCAGTGACCAGGTCGCGTTCACCGACGAAACTGTATGAGCCGGAAAACGAGAGCGAGTTGCGGTTGGAGAACAGGTATGGCTGCTCGAAAAGCAGCTGCGAGGAGGATATGTAGGTATCCGCATAATCAGGAATTCTCCCCAGCAGGCTCAATCGCGTCGTCAGCGACTGCGCGCCGCCAAACACATTACGCATCATGAACGACACTTCACCGCCTGCGGTCACTCCGCGCAGCTGATTATTCAGGATAGCCGCCGGAGCGAGTTCGTAACGCGTCTTGGGCCGCAATCCGAGCGTCATCGGCACCAGTGAATCCACCGGGTTATCGATGGCAGGAAACTCCGGCTTGAGAGAGACGTAGGAGAACACGCCGAGGCGGTTCATATTCGTCTCTCCGTCGAGAAGGAGTTCACGCGAGTAAATATCTCCCTTTTCAAAATCCAGCCGTTCGTAAATAATCTGACGCGCCAGGTTCAGGTCGTCGTCTCCCTCGATCTTTTCAGTAATGTTCCCGAAATACAGGCGTCGTCCGTGGTTAAAATTCATTTTCACCACGACATTGTTGTTCGACATCTTGCGCTCTACAGTCACACTGTCGCTGAAGGCGCGAGGGAAGCCGTTATTGGCAAGAATTTCGAGTACGCGAGCGCGTTCGGCCTGTACGGTCGGAGCACTGTAGCGCTGCCCCATGCGCAGCAATGGAGCACGTGCGATGGCACCTTGCACCGTGGGAGGAAGTTCCTGCAGACGGCGGTAGGCGATGGAATCGACGTATGAGGAACGGCCCTCATCGAGATCGAAATACACCTGCACGGCGCTGTTGTCTTCGGTACGCTCATACCTGCCCGCAACGCGTGCTTCAAAGAAACCGTTATTCCTGTAGAACTTCTTGATGACTTCGACGTCGTCGAGCATCGTCCGGAAATCGAAATAGCGATGTTCGCTCTGCCCGATCAACCAGACAAAGAAGCCCAGTGATGATTCATCTGTCGCGATCAGACTGCGCAGTTCATCATCACTGAACGAGTCATTCCCTGTGAACAGAATCTCTTCGACGTCGAGGGAGTCAATATCGGCAGGATCGGTCTGGGCGTGCAGTGAGGTGGAAGTACAGAAAAACGCGAACCCTATAATGATAAATACGACACAACCCCGGCCATGGCGGCGTGGGGCTGTCGCAACGTTTGGTTCGCGCCAGGTTCTGCTCTCATCGTAGGGATACAAAATGCTCAGTAATCGCTATCCTCATCACCATAAAAATAATCTTCATCCACCGGATAATCAGGCCAGATGTCCTCGACGGATTCATAGGTTTCGTCGGGATACTCGAGTTCTTGCAGGTTCTCGATCACCTGAAGAGGAGCACCGATTCGCGTGGCGTAATCGATCAATTCATCCCGTGTCGCCGGGAACGGTGCGTCATCAAGCCAGGAAGCGAGTTCCATGGTCCATATCATGCGTGAAATCTCCTTACGAAAAGGGGTATTATTGGCTGCAACGGATCGAATGTCCATCGCCCGCGCCCAGTATAGCAAATGGCGCAGGCTTTGTCAAGCAGTCTTTTCATGTATCGTATTTGGGAAAAATCTGGTCTCGGACTTCCGCACACCTTTTTCGACCCTACTTCTTCTCCGAAAAGATGCAACGGGCGTGTTTGTTGTGATATCTGCGTGCTTTTCCGCACCAGATGCCGATATCTCGGCGGCATGCTCCGACAGCCGCCGGGTCACTGAACGATGCATATTCGCAGCTGAAATCGCAGTATTCCTGAAACGATTCCGCACGCACCTTCCTCGCCTGAGACCGTCCTTTTGTGCCGTCCCGTGATGGTGTCATTGTCGTAACTCCGGTTGAGTGTCATCGCACGGCGGTCGCTGCATGTACAGCACCGCCGTGAGTGCTATGAGTGTACGAAAAAGAATAGAGAGCAGCGAATCGAGCATTCCTCCCGCCAGGGCAAAACAACCAATGGCCAGTACGGAGGCTGCGTTGATATCGCGCTGCAGACTCCCGGAGGGCCAACGCTGGTGATTTTTCCATCCGAGGTACAACGCTACCCCGATGATGGCGACGAAGGGGATCAGCGCCACAAGGCCGGAATCCATGTACACCTGCAGGTAATCGTTGTGCCAGCTGCCGACGCCCTTGTCAGGCACTTCGTCAAATAACGGGAACACCTTTGTAAACGTGCGCAGTCCGAAACCGAATACCGGCCGGTCGGCGATGAGCATCCACGCCCCCCGCCAGATGACATCGCGGCCGGACATATTTCCGCCCGCATCCAGCAGTTGCAAAAATCGATCCTGCAGGGGCTCTACAGTTGCGACGGCAGCGATCCCCAGTATCGCAAGGATGAGCAGGATGCGGCGCTCACGGAGCAACCCCACCACCAGGGCCGCCAGCGCGGCAACCACCCAGTGAAGGCGGTTGAACGTGAACAATAATCCGATCAGCAGTATCGCAGATGTCAGGAGCCAGATCCAACGCTGAGGAAAAATGTCTTTGTTGCGCCCGAGGGCAAACACCATGGCGAACACCGTGGCCAGGAACATCCCGAGAGTATAGTACCCCGATGTGGTCGACGTGAGCCGCTCGTCGAACCCCTGCGCGTAACGGATGAATCCGATCGCGACGGCCACGAGCGCAGCGGTGAAAACCAGCAGAATGACCGCACGCAGCCGGTCCTCTCGCCGAGCATCCCATGTGGAATGGATGACGTAGAACAGAATGTAAAACGGGATCTCCGTGCGAAAAGCATCCATACTCCCGGCGGGATCAATGGACAGCGGGATCGCCGCTATACGGGCGACGACAAATGCCGTCACCGGAGGCAGCAGCGGGGAAAGACGAAAATGCCTCCCGCGCGTGCGCGCGATATTGTACAACCAGAGCAGTCCGGTGAGGAGAACCGCTGCCTGGGCGAGCGCGATGGAGAAGATGAGGGTGACGAGGGCGACCGCCGTCCCGATCCAGAGCGCAGTGTCGATGGCCTCTCCCCGGACCGCGCTTCGCAGGTCCGCCACGCGTGCATGCAACCAGGATCCCATCATAACTGAAACTGCATCTGATACAATTTGGTGTACAGTCCGCTTTGATTTTCAAGCAATTCCCTGTGTGTCCCTGTTTCCACAACCCGGCCGTCATCAATCACGTAGATTCGATCGGCTTTCTGAATGGTGCTCAGACGGTGTGCGATGACGATCGAGGTCCGTCCTTCCATCAGGTTCTCGATTGCCTTCTGGACGAGAAGTTCCGACTCGGTATCGAGAGAGGACGTCGCTTCATCGAGAATCAGAATGGGTGGATTCTTGTAAATGGCGCGGGCGATTGACAGCCTCTGGCGCTGTCCGCCTGAAAGCTTCACGCCGCGGTCGCCGATGACGGTATCGTAGCCGTTTTCCGTCTCGATGATGAATTCATGCGCGTTCGCCGCTTTTGCCGCTTCGCGGATCCGCTCCATGTCGGCCTCGGGTTCGCCGTAGGCGATATTCTCGCGGATGGTGGTGTTGAAGAGAAATGTTTCCTGTGTAACAATGCCCATCAGTCCACGCAAGGATTCCACAGTCAGATCCCGGATGTCCATTCCATCCAGCAGAATTCGGCCTTCGGTAACATCGAAAAAGCGCGGCACCAGGTCCACCATCGTACTCTTGCCTGCTCCGCTCGGACCCACGACGGCGACGACTTCGCCTGCGCGAATTTCCGCATTGATGCCGGAGAGCACTTCGTCGCCCGTATCATAGTGGAAGCGCACGTTATCGAAGGAAATGCGGTCGGTGAAGGATTCGACCGTTGCGGCATTCGGTCGGTCCACGATACGGGGCTCGATGTCCATGACACCGAAAACCCGCTGTGCACCCGCCATGCCCTGCGCAAGCTGATTCATCGTCTGACCGAAATACTTCAACGGCTGCATCATCTGCAGCAGTGCGAATATGTATGCGACGAAGAGTCCGTTTGTCATGCTGCTGTTGCCGGAGAGAATATTCTCACCCATGAACCAGATAATGATCACGACGACCAGGACGCTGAGCGTCTCCGTGATCGGCGGAGCCAGTTCGCTGCTGCGCTTGATGCGGACGAAGGTGCGAAAATAGCTCTGATTCTCTTTGCGAAACTTGGCGATTTCGAATTTCTCGGTCCGGAACGCCTTGACGATTCGCATGCTCGAAAGCCCTTCGTCGAGCACCGCCGTGATCCGGGCAATCGATTCCTGAAGCAGCCCGCTTTCACGCCGCACCCAGCTCGCGATCTTGGTGAGGATAAATCCCGTCGTGGGAATCAGCAGGAAGGCCATCAGGGTCAGCTGCCAGTCGATAACGAACAGCACCACCGTGTAACCGATGATCTGGGGCGGGTCGCGGAAGAAACTGTTGACGGCCGCGATGGCCGAATTATTGATCAACTGCACGTCGCTGATGATCCGCGACATGAGCATGCCCTTTTTCTCTTCGGTGAAGTAGCTCAGCGACAGCGTGTTCATTTTCTCGTACAGCATCTGCCGCAGATCACGGATGATGCCCTGCTCGCCGATCGCCATGAACCAGGTCTGCGTATACGCGAAAAGATTTTTGAAGAAAAACATCCCCACAAGCAATACGCAAAGGATCTGCAGCGCCGTCGATTGATCGGTCGATGCCATTCCGTTATTGATCTGTGTCAGGCCCCAGTCCTTGAGATTGCCGAGGGAAAATTCGGGCACGGGCTGCAGGGTCGGATACTCCTTGCTGAACAGTGTATCGATGAACGGGATGATGAGGACCATCGTCGCCATGTTGAACAACGTCGAGATGAACATCGCCAGGGAGGCGATGCCCAGATGCACTTTATACGGGAGGAGGTGACGAAGTATGCGAAGAACGATTTTCACGCGGATGTCCGGTGCAAGTTAGTCAAGTGTGATAGGCTGCAGGCCGTGCTCGCAGCGCACGCTGCCGCGCTGCCGTGCGGCGTCGAAGCGGTCGAGACAGCGCTGAGGAATATCCGTCCGTGGGTGGTGCACATGGTACTGGATGGCGAGGTGCCGGAGCGAGTATGCCCGCAATCCGTTCAGCTCGAGACGAAACTGCACGTCACTGTCTTCACCACAACCCGGACCATCATACTTCTCATCGAATCCGTTGATGGCGGCGAGTGCATCGCGATGCACCGAGAAATTGCTGCCCAGCATACCGCGGACGGAACGGTGCAATATGTTCCGGAGGTACGGACTTTCAAAGCGCAGCCCGTCTTCGATGCGTGTGGCCGCACCGGTGATCCCCTCCCACCAGCAGCGCAGCCCGATGCGCTCGAAAGCGCCGGAGCCGATACGTTCCTCCGTAAGGGCACGACTCCACCGTGCGCTCATTTCCGCTCGACGTCCACAGAGAAAGAAACCCTCGCTGCGGTGCTCCGCGTGATCGCGTACGAAGTGTTCGTGCGGAATACAGTCGCCGTCGGTGAATACCATGTACCCGGTCTGTGCGTTACGGATAGCGTTGTTGAGCATCGTGTTCTTGCGCCACCCCCGGTCTTCATGCCACAGATGGCGAATCGGGCGGCCGACGCGGAGCTCCATCTCATGGATGGTTTCGCCGACTGCCGCACCCGAACCGTCGTCCGCGACGATGATCTCGAAATCCTTCCACGACTGCCGGGCATACCCGCCGAGCACCAGGCGGAGCACCTCGGGCTTGTTGTAAACGGCAATGACGATGGACAGGCTCATAATACCAGCATTTTCAGCAGTTCCGGGGATATCCCTGCATCCAGGAACGGCAAAATATGCAATTTCCGGCTCACATCTTGTAACCGATAGTACGCAGGAGCTTCTTTCTCGCCTCGATATCTTCCTCGGTTTCCACTCCGCGGGTACGCACACCGTCGATCACACCCATGATGCCGCGTCCCTCGCTGCTCTAGGCGACAATGACATCGGTCGGATTGGCCGTGGCACAGAATATGTGCACGACCTCGGGCACGCTTTTGATGGCATTGAGGATGCTGATCGGAAATCCCCCTTCCATCATGATGATGAAGCAATGCCCGGCGGCAAGTGCCGACGCGTTGGTCACCGCGAGGTCGATCAGTTTCTGCTCATTCCCCGCCCAGCGGACGAGCGCCGGCCCGGAGGCTTCACAGAAGGCGATCCCGAAACGCAGAGACGGATTGACCTGCACGAT
>PKTF01000323.1 GCA_002869275.1 Ignavibacteria bacterium | reverse complement strand
TACGCGTTCATTGGCGTCTTCGTGCTGCACTTCAGCTTTGTGTACCCGACGCCAAGGGAACTCCGACGCACGTTTCTGCTGATGATGTATGCCGTCCCGCTGCTGCCGTCGCTGCTCGCCATTTACGCGTCCTACAGCATGACGATGCCGTTCACGCTGGACAACGCCCCGCTCTACTATCAGGTATTTGCACTGACGAAAGCAATCATGATCGTCGGGGCGGTCGCCGGTATCGCCGTCATGATTGTGAAGTTTCGCAGAACCCGTGAAACCACAATCCGCAGACAGATCGCCTGGGTCGTGCTCGGGATCGGTTTCAGTGTGTTCGTATACGTGGTACCATGGCTGCTCACCACATCACCTGTCGTGCACTCCATGCTGGCGCCGAATATCAGCGACATCCTCGATAAGGTGAAAATCGAAGAAAGCCTCCTCACGCTCTCGCTGGTACTCACTGCATCCTTCATGGCCATCGGGATCATTCGTTATCGTTTCTTCGATATCGAATTCTTCTTCAAACGCGGAACGATCGCCACAACGGTCATCCTCCTGCTGGTCGCCCTGTATTCGGCTGTGCTGTACGGCCTGACCGAACTCACAGGTGCGCAATCGGGCATGACGATATACGCCATGTCGCTCATCGCGCTTATCGCAGTGCTGATCCTGTTTCTCCCTGTGCGTTCGACAGTGCGACGCACGGTGGACAGATGGTTTTTCAGGGTGGAATATGATTTTCGTGAACACCTCACACGTATATCGAGACTTATCGGTGAAACGGTCGAGGAGGCCGCTGCCGCGCGTGTACTGACGGCGGGCATCGACGACCTGATGCATGTAGAAGGGGCCCTGGTACTGCTCGTGCGCGAAGACGGCTGGCTCGAGACCCTCGCCCGGTCTGGATTCCCGAAATGGCGTGCCGCTCGCATGCAGGTGCATCCCGAACGCATCGCCGGCCTGCCCGATGATCCTCTCGTCACGCCTGATATGGCGGAGGACACCAATGACGTGCAGGAACTGCGCATGGCCTTCACCCGGAGATTCGGCATCGTGCTGCTCATGCCGATTCGGCGGGAGGACGGCAGCGTCCTCGGCTTGCTGCTTCTCGGTAAAAAGCGGTCGGAAACACGTTTTACGCTCGACGACCTGGATCTTCTTCGAACATTGTGCCGGCAGACCGGACTCCAGATTCAGCGTCTGCAGCTGCAGGAAACACTGATGCTCGAGAAACAGGAAGCAGCGAAACTCCGCGAACTCAGTCAGATGAAATCCTATTTCGTCTCGGGGGTGTCGCACGATCTGAAAACGCCGCTTACGTCCATCAAACTGTTCGCTGAATTGCTCGAGCAGCGGATACCAAAGGATGACACCACCGGCAGGAAGCATGTCGGGATTATCCAGGGTGAATGCGACCGGCTCGCTCGGCTGATCAATAATGTGCTCGACTTCACCAAGATCGAACGCGGAACGATGCAGTACAGTTTCGCCCCTACTCGAGTCTGCGAAGTAGTTCGCAATGCGTATGATATCATGCAGTACCAGTTCACCATGTCAAAGATCGAGTGCACGCTGCACTGCGATGAAAGCATTGAATCGGTCGAGGTGGAAGCGGACAGCGACGCGCTGGTCGAAGCAATGACCAACCTTCTGTCCAACGCCATCAAGTATTCCGGAAACGACAAACGTATCGCAATGCGTACCCGCCGCGCCCAGGACCGTGTGTGTATCGACATCGAGGACCACGGCCTCGGCATTGCAGCAGAAGATCTCGAGCACCTCTTCGAACCGTTTTACCGATCCACGTCTGGTGATGTCCAAAAGCGTGGCGGGGTCGGACTGGGGCTCGCATTAGTCAAGCACATCATCGACGCGCATCAGGGCAACATCCATGTGCGCAGCGTCCTGGGGGAAGGAAGCACTTTCACGCTATCACTTCACACGATGGAGGCCGAATGAACACTGTGCTCATTATCGAAGACGATCCCGCGATCGTTACCGGACTGGAAGCCAGCTTCACCGCGGAACATTTTGAAGTCATCACTGAAACCGATGGCGAGGAGGGGTATCGTCGCGCCAAAAAACTCCGTCCCGACATCATCATTCTCGACCTCATGCTCCCGAGCAAAAACGGAGAATCCATCTGCCGTGATCTGCGACAGGACGGCATCACGACGCCCATCCTCATGCTCACGAGCAAAAGCGCGGAGATGGACAAAGTGCTCGGACTGGAACTCGGGGCGGATGATTACATGACAAAGCCCTTTTCCCTGCGAGAACTCCACGCCCGTGTGAAGGCGCTGCTGCGGCGTTCGAGCGAGATCAACGAACCTGAAGAAATCACCATCGGGAAACTCTGGATCAACCTGAAGACCTGTGAAGTCTCGCGAAATGGAACGGCGGTCGACCTGTCCGCACGTGAATTCGAGGTGCTGAAATTCTTCATCACGCATCGCAATGAAGTCGTCTCACGCGACATGCTCCTCGACGAAGTCTGGGGATACGAGCACTATCCGACCACACGTACGGTCGACAACTACATTCTTTCTCTCCGAAAAAAAATCGAGGAGTCTCCATCCGAACCGCAACACCTCCTGACCGTCCATACAGCCGGATATAAATTCGTCGGTGAAGTGCTTTGATTGACGGTCCGGCTCGTCTATTTTGGGGAGAATTCTAGACAGAAGCATGGTTCCCCGTGATCCCCTCGAAGAAAGTTGTTCTTGCACTAAGCCTGCTCATCGGACTCGTCGCGATCGGGACGACAGGCTATATGTTCATCGAGGGATACGGCTTCATCGATGCGCTGTACATGGCTGTCATCACCCTGGGTACCGTCGGATACCGTGAAGTCGAACCGCTGAGTGATCCGGGAAAAGTCTTTACGATTTTCCTCATTATCGCCGGTATCGGCTCGGTGGCGTACGGCGTCACACAGGCCGTGGAATATGTGATCAGTACGATTGTTTTTCAGAGGAGGCGCATGGAACGAAATATTGCCCGGCTGTCCAACCACATCATTATCTGCGGGTACGGACGAATCGGACAACAGGTCGCGTCCCGATTACGTGCACGCGGTGCCGAATTCGTCATCATCGAGCAGGACGAACAGGTGATGGAAACACTCGATACCCTCGGCTATCTGTATGTCAACGGCAATGCAACCGATGACAATTCGCTGAAACGCGCCCGGCTTGACGAAGCGAATACCATCGTCGTAACCCTGCCGACCAATGCCGACAATGTATATGTCACTCTCTCGGCGCGCAATCTGCGTCCCGATATCCGTATCGTGGCACGCGCGAGCGACGGACCGTCAGCCACGAAACTGCAGCAGGCCGGGGCGGACAAAGTCATCTCCCCATACGAGATCGGCGGACGTTACATCGCGAATGCAGTGCTTCGTCCTCATGTCGTGAATTTCATGGACGTCGTCAATGCCTCGCATGACATCGCCGCTCGTAGCATGGAGATTGAAGAACTTGAAGTCACCGAACATTGCAGCTATGCACAACAGGCGTTAAAGGACACGAACATCCGTTCGGAGCTTAATATCATCGTCCTTGCGATCCGCACCCCCGATGGTGAATTCGAATACAATCCCGCCCCGACAACGCTGCTTGTTCCCGGCAGCATGCTTATCTGCATCGGCTACGCAAGTAATCTCGATCGGCTCGCACGTCTCCTCGGCGTTTCGGCCTAGCTAGTCTCGCTGAGACAACCTTCTCCCGGTTGCGCTTTCATGACTGTGTAATTCGGTCTCCGAAAGAACCACCAGGGCGAGATCGTCCGTGACGCGCAGGCGCTCCCTGCGGCCGGGGTTGAGCGTGATCGCAGGTGAGGAATCGTTTTCTCCGCATCTGCTGTATCCCATTGCCACCTCCCCTTTCCGCAGTGTGGCCAGCAGCAGCTGGTCAAAAGTCACCTCCTCGTCTGCTTCAGCATAGAGTGAGGCAGGTTTGAAGTAGATCTCCATTCCCTCTTCGTCTATCAGATCACGCATGACCGCCTCGATACGGGGCTCACGAGAAATCTGTGCGATGATGCGGCTGACCAGGTTATTGCTGATGATGACATCCCGCACTGAACCGGTGCTCTCAGCGAGTTCCTTGTTCGACACGTCGAGGATCTCGCCGACAACCTGCTGCCGCCTGGTCCCCGAAGTATGCTGATCGCGCATGGAGCGCAGAAGAAGCAGAGTCATGATCACCCTCGTATCGGGATCATCGATCTGTGCGCTGCGGTAATGATCGCCGAGAACGACAAGGGCATCGTAGCGGTCGGCATCCAGTGCTTCGTACACCTCCGGATGCAGGTAATCGTCATTCGCGATGCTCAGTCGAAGTTCCGCTCCGCTGCCGATGACGGAAGTGATTTCCCCCGCCGACAGATCGGCCGGAATGCTGGGGCTGACAATGGCCACGGAAAACTCTTCATCCGCAGCACGCGCATAGCCCGAGTATTCCTTCAGCAGCGGATAGACCTTTTCATTCCACCCGAGGATGAGAATATGCCGAATCACCGCCGGACTGCCGCTCGGGAATGCCTGTGGCGTGCGGGCCGCTTCGGGCACGGACGGAGAGGCCATGCGCATATCATCTTCATTTCTGGCGAGTGCGATGATGCAGTCGCCATGCTGCAGTGTTACCGGTGACGTCGCCGTTCCCGGGGCAAGCATGGGCTTGCCGTCGCGGAACAATCCGATCGGAATGGCCTTCGGGAAAGAAAACATCGTGTCTTCCCACGACTGGCCTACCGCGTCTCGCACCGGTGTGAGATGAAGTTCATTCCTGCTGTGCGTCAGGATCTCGTCGTACACATCGACAAGTCCTTCCTGCCTTGCGGTTTGCAGAATGATCTTGCTGAGTTGTTCAAGAGGTTCAACGATGCTCACCGACGACTTCCCCGCGGCTGCATGTGCCAGTCGAACCATCGACGGGTGCTCGATCTCCGCGATGATGCGCGGTTGCGCCTGCCCGGCCTCCGTTCCATTCTCAATGATATGCG
>PKTF01000191.1 GCA_002869275.1 Ignavibacteria bacterium | reverse complement strand
TACTGGAAAGGCAACACGCAGAATATCCTCAACAGCCTTGTGCATGAACTCTTCCACGTGGGCTATTCCCGCAATCGGCAGTACCGGCGCGAACAACCGGGCAAGGACGATCAGCTTTTCGACATGATGGAGTCTCTGCAGAATGAAGGCACCGCCACCTGGGTGGGCTACCAGGCACAGTCGTTGTTTCCAGCGCCGGATGAAAAAGATTACTCGATGCTGGACGATGTGGATGAGGTGACGCGCCAGCTCGGTGAGGTAAACACGCTATTCGCGGAGGTCGGAAGCCTCCCTGACAGGGAGATGAAACAGATGTCATGGGATATAGGGGTGGAACAACGCGCGTACTATATCGTCGGCGCGCATATGGCTTCGGTGATCGAACGCGGCGAGGGACGCCGGGCCCTGGTGCATACCATCGCCATGGGACCGCGAGCCTTCATCGACACCTACAATGAGCTCGTTTCCGGGGACAGGAGAATCGTCTATCCAGATACTGCCACGGTGCTGGAGCGGCGGAAAACGCGCTCCAATCAACAGGCACTGCAGACCCTAGGCTTCCTCGCCCTGGCCGTGATCATCATCGGCGGCGGTGGCTGGCTGCTGCGCCGCTTTCGCGCCTTCTAAAGCGTAAAGCATACGGCATACAGCGCCGAACGCCCCTCATAAGAGGGGCGTTCGGCGTACCGGGGACTCGGTTCCGTACCCCGTGGATGCTTCTGATGGGGATTTATGCGCGGCCGCGTTCGCGGGGACTGCTGATGATGTCGTCGTAGAGTTCCTGGGAAATGTACTGCGGGGTGTAGGAACCGTTGTTCCGTTCGATCTGCGAATGGAATGCCCGCATGTGATTGCGCGAACCCTTCGTGAGATTGCGGTAGACCATCAGGATATCCTCGGCTTCCACGTCCTCGCTCAGCTCCATCAGGTCCTTGATATCGAGGTCCTCGATCGTGGCGCCGACAATCATGGCGTCGAGCAAGCTTTTTTCACCCGCCGTTGTCAGCTGCGAGTACAGGTCCGTCATATGCGGATCGGTGAAGACGCCGCGTGTATCGTCGGTGACCGGATCGGCGATGCCGTACTTGTCGAGCAGTGTTTTGATGGCCGACATGTGACGTGCTTCACTGCGAGCGATGTTGCGGAAAACGTTCGTGGAATACAGGTCATAGAAGTGCTGATACACGTCGCGCGCAAGCTTCTCTTCTTCACGCATGAGGATGAGTCCGTCGATGACTTCCTGGCTGATATCCCCGGCAGGCAGTTCATTGACGGCATCCTTGATGAGATCGAGCTGCGCGGCTTCATCCATGACTGGTGATTGCGGACCCATTCCGTTGTCGGCTTCACATGCGGTGACAGTGACAAACAGCAGCAGGGTGGCGATGATCTGAATTCTTCTCATGATGATACTCCTTCTATATATAGTCAAGAATCGTTTCGTTGCTTCACTCATTCAACGATCGAAAACCGTGCCGAAAATGAAATCGGCCCATACGTCCTGAAACGGGAGAATTGTTAGAGATCTCCATGCTTGCGGCGGACAAACCTTGCCACCCATCGGCAGATTTTGTCGAAAGGCGGGAAGCGAGACCCGATCCCCGACCCCGTTTTGACTGATCTATGACATCCGCGTGACATGTCCGTCTCCGGCCTTGGCTAGTTTCCTCACAGAAACTCAACCCTAATTCCACAACCCGGAGTACATCATGGAAACGACACAACTACTGGAGATCGCCGCGGCTTCCGTCGTGATCGCCACGTTCATCGTGTCCGCCGGAGCATTGCTCAGTCTCCTGATTCGACAGTCAGGGCCCGGGTCATTCATGTGGCATGACTGACAAGGCCAAGGAGGACATCATGAACACCCGCAACACCACCATCGCACGCACGGGACCCCGGGTCCTGCTTGCTCTCGCACTGACCGTTTTCGCGACAACCACGCTAATGGGACAGAACATCAGCAGCCGGTACTCGTCCGCACCCTTCGCCGAAGGAGAGGTGCTGCGCTACTCGGTGAGCTGGAGCTTTGTCAATCTGGGCAGCGTCGAAATTCGACAGTCATCGAAACGCGTTCCGGGCGATCCGCGACGCCGGGTGCAGTTTACCGCACGCACGGCCTCCGGTGTGCCCTTCATCGATCTCGATATCAAGGATATCGCATTGCTGCTGCCGCGCGATCCCCGCTGCACCGATTTCATCGTCCGCAAAAACCATGACCCGAAGGAAAAAAAGCACTACCGCTACAACCCCGAGACGAAACACTTCAGCGTCGTGCATTCTCCTGAGGGACAGCCCGTAAAGAAGAACGAACGCAAGGAGGCACGCCGATGCTTCGACGCAGTGGGAATGCTCATGTACATGCGCGGGCTCGCCGGCAGCGGCGAAAACGTGAACGTGCCGACGCTCATGGATTTCGAAATCGTGAACACCCGACTGACCTGCCATCGCGAGGTGGAGGAGATCGATGTCGAAGCGTTTGACGACGACGTCCCTGCCCACCGCGTCTCCGTAAGCGCGGGCTGGGAAGATGAATCAGCCGGCGGAATGCAGGGAGACTACGAGGTCTGGTTCCTCGACGATCCGTCCGCTATTCCCGTGTACGCGGAAATCGACCTTGCACTTGGATCCATAGATATCGAACTGGAATCCGTCAAGCGTCCGGGATGGAAGCCCGGCGCCACCGCAGCACGCCTGCAGCGCGATTCCGAAAACAAAGGAGGTGCGCGATGACAACGCTCGTAACAGGGGCCACCGGATTTATCGGAGCCCGACTCGTTGATGCCCTGCTGCAGCAGGGAGATATCGTGCGCGTTCTTGCACGTGAAAGCTCGGACTGCAGCGGACTGATTGGAAAAGACGTCGTGATCTTCAGGGGCGCACTCGATAGCCGTGAAGATGTCATTGAGGCGATGTCCGGCTGTGACCGCGTATTCCATCTTGCCGCCTTCGCGAAAAACTGGGCGCGCGATGAAGCCGCCGCCAGCCGCGTCAATACCGACGCTGTGCGCAACGTGTTCAACGTCGCTCTCGAATGCGGCGTGGAGCGTGTGGTCTATACCTCGACCATCATGACGTACGGACCGTCCAACGGCGCCCCCGTGTCAGAAGACACTGTGCGCAGCATTCCTCCGCAGACGATATACGATCGCTCCAAGATCGACGCTGAAGAGGAAGTGGAAAGCGCGCTGCAGCGCGGACTCGACGTCGTCGTTTTGCACCCGACACGGGTGTATGGCCCGGGAAAGCTGACCGAGGCCAACTCGACGACCATTCTCATAAAACAGTATCTGAGCGGCACCTGGCGCACCATTCCCGGAAACGGATCCGCGGTCGGGAATTACGTATACGTCAACGACGTGGTGCGTGGCTGCATCTCCGCGATGGACCGCGGACGGAAAGGCGGGCACTACATTCTCGGTGGCGCCAACCTGACGTATACCGAGCTGTTCGGACTGATCGCCGCAGCCGGCGGCAAGCGTCGCGCTCTGCTGTCGATTCCGAAACCCGTGGCGAAGGCTTTCTCGTACATAGAGCTGGGCCTTGGAAAAATCGGACTGCGCGAACCCGCGATCACGCCAGCATGGGTAGACATTTTCTACGACGACTGGATGGTCAGCATTGCGCGCGCACGCCAGGAGATCGGTTACGAACCGACTCCCGTGGAACAGGCGCTCGCAGAAACCATCGCATGGATCCGTCGCGGGAGTCCGACGGAGGTGACGTCATGAATGAGCTCGCACTTCCCGCACTGCTTGGTATCCGCATGAAATCGGAGGAACGCCGCGCGGCCCTGGTGCTGCTCGTGGGTGTCGTGTTCACGACGCTGCACCGGCAGGCCTGCGGTGTCGATGTCCTCCCAGCCGTGGGCATGTTGAACTCCGAAACCGCACGGACATGGCTGTACTTCGTCCTGTCACTCGCTCTCTTTGCCGTCATTCCCGCCGTTATCGTGAAGCGCGGTTTCCGCAAATCTCTGTCGGATTACGGTGTACGGCTCGGAGACTGGAAATTCGGTCTCATCACCGTCTCCGTCCTGCTGCCCGTGATCTCGGTGGCCATGCTGCTTCCGGCCGCGCAGATGGAAGACATGCGCGCGGCATATCCCGTCGACAAGACGGCAATGCTGTCTGCCCCCATGTTCCTGCAATACGCCGTCGGACGCGTACTGTTATTCTACGTCGCCTGGGAGTTTTTCTTCCGTGGCTTCCTGCTCTTCGGTATTCGCGACGCCGTCGGCGATGCAATGGCCATCGCCATCACCACGCT
Source organism: Ignavibacteria bacterium (assembly GCA_002869275.1). GTDB lineage: Bacteria > Bacteroidota > Ignavibacteria > SZUA-365 > SZUA-365 > BM516. The sequence continues at coordinate 738 of PKTF01000191.1, read as the reverse complement.
GCCATCGGCGCTCTGGCATATCGGCTATCCCGTGGGCGAACTGTACTCGTCCATCGCGGCCGGACTGCTGTTCGGCTGGCTGGCCGTGCGCACGCGTTCCATTCTGTGGCCGCTGCTGCTGCACGCCGGCATCGGACTCGTCACTGATCTATCCATCACATTATCCGTATGAGGTGTGTCATGACTCCCCGCACGCGTATCCAATCCTGGTACAATGCGCTCGCCTCTACGGCCGTCGGCACACTGCTGTTCATCATTGTGCTCACGCTTGCCGTTCCCGAACGCATCGACCAGCCCGAGTCTCTGCTTCTGCGCACCAGCGCCGTACTGCTGGGTGCCATTGCCGTGATCTTGATTTCGCCCCGTCTCCGACGGCCCTGGCGCGCGACCATCCGCGCGGCCGCCGCGATCGCACTTTCGAGTTACCTGTTCAGCGCCGTATCCGGACTGCAGCATATGCTGATGGACGGCTGGAACGACCAGGCCCTCATCGCCTTTGAAACGATGTTCACCGGTGAGGAACTCTCGCATATTCTTGAACGCATCACGACTCCGGCGCTGACCGAATGGCTGATGGCATCCTATGTCATCTACATTCCTCTCATGCCGATCACCGCATGGGTGGTGTATCGCTATGCTGGTGAGAAGCAGCTGTATGCCTATCTCTTCAGCATGATCGCCGTCAATATCCTTTGCGACCTGGGCTTCGTGCTGTATCCCATAGCGAGCCAGCTGTTC
>PKTF01000261.1 GCA_002869275.1 Ignavibacteria bacterium | reverse complement strand
CTTCTGTACCTGCTTGCGCAGCTTCTGGACGCGGTTATCAACCATGGCCATGTCGCTGAGCAGGAATTCGGTTTCGAGGATTTCAATATCGCGTGCGGGGTCCACACTGCCCTCGGGATGCGGGTAAAGCTCATCGTCGAAAGCACGCACGACATGCATGATTGCGTCGTTGGTCTTGACCGAACCAAGGAAGGCGCTGGAAAACTGCGTTGATGCATGGTCACCCTTTTTGAGTCCCACCACATCCACGAATTCGATTGACGTGTAGACGATCTTCTTCGGTTCAAAGAACTCCGCCAGCTTGTCCACCCTGCTGTCGGGCACTTTCACCATCGCGTTGTGTGTCTGCTGCTTCGCCAGCGTTGCATCGTCGAGATGCGTGCGTGTCATGGTTTGAAACAACGTGGATTTGCCGCTGAACGGCAGGCCGACGATTCCGATTTGCATTGTTCTATCCCGATGCGGTTGTACAGAGCGTTTAAGATACGAGTTTTTACGTTCGGATGTGTATTGCGTTGCACGGCAGAGCCGTCCACAACGCCCGTTACACGGCAGGAGCCGTGTAACGATGATTGGCCAAAGTCCTACGTCCTACGTCAAGAAAAAGGCCCCCGGATACCCAGGGGCCTGATCGAAAAATAGCAAACGCGGAAAGCTACTCGGCTACCTGATCCTTCACCCACGTGGTGGGGACGGACTTGGGACGCGTGATGGGCAGTCCGTAGGCGCGTGCGACGACGGCCTGCGAGGCGATACCCAGCGCACGACTGACGCTGAAGAGCACGGTGTAGTAGCTGAATTCCTTCAGTCCGTAGTGGTAGAGCATCGCGCCCGAACCGGCATCGACGTTCGGCCACGGATCGGCGATCTTCTTGATCTGGCGCAGGACGCCCGGGACCACGTCGAAGACATTCGAGACGGTCTGGAAGACCGGGGAATCCATGCAGTATTTCTTTCCGAAGGCGAGGAATGCGTCGAAACGCGGATCGGTGATGCGCAGGACGGCATGGCCGTAACCCGGAATCACCTTGCCCGAGTCGAGCGTCTCCCATGCGAACTTCTCGAGTTCTTCCTTGCTCGGAGCACCGCCAAACTTCTCGTTGACCTCGATGATCCAGCGGAGGCATTCCTGGTTGGCGAGTCCGTGCAGCGGACCGGCAAGGCCGTTGAGTCCGGCCGAAATCGCATAGTACAGATCCGACAGTGCGCTGTTGACCGTCGCCGCGGAGAAGGCGCTCACGTTGCCGCCTTCGTGGTCGCTGTGCAGCACCAGATACAGCTGCATGAACTTGGTGAATTCACCGTTGGGATCGCCGAGCCCGAGCATATGCACGTAGTTCGCACCACAGTCGAGCTTGGGATCCGGCATGATGGCTTCGCCCTTGCCGAAACGCTTGCGATAGATCCATGCGGCAATGGCGGGAAGTTTGGCGACGATAGCGATGGCGTCGTCGAGCGTTGCCATCCAGTATTCGTCCTTTTTCATGCCTTCGTCATAACGCTGACGGAAGACGGATTCCTTCTCCATCACGAGGATGGCGGTGTTGAACATGGCCATGGGATGGGAGTCCGCCGGCATGGCGCTGAGCACATCCCATACGTAGGCAGGTACGTCTTGATTTGCGCGGAGCTGCTCCTGCAGGTCGGCCAGTTCTTCGGCATTCGGGAGCGAACCCGAAAGCAGCAGGTAGAAAATCTCCTCGGGGAGCTTCTCGGTCAGTTCCTTCAGCTCGATACCGCGGATGATCAGTCCTTTGTCCGGCGGAACCACGGACGTGTCGCATACGAGTCCCTTGACTCCTCGCATGCCGCCGTAGACCTGCTTGACTGTGACCTGTGAGACGACTTTGTCTCCGTGCTCCTTGACCAGCTGCTTGATTTCATCGCGCTGGGGAGCGTAGACTTCTGCCAGTTTTTCCTGGAGTTTAGGCATTGGTCCTTCCTTGTTTTTAGGAATAGGTACGTGGATTAGGGGTTTCAGATCAACATATATAATTCTTCGATAAGATGAAAGATCTTTCACCCAATTCTGTATGATTTATATCCATTTTGGTGTGTTTTAAGAGTTTCTTCATGGAATCTGGCATTTGATGTGACCAAACTTTTTGTATATTGCATCCCACACCGCCTATGCAACGAGGGAACGGCTGGTGTCATTTACCGGACACCCGTCCAGAACCACTATCTCACAGCCACACAGGTGAGGCCATGTTTGACGAACAGGATGAACTCGTACGCGTCGCAGTCGCCGTCATTCGCAAGGATGAGGAAGTACTCATTTGCCAGCGTGGAATCAACCATCGGTACGGCCTGAAATGGGAGTTTCCCGGAGGAAAAACCATTCCGGGTGAAACCCTGGTCGAATGCCTCGAACGTGAGCTGTGGGAAGAGATCAACATCGAACCCGTCAAGCCGAAGGAACTGAAAACCATCCAGGCAACGTATCCGGACGGCGGAAACTTCCTTATCACCTTCTTCCTGGTCACCGAATTTACAGGCGAGCTGGAGAACAAGGTGTTCGAAGACATCAAATGGGTACATCCTGATAACATATCACAATATGAGATGCTTCAGGGGTCTGTTCCGATTCTGCCGTATTTGAAATAAGGGGATGCGAAACACCGATTCGTCACTTTCCTCTCCCGACCTGCGCCGAAGGCTGCACCGACGCCTGCTGCAATGGTACAGAACGAACAAGCGCAGCCTGCCCTGGCGCGACGTCGATAACCCGTATTACGTACTCATCAGCGAATTCATGGCACAGCAGACGCAGCTCGCCCGTGTCGAGGAGCATTTCCCCCGCTGGATCGTGCGCTTTCCCGATATCAGCACACTGGCTGCTGCCTCCCGCCGCTCACTTCTTCTCGCGTGGTCAGGCATGGGCTACAATCGCCGTGCGCTGAATCTGCATGCCGCGGCTATGCGCATCGTCGAGGAACACGGGCGACGCATACCGGATGATCCGACTGTACTCCAGTCCCTGCCCGGAATCGGACGCTACACCGCGCACGCCGTGGCCTGCTTCGGTTACGGAAAGCGCGTCCCCGTGGTGGATGTGAATGTGCGACGTGTGCTGTCGCGGCTGTCGCGGAACATGAATACCACCGAGACGATGCTCGATGAGAAAGAGGCCTGGATCCTGGCCGCGGACCTGCTTCCGCCACGGGCCTGCTACAATTGGAGCCAGGGACTGATGGACCTCGGGGCGGGGATATGCACTGCACGGAAGCCGCGATGCAGCCAGTGTCCGCTCTCCACGGTCTGCTCGTCGGCGCATCGTCTGCGCACGCCGGAGCGAAAGGCAGCACCCGTGGTGCGCGAAACTCCGCGACGCATATACCGGGGACGTGTGATCGAACTGCTGCGCCGGGCGGCCGGACATTGCAGCGACGCCGAACGCATACGCTGTCAGATTTTCGGGAGTACCGATCCGGCTGACAGACAGAAGCTGATCGGAATTCTCGCTTCCCTCGAGAAGGACGGCATGGTTACGGTGTATCAGGGGAAAAAACGTATCAGCGATGTTGCAGCGCACAGTGCGCCGCTCTCCGCTCTCCGTATCTGCCTGGTGAAATGACAATGCCGATTTCAAAGACCGATACGGACACTCTTCGAATCGAATACCGGGAGCACCGGGATGCCATCCGGCTGCGACTCGACGAATTCCGCGCCGTGCCTCCTGAACGGTACTTCTACGAACTCTGTTACTGCCTGCTCACACCGCAATCCTCCGCACGTCAATGCTTCCTCGTGGCGAAGGAGCTCGAAAGACGTCGTTTTCTCATCAAGGCCTTCGATGCCGTACCGCTCCTGCGTTCGTTCAACGACGGGTACGTGCGTTTCCACAATACCAAGGCACGCCGGCTGCATGCCGCACGCGAACAGTGGAATGATATCATGCAATTGCTCGCGACGGAGCAGCATGACCGCGCGTTGCGCGATACACTCGCCGAAAATGTGAACGGGCTGGGCTACAAGGAGGCCAGCCACTTCCTGCGAAATATCGGGCGCACGGATGTCTGCATCGTGGACCGCCACATCATCCGCAACCTTGTCCGTTTTGAACTGCTGCCGGAATGGCCGACCAGCATTTCACGGAAACGGTATCTGGAAATTGAAAGCATATTTGAAGATCTTTCACGTACGCTGAGTATTCCGCTCGACGAACTCGACCTCCTGCTCTGGCGACGTGAAACAGGTATACTCCTGAAATGACAGGCACCATCCGGCATATCGTCCCTCCACCCCGCTTCACACTCGATGCGGTGGGATATTCTTACGGGGACAAGCACGTGCTCGATCAGGTCAGCTGCGAAATCAGCGCGGGAGATTTCCTCGGGATTGTCGGACCCAACGGTGCAGGGAAAACGACACTGCTGCGGCTGTTGTCTGGAATGTATGCTCCGGCCGCCGGAACAGTACACGCAGACGGCAGCGTCGTGCATACCATGCCTGCGAAGGCACGCGCACGACTCATCGCACACGTCCCGCAGATGGAACCGGTCATGTTTCCCTGGTCGGTTTCCTCGATGGTACTGCTCGGACGCCATCCGCACAGTGCCGGGCTCGGGTACGAACGGGAGGAGGATTTCGCGGCCGTGCGGCAGGCCATGGAGCGTGTGGAGATCAGCCATCTCGCGAAACGCAGCGTCACCGACCTCTCGGGAGGTGAACTGCATCGCGTTCTGATCGCACGCGCCCTCGCGCAGGAGACGCCCGTGCTGCTGCTCGACGAACCGAACGCGCATCTCGACATCCATCACCAGGTAGCGCTGTTCGACCTGCTCGCTTCCCTGCATGCGGACGAAGGACGCACGGTCGTGATCATCACGCACGATCTCAACCTCACCTCGATGTATTGTGATCGCGTGATGCTGCTGGATGAAGGGCGCCTGTGCGCGCTGGGTACGCCTGAAGATGTACTGCGAGAAGACATGATTCAGCGGCATTTCAGAATCAACGTAGGAGTTGAGATGGGGAATGGCAGGCCGGTGATTCAGTTGCGACG
>PKTF01000346.1 GCA_002869275.1 Ignavibacteria bacterium | reverse complement strand
CTACGCTGATCTGGGCGGCGAAAACACTGTTGCGGAACGCCGTATTCGTCAGGCGCTCTCGAAAGCGGAGGCCGACAGCGCCTCGCCCCGCCGGGTTCGGGAACGGCTCTGGACGATGTTTCAGCAGCACGGGTGGATGCAGATCAGTGATCGCGAGATCCGACGGTCGCTGCGGGATTCCATGGCGTTGGTGCTCACCTCGGCCTGTTCGGATCTCGGTCGCAGGGAGGACATCGCCCTGATTAACCGTACTGTGGAAGCAGATAATCTCCTCTTCCATCGAAGGCAAAAGCAATCGCCTGTGGACGCAGTCCGACCCTGATCGGGCTACTGTTGTAACTTCCACGGACTCCACATATTTTGCACTATCTGCCCTGACGTGCTGCCGGGAGTTGTCGTTCAGAGCGCTTCGCGCGAACGTCTTTCATTCCGGCTGAGCCGCTTTACCACCATGCCACCTGGCGGCGTGGTGTACCGGTGACAGGGCTGCACTGTTGCTTTCATCGATATCTCTAGAGGCATAGAACAATGAATAACTCGTTCATGGAACGAACCGAAAAAGCGATAGCCGGACTGCACCGTCTCGCCAACAATCTCTGGTGGACGTGGAATCCGCGTGCGCAGGATGTTTTCCACGCGCTCTCCGAGCGCAAGTGGCGCTCCTCAAATCACAACGCGGTTGCGGTGCTGAAATCCATCTCGCATGCCGAACTGCAGGCCAGACTCTGTGAGAAGGAGTTTTTGCAGTCTGTAGAAACTGTGCTGCAGGCGTTCGAGTCTTACCTGACCAAGGAAGAGACCTGGTATCACGAATACTCATCCGGCGCCGACGGGAAACTCGTCGCATACTTCAGCGCCGAATTCGGCCTGCACGAATGTCTGCCGATTTATTCCGGCGGACTTGGTGTCCTTGCCGGTGACCACACGAAATCCGCCAGCGACCTGGGCATCCCGTTTGTGGGGATCAGTCTGTTCTACCGCAACGGATATTTTCAGCAGCGTATCGCTCCCGATGGCTGGCAGCATGAGAGCTACCCCCTGATCGATCCGCATGAACTTCCTGTGGAATTGGTTACGGATGCCGATGGAAATCCTGTTGTTGCTTCCGTCGAGATCGGACACAGTACCGTACATTTTCATGCGTACCGGTTGAACGTCGGGCGTGCAACAATTTATCTCCTCGATACGAACCGTGACGAAAACGACCTGCATTACCGGGAGATCAGTTCGCGAGTCTACGGTGGTGACAGCACCACCCGTGTCATGCAGGAGAGTATCCTCGGTATCGGCGGCGTGCGTTTTCTCCGCAAGCTGGGCCTGGCTCCGACAGTCTATCATATGAACGAAGGTCACAGTGCGTTCCTTACTCTGGAGTTGCTGCGTGAGCAACTCGAAGCGGGCAGCAGCCGCGAGGAAGCCGAGCACTGGGTTCGTCGGCATTGCGTCTTCACGACGCATACCCCGGTTCCCGCCGGTCACGACCGCTTCTCTCCGGATCTGCTCGACCATCTTCTTTCGAAATTCCGTGAGCGGCTCGGATTTGACGAGCAGACCCTGCTGGCCTACGGTCGGGAAGACGTGAGCAACAAGGAAGAAACCTTCTGTATGACCGTCCTGGCGCTGAGGATGTCACGGGCCGCCAACGGTGTCAGCGAACTCCACGGCAGGGTCAGCCGTGAGATGTGGCAGAGCTTCTTCAATGCCTCCTCGCCGGATGAAGTGCCGATCGGTCATATTACCAATGGCGTCCATATTCTGGGCTGGATGGCGAACCGGACACGCCAATTCTGGCACAAGCATCTCGGGGACAAGTGGATATACTACCTGAAGAAGGAAGCCATCTGGGCGCAGGTTTCCGATCCGGACCTTATCCCGGACGAAGATCTCTGGGCGCTGCGTTACGGTCTGCGACGCGATCTGATCGAGTATGTACGGAGGCGGATGCGTCACCAGTTCCACAGTGTGGGCGCGGATTATAACGAGGTGCAGGACAGCATCCTCAATCCCGATGCGCTGACGATCGGTTTCGCGCGTCGCTTCGCGACATACAAACGCGCACCGTTGCTCTTCCGTGATTTCGAGCGTATCCTCGCGTTGATCAACGATTCGGAGAGACCCGTACAGCTGGTCTTCGCCGGCAAGGCACATCCCCGCGACGATCAGGGCAAGAGCTTCATCCAGCAGATTGTCGGCTACAGCAAGAATCCAGCGCTGTTTGGCAAAGTGGTCTTCCTGGAGAATTACGACATCAACGTCGCACGTCACATGATCAGCGGGGTGGACGTGTGGCTGAACAACCCTCGCCGTCCGATGGAAGCGAGCGGGACCAGCGGTATGAAGATCGTGATCCACGGCGGCCTGAATTTCAGCATCCAGGACGGATGGTGGCGAGAGGGCTACAACGGAGAGAATGGATGGAGCATCGGTGATGATCATCATGACCAGGACGTGGCATTGCAGTACGAGAAGGATGCCAGCCAGCTCATTGAGATCCTCGAGAACCAGCTGATCCCGGAATTTTACAACCGGGACGAGTTCGGTATTCCGCGCCAGTGGATTCAGCGGGTGCGGAAATCCATGGAAACCCTCATCCCGCAATTCAATACCGACCGCATGGTCGCTGATTACGTCATGAAATATTACGATCTCGGAAAATAACCGTCTCTGCTGGAACGCAGGGCCAACGTTTCATGTTACCTCAATAAGTAAGGAGAATTCATGGCAGCAACATTCGAATACAAAGAAGTCGTCGGCATCGCTACCGAGAGCATCGAAGCCGCCATCAAGGCGGGTCTGAAGGAAGTCTCGGCCAAGTACCAGATCGCATGGTTCGAAGCCGTTTCCCTTCGTGGCCGCATGGTGGATGCAGAAACCACCGAATACCAGGTGACGCTCAAGATTGGTTGCCGAGAAAAATAACAGTTTAATCTAGAGGAGAATCATGATCGACATCGGAACACAGGCACCTGCCTTCGCATTGCTGGATACCGCACGCGCGGAACGCAAACTCGAAGAGTTCAAAGGGAAGAATACAGTACTCGCGTTTTTCCCGGCAGTGTTTTCCGGCATTTGTGACACTGAGATGTGCAGTTTCCGCGATGCCATGGCAGACCTGAACACTCTGAACGCTCAGGTGGTTGGCATCTGCGTGGATAACCCATTTGCGAATAAAGCATTTGCTGAACGCCATAACCTCGAGTTTCCCGTCCTCTCTGATTACACCCGCGAAACGATCAAGGCCTATGGTGTCGAGCTTGAGGATTTCGCCGGAATGACGGGTTACACGGTTTCGCAGCGATCTGTCTTCATCCTCGACGGCGAAGGAACATTGAAATTCAAGTGGATCGCCGACAATCCCGGCCAGCTGCCGGATCTCGACCTCATCCGCGGCGAGCTCAAGAAGCTTGACTGATTCGCAGACCTTACACGAGGGCGGATTCGATCCGTCCTCGTTTTTTCTATTCTGAATCGGAGGTTCCATGCCGGAAGTGGGTAAAAAAGCGCCGGCATTTTCGCTTCCCGCGCTGAGCGGGGGCAAAAAGGCGCTGAAAGATTTTCTAGGGAAACCTGTCATCCTGTATTTCTATCCGAAAGACAACACACCGGGCTGTACTACCGAAGCCTGTGATTTTCGGGACTCCATGGCCCGTATTCAGGCAGCGGGGGCGGTCGTGCTCGGCGTGAGCGGTGACAGTATCGCCTCGCATGAAAAATTCGCAGCCAAATATGAACTGCCCTTCGACTTGCTGAGTGACGAATCGCACGCCATGATGGAGAAGTATGACGTGTGGAAGGAGAAAAAGCTCTACGGGCGCACGTTCCTGGGTGTCGTCCGCACGACGTATCTCATCGATGCGAAGGTCGTCATCAGACGCATCTGGCCGAAAGTGAAAGTGAAGGGACATGTCGACGAAGTACTCGAAGCCCTGAAAGAACTGTAAACGTATTCAATACCAGCGCGACGCTCCTACATGAAACCGCTTTCCGTAGAGGAAATACTCTCAATCGACGTTTACGAACGTGATCGCTGTGACCTTCGCAAAGAAGCCACCGCACTGCGTGAACTCCGGCGATTTGTGCTCGGAGAGAGCTGTGTCGTCATCTTTGAAAACCGCACCACCGTGCAGTACCAGGTGCAGGAAATGCTGCGCGTTGAACGGCAGGTAAGTCCCGAACGCATCGCGCTCGAACTGAGCTGCTTCAACATGCTGATTCCCGGGAAGAACGAGCTCAGTGCCACGTTGCTCCTGCGCATACCGGAGTACCGTGAAGTCGATAATGTGCTGCAGGCTCTGAGTGGAATCACCCGTGAGTGTATCAGCATTGCCCTCGGGGAGGAGCATATCTACGCCACGTTCGACGTGGACGAGGATACACTCAGCTGCGACATCGACGTGTTTTATATTCGTTTTCCCATGACCGAGGAGCAGGTCAAACGCTTCATGGATCCCGAAGTATCCGTTACGCTCTGTGCGAACCATGAGAAATGCCGCGCGGAAGTGGCCATCGATGCAGAAGCGCGACGCAGTCTCCTGGAGGACCTGCGCTCATGACCTATGTAACGCGAAGAGAGCATTTTTCCGCCGGACACCGGCTCTTTCGTCCCGACTGGGATGACAGGCGTAACGAGGAGGTTTTCGGAAAATGCAGTAATCCCGCAGGCCACGGACACAACTACTATGTGGAAGTAACCGTCGCCGGGGATGTCGATCCCGAGACGGGGTACGTCCTCGATCTCAAGGAACTCAAGTCGGTCATTCAATCCCGTGTGCTCGCCCTGGTGGACCACAAGAATCTCAATACCGACGTGCCATTCCTGCATGGCGTCCTGCCCACAACGGAAAACATCGCAATCGGTATCTGGAAACAACTGGTCGATCATATTCCACAAGGACGGCTGTACCAGGTACGCCTGTTTGAAACAGAAAAGAATTTCGTCGATTATCGAGGTGAAGATTAATCATGTCTGAACAGATGAAATCGAAAGAAGAGCTGCCTGAGAAGGACCGCAACCCGGATCTGGAAGGGCACGTGCATGCCATTTTGGGTGAAATCGGTGAAGATCCCGGACGCGAAGGCCTGCTCAAGACACCCTATCGTGTGGCCAAGGCGTATCGCTTCCTGACACAGGGGTACGAAATGGACATCGAAGCGGTGCTCAATGCGGCCGTGTTCGAGGAAAACTACAATGAAATGGTCATCGTCAAGGATATTGACTTCTATTCGCTCTGCGAACACCACATGCTGCCGTTTTTCGGGAGATGCCACATCGCTTATATCCCGAATGGCAAGATTGTCGGGCTGAGCAAAATGCCCCGTATCGTGGAAGTGTTTGCACGGCGCCTGCAGGTGCAGGAACGTATGACGCAGCAGATTGCCGAAGCGCTGCAGGCCGCGCTGGACCCGCTGGGAGTCGGTGTCGTCTGCGAAGGGAAACACATGTGCATGATGATGCGTGGAGTGCAGAAGCAGAACTCCGTCGCAACCACCAGCGAAATGCTGGGCGCCTTTGAATCGAATTCCAAAACCCGCGAAGAATTTCTCCGTCTCATAAACACAGGATTCTGACATGAGTCTGGAAGGGAAAGTCATCTGGATCACCGGCGGACGTTCAGGCATCGGCAAGGCCGTCGCTGAGGTATGTGCAGCACAGAACGCGCATGTCATTCTGAGTTCGCGAGACGCCGACGCGCTCCGTGCCGTCGCCGATACGATGCCTGCCAATGTTCATGCCCTGCCCTGCGATGTCACCGATGCCGGACAAGTGCAAGCTGCCGCATTACGCATCGCACAGGATTTCGGCGCGGTGGATATCCTCGTCAATAATGCCGGTAGTACCGTATTCAAATCCTTTATCGAAACGAGTATCGAGGAATTTGATCAGCTGCACGCCACGAACCTGCGCGGACCATTTCTTTGCAGCAAGGCAGTACTGCCGGGTATGCTCGAACGCGGTGAGGGGAGTATCGTCATGATCAATTCCATGGCAGCCCTGAATGTCTTTCCCAACAGTTCGGTATACAGCGCGACGAAGAGCGGGCTGAAAATGCTCTCGGACTGTGTCCGCAACGAGGTGCGCGGCAGTGGAATCCGTGTGATATCGATTTTTCCGGGAGCGACCAATACGCCGATCTGGCCGGACAAGGTGCGCGAAAAGCATGCCGAGACCATGATGACGCCCGGGGATGTCGCGCACGCCGTTATCGAAAGCTGTACCACGTCTTCACGTGTCATGATTGAGGAAATCAGTCTGCAACCTGTTGGAGGTGCACTGTGATGGAATTCAAAGGAAAAAATGCTCTGGTCACCGGCGCCAGCAGCGGAATCGGACGCGAGATCACGCTCGCCCTTCTGCGAACCGGTGTGAATGTCGCAGCGTGTGCCCGCTCGCAGTATCGGCTCGAGGAGCTGCGGGAGTCGGCTGCCGGACTCGAAGGCACACTCGTCATCGGGGGTGTGGATGTTTCGGATGAGGATCAGCTGCATGCCTTTGTTGAAAAAGCGCGCATGGTGCTCGGACCGCTTTCCATTGTCATCGCAAACGCGGGTTTCGGTGTTTTCAAACCACTCATGGAGATGAAAACAGAAGAATTCGACCAGGTGATGGCCACCAACGTCCGCGGAGTCTGGCTGACGGCACGAGAAACTGTTCCGGAAATGGTCGCTCGAGAGGAAGGGGATATCGTGATCATATCCTCGCTGGCCGGCAAGAACGGCTTCGCTACCGGAACTGCCTACAGTGCCAGTAAGTTCGCCGTACGAGGTATTGCCCAATCCCTGATGCATGAAATTCGACAGCATAATGTGCGTGTCATAACCGTATTCCCGGGATCGACCGATACGCGCTTCTTCGATGGGACCCCGATGTCACCCAACCGGGAGAAGATTCTCACATCGGAAGATGTCTCCGATGTTGTGCTGCAGGCGCTGCATTCTCCACGCCGTGCACTGCCAAGTGAAATCGACATCCGACCGGCAAATCCGAAGTAATTCCTCCTGTTTTTACGCCTCACCGCACGCCGACTTCTACCATTGGAGCCTGTTCGAAGCACAGCAGAGTGCACTGTTCAGGACCCGATGGTTGTATGTTTAGCGATTTTCCGTTACCATTCCTTCTATATTCCCTTCTCTGAAGCGTTTTTCGGGCTTCCGCTCTTGTCCGTCGCAGAGATCGATCCGTACACCAAGGAGGAACCTTCATGCTGAAATGCACAGGACATTATGGCACTCCAGATCGCGTGGCAGCGGATGTCCATGCCATTCCCTTTCCCAGTGATAAGACTCTGTTTTCTAAGACCCTGAACCAGATCGCTCCCGATTTGAAAGGGCTTATCAACGATTTACGGGAGAAAGAAGACTTTACAGGCAAGGCCGATGAATCGGTGATGCTGATGACCGAAGCCGGTCGGATCATTCTGGTCGGACTCGGCGAGGTAGCAGAGCTCGATGTTGAGCGTGTGCGCCGCGCCGCTGCGCAGAGCATGAAAAAAGCGGCCACTTTCGTTGCTCCCGTGGTCGCATTGTATTGTCCGCTGGAAGAAATCGTGCGAAAAGTGCTTCCCGTTTCGTTCGAAGATACGGTCCAGGCGATGGTTGAAGGTGCGCTGCTCGCAACCTATAAGTACGACGCCTTCAAAAAACCGAAGCCGGAACAGAAAAAAGGACAGTTCAAGGAGCTGAAAATCGTCACGGCGGACGAAGGATTTCAGAGTCGACTGAAGGCTGGAATCCAGGAAGCTCTGATCATCACCGAAGCGGTGACGATTGCGCGAAATCTCTCCAACGGCCCGGCAAATGTAGTTTCGCCCGAAACTCTCGCGAAGGAAGCGATGGCGATGGGAAAGAAGCTCAATATCAAAACGGTGATCCTGAACAAGAAAGAAATTCAGGCCAATAAGATGGGCGGCCTGCTCGGTGTGAACCAGGGAAGTGCTCATGAACCGCGTTTCATCGTCATGGAGTACAACGACAAGAAACGGCGGTTGAAACCGTACGTTCTCGTTGGCAAGGGTGTCACGTTTGACTCGGGCGGGCTTTCGATCAAACCGGCGAGTGCCATGGAAGAGATGAAGATGGATATGAGTGGTGCGGCAGCTGTCCTCGGCACCATGTACGCCGTGGCAAAGCTGAAACTTCCCATCAGGCTTGTCGCCCTGATCCCGGCGACCGACAACATGACGGGCGGAGCCGCGCTCTGCCCGGGAGACATTCTCACCATGTCTAACGGGAAGACCGTCGAAGTCAAGAATACGGATGCCGAAGGCCGCCTGATTCTCGCCGATGCGCTCGTCTATGCGCAACGCTTCAAACCTGCGGCGATTATCGATGTGGCGACCCTGACCGGTGCCGTGGTAGTGGCGCTCGCTTCCCACGTCACCGGCATGATGGGCAATGATGATGATCTGATGAACGAACTGTACGAAGCCGGTGATCGAACGTATGAACGTGTCTGGGAACTGCCCCTGTTCCAGGAATACGAAAAAATGATGGAAAGCGATATCGCTGATCTGAAGAATCTCGGCGGTCGCTGGGGAGGAGCGATCACCGCGGCGATCTTTCTCAAGCATTTTGTCGGGGAATTCCCCTGGGCGCACCTCGATATCGCAGGAACCGCGATGCTCGAAGAGGCCAAAGACTACCAGCCGAAGGGCGGCACAGGTGCCGGCGTGCGATTACTGACAGAATTTTTGAAAGGCTGCAAGGAGTAAGACTGATTTAGTTCAGTTCGACGCCGATCGAAAAATAGAGATTGGTCGGTCCCCAGCGGACGGGATTTGTCGGTTTGTTTCTGAGGAAATAGAAGCTTTTACCGATTGCGAAATCCGCGGGGCCGATAGGAGTATCCAGCCCCACGATGAGACCTGCGCCATGGCGCAGGTCTTCTATTCTTACCAGTTCCGGGTTCTTCCACGTACGGCCGATGTCATATCGCAGCGAGAGGTAGGTATCGAAGAGGATGCTGAATGGCATGTGATACCTCAATGCGATACTGCCTACGGCAATCTGCCGGCCATTGAATTCATTTTCACGCATTCCGATGAACGAGTGCAGTCCCCCGATGCGGAATTCCTCTCCCTGCGGCATGGTTTTGTCTCCATAGCCGAACACGAATCGTGGATGGACGATGAGGTTCTGTCCGAATGCTGGGATGAACAGTTCATAGGTCGAAAACAGACGCGAGAAAGGAATTTCACTTCCGAACGATGTCTGTGCCGAGGTGTACTCGGCGGTAAAAAAGATGCCTGTTCGCGGATAGGGATACCGATCCTTTGTGTCGATTGTCGATGACAGGCTGAGTGCCACGATGTGGTTTTCCTCGTCGATCATCTCCGGATCTGTTCGCAGCACCTGGTCGGTTCTCAGCCGCTGGTGTTCATAGCGGATCGTGCCGAGAAGACTTCCGAAGCGCTGCACATACAAACCGAAGGATGCCAGTGCCCCTGTCTTGATGCTGCGATAGATGGATGAGACCTCACGCTCGAATCGGTGGTCGGGAAGGCCGGTGACTTCCCGGTAGTTGTTGTAATCCTTGAACCCGTAGTAACCCATCAGCGACAGACTGAAAGGGGTGTAAAACAGCTTGTTCGTGCTGTAGCGCAGAACGTATTGCCGGTTCTTGTCGCCACTGAAGAAGGATGCTGCCAGCTCTGTTCCCGTACCGAAAAAATTCGCATCCCGGATCACCACGCCCAGCTGCGCATTCCTCTCATCATCGACCAGTATGGCAGTCTGCAGCATCTGTGACGGCCTCTCGATCACGCGCAATATCAGGGTGGTTTCTCGATCTGATTGCTCGATATCGAAGGTGACATAATGAAACAGGTTGAGGCTCGCGAGATTTGCCATCCACCGCCGCAGGGCGGAAATCTGGAATACCTCACCCTCTGGCAGCTGAAGCTCGCGCAGGATGACGACACGATCTGTCTTTTCGTTTCCGTGTACAAGAATGCGATCGATATGCCCTTCATTGAGGTGCACGTGGACGTCACCCTCGCTCATGCGCATCGAATCGATCCGGGCCAGCGAATAGCCCATGCGCCGGTAATCGTGGAGGATGTATTCTGCCAGGCCACGCCTGTTGTCCGCATTACAGCAGGCGTTTCTCCATCGCGCCTCGATACCCGCGACATCACGGTCACTGAGCAGGGTGTTGCCATGGATGTGCACAGCGGTGATGCGCGAACAGGAATCCGCCTGCAGCAGAACGAGAGAGTCGGCGAAAATCGCCACGTTAACGCGTCTGATGTTTTCCCTTCGCTGCAGCGCGACCGCGAGGCGGTAGGCATCATCCAGAGTTTGTTTTTTGCCGATTTCAGGATTGACATCGTCGTTCAACCCGGAAATTTGAACGCGATACAGTCGGCGTACATCATCATCTGGTCGAGGGAGTGATCGCAGCATTCGCGCATCGATACTGTCGCGGATCGCTTGCACCCATTGCTTACCCATCCGATAGCCTATTTCGATCAGACTGTCGGCCTTGTCGAAATCATTTCCACTGTAGTCATGCAGGATGGGTTCGATAACGAAATCGGCGAGGCTCCTCTGCCGCTCGAGATTGTCTTTCATCATGACAGAGAAGACCTGGTCGAGAGTTTCGAATGGATCGCGGATTTCCCAGCGCTGGCTGAGGGGACTGCTGGTATTGATGGCGATGACAAGATCACATCCATGCGCAAGGGCAACGTCGACAGGAAGATTCGAGACCAGCCCCCCATCGACGAGCAGCATCGAATCACGCGGAACCGCGGCGTACATCACGGGAATGGTGGAACTGGATCGCATTGCTTCGGCGAGACTGCCGCTGCCGATAATGACCCGTTCTCCGGAAACGAGATCTGTCGCCACGGCCCTGAACGGGATGCCGAGGCTGTCGAAGTTCGTCGATTGATAATACCCCTGAAGCGCCAGCTCGTTGAGCATGTTCGTGAGGCGCTGGCCGTTGGATACCGCCTGTGGGAGAACGGGCAGCAATCCGTCGAAGCGTACGGTCAAAATCGACCGGTCGGAAACCGGTTTCTGGTCGACGACAAGTGCGCTGCGGTCAGCCTCGTCGCTGAGCTGCAGCACATGGCTCCAGTCGACAGCGTTGACCGAATTCTGCAATCGGTTGGCATCGTACCCGCCTGCGTATAAACCACCGATGATGCTTCCGATGCTTGTCCCCGCGATGAAATCGGGCCGAATATTTGCTTCCTCCAATGCGCGCAGCACCCCCACCTGTGCAACTCCGCGCGCAGCACCGCCGCTGAGTACAAGTCCGATCCGTGGAGTACGCAGCGCGGTATTCGCGAGTTCGGCGGAATTGCCGTAGGGCCGAGATTCGTGCCTGACGGGAACGTCGAACTGCAGCAGGGGCTCAATAGCCCTCTGTGACGACGTTTGAGCGTCGCAGAGCCCTGTGACCAGCAGCAGGAATCCCAGTATGTGAGGTAGACGAACCGTGAACATTTTCGAAACTTACTTCCATAATAAAGGACATGCAAGCCAGTGAAAGCTTGCATGTCCTTGCCGCAATCCGTGAAGACCACGGCTGTGGAAGTATGAGGAAGGGAAGTAGGTTGTGGTTTTCCGCTTGCGCGGAAACTCTAGATGTCCCAGTGGGAACTGACACCCACTGCGACTGCGGAGAATGACTCCGAAAGATGCGGAGTAATGTCCATGGTGCCGATATCGAGCTTGAAATTGTCAGCGATGAAGCCGACGCCCGCACCGAAAACCACGGGACGAATTCCGCCGATGTTTGCACCGAAGCGGAACGCGACATTGTACAGAAGTTCGATTTCCGTGCCGAAGCCTACCCGCGGACGGATGGAATTTCCGGCGACGTTATTGAAGCCCTGGCGGTAGCTGAATGTGAAGTGCCAGTATTTGCCTTTTTTCGGAATATTGGGGAAGCTGACGACCCCTGAGAGAATCACCGCTGAAGGCAGGGGCGTCGAAAACGATGATGTCGGGTATTCTTGGCCTTCGAGTCGTGACTGAATCTCATCTACCTGTCCATCGGAGGTGATGTAATCGATGGTGAAATCTTCGTTGGCTGAGATCTCATATGCGCGGCGGTTCCAGTTGACGGATCCGAGATCCACGAAACTGATTCCGGCTGCGATCATGGGGTTGATCTGTACATGCGCGCCCAGATCAAGTCCGAAGCCCGTTCCGACCGGTGTCGGGAACAGTGAATAGTGAAAACTGTTGTTTGCCCCTATCCAGTCTTTCGTGCCGGCATACTGCGCCACCATATCCGCGGTTCCCGATACCTGGTAGGTTTCCGGATCCGTGGTGAATGAACTGTTGAATCTGTCAACACCGAAATACCCGTAACCGTGTACGAGCTTGAGGCTCGCTCCGATGAGGATGGGGATGCGGTTCATGATGCGGAATTCCTGTGCGAGCGTCAGGCTGTAGTCTCGTGTCCACGAAGACGAGACAGAGGTTTCCGAAAAATCGTAGGTTCTGCCTGGCTCGTTTCCGAAAAAGGTGAATTCGGCGAAAGAGCGTGGAAGGACGACGTTGCTTCCAGTACGTTCCGTGACCCCGACCGCGATGGTGAGGAGCTTCGTCGAGATCATGGCATTGAAGAGCGAGTAGCGGATGTCATGGGTAAAGTTACCGACATCACCCTGGAACGTTCCCAGGATCGCATTTTTGCTCTGGGTATCGAGGTATGTCGGTACCCGCTTACCCTGGTCATTGATCGTACCGGTGAAGTACTCGTTGTATGTCGCATAATCCATGAAATCCGCACCCGCCTGTGCTCCGAACGGCAGGACGCCGAGGGAAACGACAACACCGTCATTTGGGACGATCTGGGCGGGATTCACATTGAGAGCGTCAAGCCCACGTACGAGTCCCGCGCTGCTGTTGCCCATGCCGGTCATGCGTGCGCTTGTGCCGATTGTCTGAGCCTCCGTCCGCGCAAACCCGATCAGGGTCAGCAGGACGAGGAGAGTCGCGATGATTCGTGTCATTTGCATTGTTGTCTTCCTGTCCTCACGGATCATTTTTCAGTGATTGTACTGCTGATATTCAAACGGGCGTATCCGCGGATGCGGACGTAATCCGTCGTGCGGAATGCGGCTCCGGCACTTTCTTCGGCTGTGAAGAAGATGCGGAAGCGGATCGATACCGCCTGGGCGAGTTTTGCGAAGTCTTCTGAGAGGAAATGCATCTGTACCTTTTCGATCACCGAGCGACTCACGTACCCGTCACCGTCGACCGGGGCGGCTCCCACGCTGAGGGGATTTCCGGTACTGGCCATCGGTGCGAGCAGTACGCGTCCCTGTGCGTCGAGAAATTCCGGTTCGATCATGACTGCCGTCGGAAGGTGATTCTCCACGTCGAACGTCAGTGTGCCTTCATTGACTTCCGTCAAATTGTCACGGGTTTCCTCGTCGATGAACATATCGACGGTGTCCACGATACTGCCGCTGATCTGCGTGAAGCGCAGCGGGAATTCGACAAACAGATCACCGACCACGGAATCGCTGGCGCTGATGCTTCCGTATGCCCCGGTGGGATTCAGTACGAAGGTCCCTTCAAGACCAAGGCTGTCAGGATACTCGGGGGAGAAGGAATTGAGGAAGCTGACGACCTGGCCGTTTTCGAAATCGATGGTGGTTTCTGATTGTCCCACGAGGTCCATGGGGATGATGTTGATGTTCGCGCTCGAGCCGGAGGTGTTTTTTCCAAGCACCCGTGCGTCCTTGATTCCTACAGGCAGAATGGCCTGATTGCGAATCGATGCCCACATGCGTGCTTTTTCAAGCTGGATCGATCCGGCGATGGTCTTGTCAAAATTGAAATCCGATCGCTCCAGATCGCGGACGCTGAGCGCGGTCGGCGAGAGGGTGCCCGTCATCGAACTCAGGGTGATGTTTCGCAGGCTTCCATTCATGCTGACGCTATCATTTTTCTGCACGAAGACCACATGATCAGAGGCGTCGTCGGTGACGATTTGTGCGTCATAGAGAAGTGCGGTTTCGTTCTGCAGCTTGAGAGCAGCACCATCAAGATCGATCGTCAGAGTCGTCGTGCTCTTCGGTGAGACATGTTTGCTTGCAGTGATGGGCTGTCCGTTTTTCGTCGTGTTGGGCAGAGTAAGGCTGATCTGAGCGCCGATGGAGAAATGGTTTTTCAGCGTAAACTGCAGGGTACCGCCGCTGACGACTGCATCCTTGATACGCATGCCGCTGTCTTCGGCGACATCGATCGCACGGTTGTACCGGAGATCCTGCGACGGCAGGTAGCCTCGCATGGAGAGGATATCCGTTTCCGTGACCTCGCCCTTTACTCCAAGGCTGTGCGTGCTGCTCAGGTCGACAACAGCACCGCTGCTGCCGGGAGAGGAGATATCGAATGCAAGTTTCATGTTGTTCTTGAGGGTCAAACCGTCCAGGTCAAGTGCAGGAAGCGTGACGACCTGTGCGGGCTGAACCAGCCCACCATACGTAATCTGCTCGATGGTTGCGCCGCTGAGATCGACTAACCGAATTGCTTCGATCCGAAGCGGTACCGGTACGCTGTTCGTGAATTCGAGTGAGAGGTTTCCTTCCGCGAAGGTCATTTCCTCGAAGTACTCGCGTGTATCCATCGTGACCGTCACTCCTAGGTCATTGCGCACGGCGGCGACCACCTGCTCGCCGCGTGGCAGATCCGGAAAGAGGGTGAACACGTTCAGCCGCTGATCCAGATAATCCGGCATGTCGAAGCGCACCGCATTGAACGTCTCCGATGCGGAGAACGGCACCTCGTCGATGCGCAGATGATCGCCGAGACTGATGGAGTTCAAAGGGTAGCGCTGTGAAACGACCAACACCTGATCACCATCCTGCGTGATTCTGATGATGTCGTCTTCCTGCAGCAGGTCCTCCATTGTATAGGTCTGATGGATCAATGGAACATTCGCATCGACATCCCATTCCGGCAGCATCGGAGCCAGAGGCTCTGTGCAACCACCGAACAGCGTGGCAGCAAGGACGATCCCCGTGAATGCGAGGGCCCACGCCACCGGCGGTTTGGACTGGTATGAATGACTGATCATGATATCCTACTCCTGTATCTATAACTTCCTGTAACGCTTGTGTACATGCGCACTGATGCTAGTGGATAATGAAACGCTTAACAGCTGACTGCCCGTCTGCTTGCAGCCTGAGATAGTAGGTCCCCGGCCGCAGCGATTCAGCTGCGATCAGCAGCGGCTGCGGGCCGGAGGTCGCCCTGCGAACAGGCAGTTCCATGCTTTTGCGTCCGAGGGCATCGTACAGAACGGCTGCCGCGGTGTGCGTCGCAGCGATTTCGACGGGAATAATGAGCGCCGCACCGCTGCCGCTGAGGAAGGGCTGCGGATACGGGGCGTGAATGCGGCAGGTCTGCGCTATTGCATGCGACTGTTCAACCGATGTTGCTACCGTGTTGAATTCCAGCGAACAATCGGCAATTCCGTCAGTGAGCTTGAGGAGTACGGCATTTCCGTCCATTTCCCACGCACTGATTCCATTGCCGGCGACATGCGATACGTGGTAGGGCACACGCAGGCGCAGCTGCAGTGCCCCATCCGCGCGTACGCTGAGACGGTAATGCGTGGCGGTCGCGGTAACAGTCGCCTGAAGTTCAAGCGACGACGACAGCAGCATTCTGTCATCATGACGAATGAAGCTGCCGTCGTCAAGCATCCATGACTCCGGCCTGCCAGCGGCATCGAGGATGCAATGAAAAGTTTTTGCGTCAGTAGAAAACTCACCGAATTCGGGAACCGAGGTCTGCACGTGCGACGCTGTCTCCGTCATCAGCGAGAGCAGTTCATCCACCGGAGTCTGCACATGGATCACCGAAACGTCCGCAGCGTTCACGAGAACGCGGGTGCTGACATCTTCATCTGTGGATGCAGCATACAGAACGGAATGGAACAGGCCACGGTCGGACGTGACCGAACTGTACATCGCATCATGTTTGGCGAATGTGGATGAAGAAGGAGCGTGAAGACGCGACACCGTTTCATGCGTGACATCACTTCCAAGAGCATGCGTGATGGCATGAAGGCGCATCGATCCTGACGTCCATTGTGCGCTGTGATCATCGTACGACGGCACAAAACTGCCCTCTGACAGAGTGCCGTTGCCATGAAGCTGATGTGTGAACATGCGCGTAAAGCCGGACTCAGCGCGATCAGTGATCATGAAGAAGCGGTGGTGCAGATGACTCGCGCTGCGCTCGATATCGGCGTCCTGGTAATGGGTGCGGATCGTGACGGACCCATGTTCCTGCGTGCTGATCGTGTCCTGGATGAAGCTGTCTGCTCCGAAGAGTGACGTTCCGAATGACGTGCTGTCGGCACCGCGTCCATCAACGAGAATGACATTGTGGTTCGCCCCATAGACGAGCGCTTCTCGTTCCTTGCTGCTGTGATAGCCCGGTTCGAGCGCAAGGAGTTCACCGCCTGCCTGCAGGACGAAGGCAGTTTCATTCGCCTGTTTGTGACCGCTTCCGACGGGGGAGCGGTGTGTGCGCGCGATTCCATGCTTGCCGATCAGGGCAAAGTAGGATGCGTCTGCCTCCCAGCCGCTGCGGAAAACCGCATACCCGGCATCCGGCATGATCCAAGTCTGTTGGGACATTGTCGAATGCGCGGGTGTCGGAGGCGCTGAGATCAGGTAGTCAACTCTTCCGTCAAACGTGCGTGATAGTTCACGTGAGAACCTGGCTGCTTCCATCGGCGCGAGGTCCTCACCGTAGTTTGGCCAGGCGAGATGCTGATATGCGGGAAGCACGCCGCCGATGCTTGCGAGTTCGGGGAAGTATGCCTTCATGTATGTGTCTTCAAACGGCGGAAGCATGCCGTCAGGCATGCGTAGAGCTGAGATCCAGTCAAACAGTGTATGGTATCGAGCGTCTCGGAGCGGACTCTCGAAGATCCGATCTTCGAAGGCGAAGGTCCCTCCGTCAAGATGCGTGTCAAACGCCAGGAAGAACGGGATCAGATTCATCATGGCGTAACGGAAATACCACGGTCCTTCGCTGTATCCATACCAGCCATCGGGATTGCTCTGGTATTCCCATATGGTCTCATCGATATGACGTATCGCAATTCCCAGCCACTGTTGTGGACTGCGCCGCGTTGCGAGCGCATCGGTGTCTCGCAGGATGATTCCGGCGATGCCGGCGGCGGCGGCCAGTTTCAGCGAAAGATTGTTTCTGATGACAAAGGAGTTTTCGAGTTGCTGCGCGGCGTTGTCCGCGAAGTGTGACAGGCGCTCTTCAATGGAAGGAGATGTCTTACCGGTGATACCCCGGTAAAAGTCATAGGCGGTACAGTATTGCATCAGTTCCACCGCGCGCCACTGAAACTGCTCGACGACTCCGGTGACTTCGGGATTGATATTCTCGAGCAATGCCTCGAGCATCGAGATTTTCTCGGCGAATTCCTCTTCCGACATCGGCTGCATTTCGGCATCACGGCCGACCAGCAGAACAAACCCGAGTGCTTTTGCAGCTGCTGAAGCAGTGATGGGGGAGGAGGGCTCAGATCCGGCAATCTGGTAAAGGTCAACGTACAGTGTCCGTGCGAGCTGATCGTTATCAATGTTGTTGAGGGCGAATAAAATTCGCTGAGGATTGCCGGATCTGAGCGAAGTGAGCATCTCGACCTTGGAGGGGTATCCGGTTTGAGCCTGAACCGGGGAGGGGTGTAGGAGAGAGAGGCCCGCAAGGACTAGCAGTATGACAGCAGAGTGTTTCATGCGTTCATTACTTCCGTCAGTTAACCTTTCCTCGGCGTTGCATTGACAATTGTGATCTTCTAATTCTACAATGGCCAAGTTAGGTGGGCGGACTTACAGCAGTCTTAATCTCGCCTTACTTTTTTGTCAGAAAGCAGACAGCGTGCGTCCGATAATCGGACGCACGCTGCTAAAACATGAAAAAACAGGGAATTGCCGTGTTATTTTTCTTGGAGGAAGCCCATGACTTCCAGAAAACGGCGTGGAGGCCGCTTGGGACGTCCGGTATGCTTGTCGAGGAAGGCGTGGATGGTATATCCGCTGGCAATTCTAGCGAACGGCTCTTCGCGAATGACCTCGTAATCGATGCGCATCGTCGCACGAGGCATCTCCCTGAGTTCACTGACGATTGTCAGCATGTCATCGTAACGCGCAGGAATATGGTAATTGCAATGTGCTTCAATGAGCGGGAGGTACGTGCCATCGTCCTCGAATTCCGCATAAGACATGCCACATGCCCGGATCAGCTCCGTTCGCCCCACTTCAAAATATTCCAGGTATTTGCCGTTGTAGACGAACTGCATCTGATCGGTGTCGGCATAACGGACACGCAGCGAGCATCGATGCGAAACTGTTTCTGCCATATCAGGTGGTGAATTCGCCCATACTTCCGAATTTCCGGACCCGCTGCCGGCGCAGCTGATCCGGTTTGATCCCGACTAACTGTTTGAGTTCTTCAGACAGTGCCGTCTTCAGCAGCAGAGCCGCTTCGGCGGGATTCCGATGTGCACCCCCCAGGGGCTCGGGAATGATGCGATCGACGATGCCCTGCTCGAGAAGATCGGGAGCGGTGAGTTTCAATGCTTCAGCAGCCTGTTCCTTATACTCCCAGCTGCGCCAGAGAATACTGGAGCAGGACTCCGGTGCGATCACATTGTACCAGGTGTTTTCAAGCATCAGGATTCTGTCGCCCACGCCGATACCCAGAGCTCCTCCCGAGGCTCCTTCACCGATGATGACGACAATGATCGGGACCGGAAGACGGGCCATTTCGAACAGGTTCCGGGCAATCGCCTCGGCCTGACCTCGTTCTTCTGCCTCGATACCCGGATAGGCGCCCGGCGTATCGATCAGCGTTATTACGGGCCGGTTGAACTTGGCAGCCATTTGCATCAGTCGCAGGGCCTTCCGATACCCTTCCGGATTCGCCATCCCGAAATTCCTGAACAAGTTGTCCTTGGTATCGCGACCCTTCTGGTGGCCGATGATCATCACAGAGCGCTCCTCGAGCGTTGCGAATCCTCCGACGATGGCGTGGTCGTCGCCGTAGGTGCGATCACCATGGAGTTCGATGAAGTCCGGAGCCATGTACCGTATATAATCCAGGGTGTACGGCCGGTCAGGATGCCGGGCGAGCTGAACCTTCTGCCAGCGGGTGAGATTGGAATAGACGGACGTACGCAG
The DNA here is from genome assembly GCA_002869275.1 of Ignavibacteria bacterium. Lineage (GTDB taxonomy): Bacteria > Bacteroidota > Ignavibacteria > SZUA-365 > SZUA-365 > BM516. The sequence continues at coordinate 10,810 of PKTF01000346.1, read as the reverse complement.
CGTATTCACACGAGATTCGAGCGCATCGATTTCATCGGTCAGCTCGAGATCGTCGATCACTCTGCGCATTTCGTCTATTTTCTCTTCAAGCGCCACAACGGGTTTTTCAAAATCGAGAACAGTTTTAGCCATAATCTATCTGAGACGGTTCTTCTTAAGTGCAAACATTACGATGGTGCGGATAATGATCTCCATGTCGAGGAAGATGGAGTAGTTCCTGACATACTGGATCACCGAACTGAGAATTTCTTCATCCGTCATCCTGTCCGCATTCCGCAGCTGGGCGAGTCCCGTGAGTCCGGGCCTGCCCAGGTACACATCCGGTAGCACGCTGCTGTACGCTTCGTCGTAACCTACCAGGCTTTTGCGGCCTCGCAGCACAGACGGGAGGCCCATCACGAAACGCGTGGCAGGACCGGGGTGCTTCCGATCAGCGAACAGGGATGTGAGAGGATAAAGTAGCAGGATTCCAGGTAAAGACAAAGCGATATCCATCAGCCGCTTCATCACACGATTCTGAGATTTCATCAGGTTATATTCGAAATCCAGCAAGGGGACGCTGCTTAATTGATCCACACTGGTTTTCCCTACGATGAATTCCATCGTCTTGGGCACGATGCGATAGTGTACACCCTTCCCGCGCGTCCGGCTGATGATCGAAAGGATCTCTGCGTACGTGACGACGTCAGGACCGATGATGACATCAGTGATCTCGTTTTCATCGATCACCTTGCCGATGTTTGCCACGCTGCCGATGACCGTGCATCCCCCGATTTCTTCTCCAATGCGTTTCCGACTGAGATCGATGAAGCCGACGATATGATACAGCTGATAATCGAGTTGCTTGAGCCGGTGAAAAATGTCGATGGTCTGTTCATTCAGCCCGACAAGAAGGGTCCTACGGCCTGTTACCGGGTGATCGCGCCGCTGCGGTGAAAGCAGCGTGCTCAGAATGCGACGTCCGGGAATGAGCACGAGATTGACCGCGCCCGCGATGAGAACGACCATACGGCTGAACTGCCAATCCTTGAAAAAGAACGTCAATGACGAGAGGATAAGAAAGGAGAGCAGAACGCCGAGACCGGAACGCACGATGCTGTACTGTTCTCGCGTGTACGCGCCTGAGAACAGCAGGCCGATCCACATGATGGCGACGACCACGATATACACCGTGGGATAGGCGTAGTCAGGGAAACTGAACAGCCCCCCGAAACGGATGAGCTCCGCGATCAACAGGGCGAAGATCGTGGTCAATGCGTCCGCCATGAGCGGCCACAAACGCGAAATCATATAGCGCGAACGTGAAATGGTAAGTTGTGCTCGAATACCGAGCCCGATCACGGCATGCGACAACGGCGAAAGCTTCAGATTTTTTTTCGCGAACACCTGCATGGCGCGATGAAATTCGGCCCTGGCGTCGATGCTGCTGCGTTTCGTACTCTCCCCGCCGTAGTGGACGATTTTGGTGTTATGCACATAGTATAGTTTCCACCCGGCCTTCTGCGTGCGGTAACACCAGTCGAGGTCCTCGCCGTACATGAAGTAGGTTTCGTCCAGTCCCCCGATCGTATCGTAGACCTCACGGCGCAGCATCATGAAGGATCCGGAGATGGCATCGACTTCGTACGATTCATCTTCGCTCAGGTAGGTGAGGTTGTACTTGGCGAAAAGGGGTGAACGGGGGAAGAGCGTGCTGAGTCCGGTCAACTTTGTGAACGAAACCCAGGGCGAAGGAAAGCTGCGTCTGCAGCCTGCCTCGAGCGTACCATCGGGTTTGATCACCTTACAGCTCGCCATTCCGACATCCTCGTTTTCCTCGAAGAATCGCTTCATGGTGGCGAAGGTGTCTTCCTGGACAAGAGTGTCGGGATTGAGCAGCAGCAGCAGTTTGCCACGGGCTTCCCTGAGCGCCAGGTTGTTGGCGCGCGCGAACCCGAGATTTTCGTCGCTGGCAATCAGCCGTGCCGCGGGGAAGCGCTGGCGGACCATCTCGACCGTTCCGTCATCCGAGTCGTTATCGACCACGAAGACTTCGTGTGACAGGTCGGCGACGGACGCGTACAGCGAATTCAGGCAGCTTTCCAGCAGATCGCGTACGTTGTAACTGACGATAATAATGGAAATCGCGGGTCGCGAATCGGTCGCTTCGAGCATGCGTTTGTTGACGGATTGCGGAGAATAGTTCAGGGGCAGACGAAACGGCCTGCCCCTGGAAATATACGAAAGAACAGCCGATTAAATGGGCTGGTTGATGCGGGCCAGCTCGTCGAGTGTGATCATGGGCAGACGGAAGCGCGCGGCGTATTTTTTCTCGACTTCCACCGGTACGTCGGAATTGTCGATATCCATCACAACGATTTCCATCTCACCTACACCATTGCTCACCTCACGGTTCAGGCCGAGTGTATTCGTGGCGTCTTCGGTCTTGAGAAGACGAATGGACCCTTCGATACTTCCTGTCTGCCTGATGATGTCCGTCTCTCCGGCAAGACCGAAGATCCAGAAGTTGGACTTGTCATTTCCGTTCTCGTAATCCATGCGGGTCCCTTCGGCGAAGGCGGGGAACTCGAGTGCGAGGAGCTCGGTGAATCCTCCGTTTTCCGATTGCGTACGGATGATCATCACCTGCGAATTCCCGGGCCGCAGCTTGAGAGCGCCCTTGATCGAGAAAGTAGCATCGCCCTCTGCAGTGACCAACGCTGCGTTTTCGACGATATAGCCCATGTCACTGCCGATAACCTCGGAGGAGATGGTTTCCGTGGCACTTCCCGCCTGATCGTCGGTATTCTTCTCTTGCGAGGAACAGGAAATCATGACGAGAGACAGGAAAAAAATCACTGCGTACTTCATTCTGGGCACCTCATCTGGATTCGGAAAAGATCATGTCTATTCTATTTATACCGTGCGATCGATCCGGCTGTTCCGTCCTGGCCGGGGAGACTGCTGTCTCAGAGATCAATCACGAGCTGTCCGTTATTGAAGATCCCAAGCGGCTTGCCAGTCAGGACCCTGCCGTGGAACGGCGAGTTTCGCGATTTTGAACGGAAGCGTTCGACATCCACTGTCCACTGTGCGTCCATGTCGAGGAAGGTCAGGTTTGCCGGCTGGCCGGCTTCCAGACGGATTTCCGGAAGCCGGAGGATCCGCCGCGGATTTGTCGACAGTTTCTCGATGAGCTGTGGCAGCGTGAGCCATTTCTCCAGCAGCAGTTCCGTAACCGAAAGCCCGACTGCTGTTTCCAGACCGATGATGCCGAACGGTGCGTAGACGAATTCCACTTCTTTTTCGAATCCAGCGTGCGGCGCGTGGTCCGTCGCGATCGCGTCGGCCACGCCGTCACGGAGCGCTTCTTTCATCGCGATGACGTCATCCGCGGTGCGGAGTGGAGGGTTCATCTTGACATTCGAATCGTAGCCGCGCACCGACTCATCGGTGAGAACGAAGTGATGCGGAGCGACCTCGCTCGTGACTTTCAACCCCTTTGCCTTCGCCGCGCGCACGGCTTCGGCCGCCCCGCGTGTACTCATGTGCGCGAGATGGTACCTGCCGTTCACATATTCGGTGAACATCAAATCGCGTGCGACGACGGCGTCTTCAGACAGACGAGGGATCGGGGGTAAACCCAGTTCGGTCGATACGAGGCTTTCGTTCATCGCGCCACCCGTGAACAGGTGCGGGTCTTCGGCATGCTGGATGATCGGAACATCGAACATGGAGCCGTATTCAAGCGCGGTACGCAGGACCTTTGTGTTGAATACCGGACTGCCATCATCGGAAAAGCCGACGGCTCCGGCCTCGCGGAGTTCCACCATCGGGGCGAGTGATTCACCTTTGCGCTCTTTCGTGATCGCTGCGATGGGATAGACATCAACGGCCAGGCCCCTGCCTTTTTCATAAATGTATGAAACCACCGAGGCCGTATCGATCGGCGGATCAGTGTTGGGCATGCACGCTACGGCGGTGAACCCCCCGGCAGCGGCCGAGGCAGCTCCGCTGCGTGTGTCTTCCTTATGCTCGAACCCCGGTTCGCGAAAATGTACGTGCATGTCACACAGTCCGGGTACAATGGTCTTCCCGCTAAAATCGAATTCCTCGGCACCAGCGGCCGATAGGTTATCGCCGATGGCTTCGATTGTGCCTTCGGAGACCAGCAGGTCGCTTTGAGTATCGAGCCCGCTGACAGGATCGAGGATGCGGGCGTTCTTGAAAAGATATGATGCCATGGATTACTCCGCTCTGGTTCCGATAAGATAGAGGACCGCCATTCGTATTGCCACGCCGTTCGTGACCTGGGGAAGGATGACCGAGTAGGGGCCATCAGCCACTTCCGATTCAATTTCGACCCCGCGGTTGATGGGGCCTGGGTGCAGGACGGTAATTTCCCGTCCCAGCTTGTCGAGACGCTCTCGTGTGATGCCGAACGAGTTATGGTATTCACGAAGCGAAGGGAAATCGGCCCCGGCGTCGCGCTCGAGTTGAATCCGCAGCACGTTGATCACATCACTGAACTGCAGGGCTTCGTCGATATTGGTGAACACTCGTACCCCGAGTTTCTCGAGATCATAGGGGAACATGCTGGGTGGTCCGCAGACCGCCACATTCGCTCCCATTGTGATGAGGCCGTAGATGTTCGAACGTGCGACACGTGAATGGCCGATGTCGCCGATGATGCACACGTTGAGACCCTCGAGTGAACCATGCTTCTGACGAATGGTACACATGTCGAGCAGTGCCTGCGTGGGGTGCTCATGTGCTCCATCACCTGCGTTGATGAAACGGCTCGTGCAGCGTTCACTGAGAAAGTGCCCGGCTCCAGCGGCGCTGTGGCGCATGACCACGATGTCCACTTTCATTGCTTCGATATTGCGTGCGGTATCCAGCAGGGTTTCCCCTTTTTTCACGCTGCTGCTGGAGGCTGCGAAGTTGACGACATCGGCTGAGAGTCGACGTTCCGCCAGTTCGAAGGAAATGCGCGTTCGCGTGCTGTTTTCAAAAAACAGATTGACGACCGTCTTGCCCTGCAGGGTAGGAACCTTCTTGATCGGTCGGTCAAGAATCTCGAGAAAGCTGTCCGTGGAATCGAGAATCAGGGAGATGTCCTCCTTCGGCACGCCTTGCAGACCGAGGAGATGCGGAATGGATAGCGATGACATAATGCTCCGGCTGTCTGGGAGTTGCAGTTAATCTTCTATGGAAACCAGGTCGATACCGTCGTGTCCATCGACCTCCTTGAGGTGAACACGAACCTCCTGTCCGCGGGAGGTCGGGATGTTTTTCCCGATGAAATCGGCGCGGATCGGGACCTCGCGGTGTCCGCGATCCACGAGAGCGACGAGTTGAATCGTGCGTGCGCGCCCAAGATCGACGAGTGCATTCAGGGCTGATCGTACTGTGCGCCCGGTGAAGAGGACGTCGTCCACCAGCACGACATTCTTGTCTGTGATGTCGAACGCGATGTCCGTCGCACGCACTTCCGGGGTCCGGAGGTGCTGCCGCACGTCGTCGCGGTACAGGGTCACATCAAGCACGCCGAGTTCGGGCAGCGTGCCTTCGATCTTCTCCAGTTTCGAAGCGAGCCTCTGGGCCACGAACTCTCCGCGAGTGCGCAGACCGATGATGGCCAGATTGTCCAGTCCCAGGTTGCGTTCGAGTATCTCGTGCGCCAGCCGCGAAAGCATACGATCGAAGCCGTGTTCGTCAATGATGTTCTGTAATGTTTTCATGGTGTTTTCGTCAATATCGTGGGGACTTGTGGTAGTGAAAGCAGATTGCGCCGTACCATGTCGAGCGCGGCCTGGGCTGCCCGTTGTTTGGTGCGTATACGGTTGCTGCCAAAATAAAAAGGATAGGCGAAACGTGTTGCCGCGGTGCTCAGGCCGATCCATACGAGGCCTACGGGCTTCTCCGGTGTCGCACCCGTGGGACCCGCGATACCGGTTGTCGACAGTCCGATATCACTGCCGGAGTGCAGCCTGATGCCCTGCGCCATTGCTTCCGCAGTTTCACGGCTCACCGCGCCGTGCGCCGCGATGAGATCTGAGGAAACGCCGAGCATCGCGGTCTTGCTTTCGTTGCTGTAGGTGACGGCACCGCGCTCGAACCACGCACTGCTGCCGCTGATGTTCGTCAGTTTGTCCGTGATGACGCCGCCAGTGCAGCTTTCGGCAACACTGAGCTGCAGTCCGCGTTCCATGAGCAGTCTGCCGACCATTTCTTCCAGGGTCTGTCTGTCGGTGCCGAAGATATACTCGGCGGCACGATCCCGGACAAAATTCTCAACGCGCCTGAGAGCATCCTGACAGTCCGTGTGTTCAGTTCCCTTCGCCGTCAGACGAATCCTTACGCCCATTGGTGAGGGGAGGAACGCCACACCAACGCATGTCTCCAGGCCTTCGATGCCGTCGAGCTGCTCCGCGAGGGCGGATTCCGGGATGCCGGTTGTCAGCATGGTCACGGATTCATGGGTATTTCTCAGCGCCGTCCGCAGCAGTGGCAGGATGTCGTCCTCGATCATCGCATGCATTTCGTATGGAACGCCCGGAGCGACGAAGAAATGCTTTTCGCCGCTTTGAAAATGATATCCTGGTGCCGTTCCATGCGCATTGCGGATGACACGAGCGGATGCAGGGACCATCGCCTGATCGCGGTTGAGATCGCTCAGGGGGCGGTTGCGTTCGCGAAACATGGTTGTGATATCATCGAGAGCGAGCTGACTGAATACGAGCGGCGTGTCAAAGAAACTGCAAACGGTTTCACGCGTGATGTCGTCGTGCGTGGGGCCGAGTCCGCCCGTGACAACGACAACGTCGTGTTCGGCCCAGGCTCTGTCGAAGGCGGTGAGAATGTGCTCCCTGGTGTCACCAACGACGGTAACGCGCACGATTTGTATGCCTGCCAAACTGAATTGTTCACCGAGCCAGGATGCGTTGGTGTTGACCACCTGGCCGATCAGCAATTCATCACCAATGGAAATAATTTCTGCTTTCATGCGAATTACCAAATTCCGGGAAATATATCTACAAAGTGCTGTAAAAACAAAGTCTCTGCACTGCGCATGGAGCGGGCGTTCTCGCGTGCTGGTTGCGGTTGGCGGGCGGAATCCGGTGCATCCGCTCTTATTTGCAACTTAGCCCTACCCACCATAAATTTATTAGATTGTACGATGAGCAAGCTGATGATTCTCATACGCCTATCCTAAGGAGGACCCTTTGAAAGAATTCACTCCCGACAAAATCAGGAATGTGGCTCTTATCGGCCACGGTAGCTCCGGAAAAACTATCCTCGCTGACGCGATGCTGATGGCTTCCGGAGCGGCTACTCGTATCGGTAGTATTGTAGACGGCAGTACCGTCTCTGATTACCACTCCGACGAAATCGACCGGCAGATATCGATCAACAGTACGCTGCTGTCGACCGAGTTCATGAACCATAAGCTCAACATCCTGGATACGCCTGGATACAATGACTTTATTGGTGATGTGATCTCAAGTCTGCGCGTCGTTGACAGCGCCCTGCTGGTCTTGAAAGCGGTCGAAGGTGTCGAGGTTGGAAGTGAACTCGTCTGGCGCTACGCTGCCGAAGCCAAGGTGCCGGTGGTGATCGCCGTCAACAAAATGGATAACGAGCATGCAGACTTCGACCGTGTGTATGAAGAAGCAAAAGCCCGTTTCGGTCCCGACCTCATCATCGCCCAGTTCCCTGTCAATAAGGGACCGAACTTCAACGCCTGCATTGACGTGGTGCGGAAGAAGCTGATGACGTTTTCCACTGATGGCAGTGGCAAGTATACTGAATCCGAGGTCCCTGCAGAATTTACCGACCGTATCGAGGCTGAGCATCAGGCGATGCTCGAGAAGGTCGCGGAATCTTCGGAAGACCTCCTCGAGAAATTTTTCGAGAACGGTACTCTGTCCGACGATGAGCTCGCACTCGGATTCAAGATGGCTATCCGCGACCGCAAGATCTTCCCGATTTTCTGCATGGCCGGCGAGCTGAACATCGGTGTGGGACGCATGATGGAGTTCTTTATCAACTACGGTCCCGATCCCATTACGGGCTGCAGCTGTGAGGCTCTCAAATCCGGAACCGAAGAGACCCTCGAAATCACGCCCGACGCCAATGGCAATCAGGTCGCGGCGTTTGTGTTCAAAACCATCTCCGAGCCGCATGTCGGTGAGCTTTCATTGTTCCGTGTCTACAACGGTACCGTGTCCGCAGGTTCAGACATGGTGAATCAGACCAACGGTAAGAGCGAACGCCTCAACCAGATGTACGCGCTTCGCGGCAAGGAGCGCTTTGAGGTATCGAAAGTGCCTGTGGGCGACATCGCGGCCGTTGTGAAATTGAAAGACACGCACACGAACAACACGCTCAGTTCGAAAGGATATGAAGTCCAGATTCCGCCGATCGCATTTCCCGAGCCCGTGATGTCGAGCGCGGTGAAGTCCAAGGCCAAGGGCGACGAAGATAAGATCGGTACCGGACTGCACACGCTGCATGAGGAAGATCCCGCTTTCCAGGTCAAAGTTGACAGCGAAACCGGCGAGACGATTGTTCTCGGTCAGGGTGAAATTCACATCAACGTGATGACCCGGCGGCTCAAGGAGCGCTTCGGGGTGGAAGTGGACCTCTTCCCGCCGAAAATCCCGTATCGTGAAACCATTCGCAAGCATGCCGACGTATCCTACCGGCACAAAAAACAGACGGGCGGTGCGGGCCAGTATGCAGAAGTGTACATCAAGCTCGATCCCCAGCCACGCGGAGAGGGTTACGAGTTTGCCGATAATATTGTCGGCGGCGTGATCAGTGGCCGTTTCATCCCGGCGGTGGACAAGGGGATTCAGGAACTGATGTCGAGAGGCGTCGTGGCCGGCTGCAAGATGGTTGACCTCAAGGTCACTCTCTACGACGGAAGTCAGCACACGGTCGACTCCAACGAAATGGCGTTCAAGGTCGCCGCCCAGCAGGCGTTTCGCAAGGCTGTCTCGGATGCGAAGCCGATGCTTCTCGAGCCGATTTACGATATCACGGTGACGGTCCCTGATGAATTCATGGGCGACGTCATGGGCGATATTTCAACCCATCGCGGAAAAATCCAGGGGATGGATGCTGAAGGTCCGTTCCAGGTGATCCGCGCCAAGGTGCCCCTCTCGGAACTGTATAATTACGCTACGCGGCTTCGGTCGATCACTCAGGGTCGCGGCATTTACCGTCGCGCATTCTCGAATTACGAAGAAGTGCCGAATGACGTTCAGGAGAAGATCGTCGCCGAGTACAAAGCCGCGAAGGAAGAGGACAACTAAGTGCGTTCCACGATTCTCTATTTCGTGATGGTTATTGTCATCGGATCTGCGCCTCTCGGGGCGCAGATCCTGGATGACGCGAGTGTGATTACTCAGCCTGCGTTCAGCAACCAGGGTGGTTCATACTACAATTTCTCGCCTGGCAGCGGTGGCGCGATGATGGTCAGCGTCTGGGGCTATGTCGGAAATCCCGGGCGTTACAGGATCCCTGTAGAAACGAATCTGCTGGATCTTCTGTCCTACTGCGGAGGTCCACTCACCCGCGGCGGCGCAGAGTCGTACCTCTATCGCGTGAAGATTGTTCGGAAGGGTGGAGCAGACAGGGAAAATGAGATCGCCGAGGTCTTCGAAATCGACCTCGACAAGTATCTCGAACTGCGTTCGGTACCCACCTCCACTTCCGAATTGTTGCTCTTTCCCGGTGATTTGATTATTGTTGATGGTCAGGAACAGAGCAATATGGTACTGCGTATCGCACAGATCATTGTCGCGATTGCATCGATTGTGACATCGACGATTGCCGTCATCAACCTGACGAAATAACGCCGCCTGATGGCCCGTACGCGGACCTGTGTCCTCGCATCACCGAGATGAGGGTGCTGGCTGCTTTCCCCCACGTGAAAAAGTGTATTCATGACCGCCAGAGACGACTTTAACAAGCAGGTGCAGGAATACCTGCGCATTGCTTTCGAAGGTAAATGGGTGATCCTCGCGATCTTTGTCATCGTGGTCGCCGCCACGTGGCTGTATACCATGCAGCAGGATGATATTTATCGCGCCTCCGCCATGGTACGATTGAAGCCGTCGATGGATCTGCTCAGCGGACAGGCCGGTCAGCAGGGGGGACTCGAAGGGCTGGGCTGGGGTGGCGAACGCATTCTTGCCAACGAAATTCATATGCTGCAAAGCGACGACATCGCCGGCCGCGTAGCACACACACTGATGAGCAGCACGGAGGACCTGAATGCCCTGGCAGACACACTTCCGATACTGAAGGCTCGACAGCGTCCGTCAACACTGCGCAAGATCGCACGCTCGCTCAATCTCGAGGATTTCTTCGTCTCGATGGGTATGGCGAAGCTTGATACCTCCTCCCGGCTCGCAACCGAGCCTGTCGTGGCCGCGCGTGCACGAGGCCAGATGGGTGCCGAACAGGTTCGCGGTGTCGATTACATCCAGATCTCCGTGCAGAGCACCTCGCCCATCGAGGCAGCCACGATCGCGAATCTCTTTATCGATGCGTATCAGCGACGCAACCTGGAATCCGCCCGTCAGAATATTACGACGGCGCGAAGCTTCCTGGAGAGTCAGCTCGATGACAAGAAGGATTCACTGGCCCTGGTGGAGAACCGTGTGCGCGGGTTCCAGCAGTCGAAAGGTTTTGTCAGCCTCGATGCTGAGACCGCAAATCTCATTCAACAGCTGAGTACCTTTGAAGCACAGCGCGAGCAGGCAAAAATCGAGTTGGAATCCGCCGAGAAAATCAGAGATGAGCTGAAAGCCCAGCT
>PKTF01000348.1 GCA_002869275.1 Ignavibacteria bacterium | reverse complement strand
GCACCGCAGGAAGCGGAAGTCGAGAAAGCGAAACGCATCGTACTCGCCTTCGACGAAGCGGAACGGCAGGGACTCGGTGTTGTGTCGCTCGGTTCGAAAATGATCGATCCGCCTGTTGTGAAGCGCGCACAGACTACGATCACCCTCGCGATCAAGTCCGGACTCCTCTCCGCGGAATGGAAGGAGGAAAACGATGAAGGATAGTATGAAAACCAATGCAGCGGGACGCGACGTCCTGACGGAAATCAACGGTCAACCCGCCACACCGTACCAGGGAGTGGGGAAGTACAAACCCGAGGGTCGCAAGACCGCTCCGCCACTTTCCACATGCGCCGACTATCCTGATGACGGCAACAAGGTCGTGGCCGATTTGAAAACCGCCCTCCAGAAAGCGGGACTTCGTGACGGCATGACGATTTCTTCCCATCATCATTTCCGCAATGGCGACCTGGTGGCGAATAACATTTTTGACGCTGCGGCCGAACTCGGCGTGAAGGACCTGCGCTGGTTCCCCTCGGCGTCGTTTCCCTGTCACGAACCTCTGATCCGTCATCTCGATAGCGGTGTGATCCATCACATCGAAGGCTCTATGAATGGTCCGCTCGGAGCCTACGCCTCTGCCGGCAAGATGCGCGGACTCGGCGTTCTGCGATCACATGGCGGACGCTACCAGGCCATCCAAGACGGGGAAGTGCATGTAGATATCGCCGTCATCGCGGCTCCGACGGCCGATCCGTTCGGTAACTGCAACGGCGTCAACGGTCCTTCGGCCTGCGGCGGACTCGGTTTCGCCCTGGCTGATTCACAGTATGCGGACAACGTCATCGTCGTCACGGATAATCTCGTACCATTTCCGTGCGTCCCCTGGCAGATCATGGGGAACCATGTCGACTCTGTCGTGGTCGTGGATAAAGTCGGTGAGCCGGAGAAAATCGTCAGCGGCACAACGAACATCACCAAAAGCCCCGACCGTCTGCTGATCGCCGAACTCACGGCCCGTTTCGTAGAGGCTGCCGGAATACTGCGTGACGGATTCTCCTTCCAGGCAGGTGCCGGCGGCACCTCGCTGGCGTTTGCCATCTTTCTTCGCGACATGATGCGGGCTCAGGGTATCAAGGCCCGCTTCGTACGAGGCGGCAGCACGCGCTATCTCGTTGACATGCTGGAAGAAGGATTGACGGATTACATCCTCGATGGGCAGACCTTCGATCTTGCGGGTGTTGAGAGCATGCGCGACAATCCCCACCATATCCACACGAATCCGTTCGTGAGCTACAATTACCACAACAAGGGCAACATCGCTTCGATGCTGGATGTGGTCGTTCTCGGCGCCACCGAGGTGGATGTGAAGTTCAACGCGAATGTCGTCACACACAGCGATGGCCGCCTGCTCCATGGCATCGGTGGGTGGCAGAACTGCCTGTTCTCGAAATGCACCATCCTGCCCATCCCGAGTTTCCGTGATCGCATACCCGTCATCGTTGAAGATGTAACGACATTATGCGGTCCGGGTGAACTGATCGACGTCATTGTCACCGAGCGTGGTATCGCGATCAATCCGCTGCGACAGGATCTGATCGACGCGACGAAAAACTCGGGACTTCCTGTCCGTCCGATCGAGGCGATCAAGGAGGAAGTGGAGAGCATCTGCGGCGGCAGGCCCGATTCGCCTGAGTTTCAGGACCGGATTATCGCCGCGATCAAATGGGTCGACGGCACTGTGATCGACGTTGTGAGGAAGGTCGCTACCGGATAATCATTCTGCCGCCGGCGTAATGCTTGCGGTAGTAGCGGTCTTCAAGGGAGGAAATGATCACTCCGCGTGACGACGAGGAGTGGATGAAGCTGTCGTGACCGAGATAGATGCCGACATGGGTGATGCCCTTGCCTGCGGTATTCGAAAAAAACACGAGGTCGCCCGGACTGAGCGACTGTCTGTTCACCGATCGTCCTTTCCTGAACAGGTCCCTCGCACGCCGGGGCAGCGTTACACCGAACTTTCCGAACACGGCGTTGACGAGCCCCGAGCAATCAACACCGCGCCGCGTGTTCCCCGCGTACCGATACGGGACACCCATCCATTCATAGCTTTCCATGATCACTGCTTTTCTGCCGCTGCTGATATCGGCAGGCAGGGGAGGGGCGCCGGTGGGTGACCGCGGATGATCCACGGTGCTCACCGACGAACTGCAGGCCGCAGCGAGCAGCAGCAAAGGGAGGATCAGTAGAAAAGGATAGCGATTGAACATGATATTTCTCACGAGTTTACCTGAGGAAGATAAAGCCTTTTATGAGCCAAGACAATGTTCTCCTGCAGCGAACGCAGGAAGCAGGAAGCACTACGCCCTCATTTCGATGCTGCAGCAGTGAACGAGAGTTGTCCAGTTGTCTCCTGCCGCCCGCATTCTGCCTCCTGCGTGCACCGCTGGCATGCAGCGCAGGCGTGCACCCGTCTTGCATCTAAGCCCTGAAAGGTGCTATATTGAACGGACTGGGGCTGTAGCTCAGTTGGGAGAGCGCTACATTCGCATTGTAGAGGTCGAGGGTTCGATTCCCTTCAGCTCCACAGCATATGTATGATCTGAGTCTGGATTTATGGACGTGTACAACACTTTCGCAGTAATTTCCCATACCACCCCGGCACCAGATCAACGGAATTAAGTGCATCCCTGAGGTGCACTTTTTTTATGCTCCGCATTGGAGACATATTATCCGGATTGCTGCAGTGGGCGCCGGCATCGCTGGCGTGGGATCGCGACAACATCGGTCTTCTCCTCGGTTCTGCCGAGGCGGAAGTGCGCCGTGTACTTGTGTGTCTCGATGTCACGCCTGATGTGGCGAAGGAGGCTGCAGAACGCGATGTCCAATGTATCGTCGCCCACCACCCGATCATTTTCCACCCGTTGAAATCGATACGCACCGACAGCACAAGCGGTGCTCTCATTGCTGATTTGCTGCGCGATGAAATCAGCGTCATTGCCATGCACACGAACGCAGACGCCACGCACGGCGGTTTGAATTCGGCTCTCGGTGCGGCGTTGCTGCTCGAAAACATGCGGGCTCTGGATCCGGCCCGGGGGCAGAGGCGGCAGGTCCTTTTTCGCGTCAGCGAGGGTGAGGATCCGACGGAATCCTGCACGCACGTACTGAAGGCCGACGAAAACCGTACCTGCGCGCTGCGTCGGCTTGAGGACGGACAGTGGGAGATCGACGTCGAAACCACGGTGTGGGATGCTTCGGGTTTGAAATCCACGATGCAGCATGCGCTGGGAAGCCGGCTCGTGGCCATGCACACAATCGCCCTGGAGGACAAGCTCCAGAACCACGGAATAGGTGCTGTTGGAAGGCTTGCCGAAGCGATGACCGCTGAGGATTTTACAGCGTTTGTCAAGAAGCAGCTCGACTGTCCGATAATCCGTACCACCCCGTTTCTGAGCGAGGCTCGAATTTCAACTGTCGCTGTTTCCAGCGGAGCCGGCTCATCATACGTCGAGGCGGCCGTACGGGCCGGCGCCGACGCCCTGGTAACGGGTGATTTGACGCACCATACCTTCCTGGACTATCAGCACGATATTCTGCTTGTGGATGCAGGCCATTATGGTACGGAAAAGCTGTTTATTCGGCTATGTTCCGAAGTTCTTTCCACAATGCCTTTCCAAGACACGCAAAAAATTGATATTTTAACTGCACGAACCGATACCAATCCCATCCGGTTCGTATAGCACTGACGAAATAAAGGAGTTCTCTTGAAAAGCATACTTCAATCGCTGTACCTGCTTCAATTGCTAGATACCGAACTGGACGACCTGCGCGAGCTGCGCGGCGATCTTCCGGAGACCGTCAACGTGATGGCCGAAGATCTCAGTCAGGTGGAAGGCCGCATCGAAGAGTGCGTGGAAGCATTGAAGAAAGGTGCGGTCGAGCGCGCCCAGATGGAGTCCCAGTCACTTGAGCTGATCGCGAAGATCGACAAGTACAAAGGGCAGCAGCTGGAAGTGACCAACAACAAAGAGTATGACGCGCTCACGCGAGAGATGGAAGCTGCAGAGAATACAATCGCCACGAACGAAGAGGCGGTTGAGCAGTTCGCAGAGCGAGCGGAAGAACTGAAAAGCAGCCAGGCGGAGTTTGAGACCCGTCGTGATGAGTTGCAGAAGGAACTCGAAGTCAAGCGTGAGGAACTGAAGGAAATTCTCGCGGCAACGGCCGAGGAGGAGAAAGGTCTCGAAGCCAAGCGTGAGAGCACCCTCGCTGAAATCAAGGAACGCGACCTCGTGCTGTACAATCGCATTCGCGAAGCGAAAGGCAAGGCCGTCGCACCCATCAAGCGGGGTTCCTGCAGCGGATGCTACAATGTCGTTCCCCCTCAGATGATCCTTGAAGTGAAGAAGAATGACCGCCTGTTCATCTGTGAGCACTGCGGCCGCATCCTCGTATCAGAAGAAATCGCTCAAGAAACGAGCATATAGCAAGCGGGCTCATGCCCATCGGGCAGTCGCCTCTGCCTTGTGCAGGGGAGGAAAGTCCGAACTCCATAGGGCTGGGTGCCGGATAACGTCCGGGCGTCGAAAGACGACGGAAAGTGCAACAGAAAAGATACCGCCTTCAGGTATCTCGGTTCTGCCGGGATCATGTGGGTAAGGGTGAAATGGTGCGGTAAGAGCGCACCGGCAGGCTGGAGACAGCCTGGCCTTGTAAACCCCACCCGGAGCAAGACCATATAGGAGTGCCGTCTTCGGAGCTGCGCGGCCCGTGCAGTGAACCCCGCTTTGCGGGACCGGCATTCGGGTAGGTCGCGTGAATCTCACGGCAACGTGGGATCCAGATAGATGACTGCCTCTTTCGCTTCGGCGAAAAAGACAGAATTCGGCTTACAGATGGGCTTGAGTTCCGCTTTGCTGATCTGAGAAATTGGAAAAAAGAGTTGAGAAAATGTTTATAGTTCAAATACATCAAAGGACCCACTCATGGACGCAAAATGGAGCATTAGGTCCCCCGGGGACCCTGCCAAGGTGCGTCGGCTGGTTGAGGAGATTCATGTACCTCAAGTCATTGCTTCGATCCTGATTAGCCGCGGGATCGAGGACTACGAATCCGCGAAAGCCTTTTTCCGCCCCTCGCTCGATGAACTCCACAACCCCTTCCTCATGCATGACATGGAGAAGGCGGTAGGGCGTATTGTTTCAGCGAAGGACAAAGGAGAAAAAATCCTGGTCTACGGTGATTACGACGTGGACGGGACAAACAGCGCCAGCCTTCTATACCTGTACTTACGACGCATCGGCTGCGATGTGGAAGTGTATATACCCGATCGCATGAGCGAAGGCTACGGAATTTCCGAAGCCGGTATCGATTATGCCGACAGCATCGGGACGACGTTGCTGATTTCCATCGACTGCGGTATCACCGCGGTGACGCAGGTGGAGTACGCCAAGAAAAAATCCATGGACGTCATCATCTGCGACCATCACGAGCCCGGTCCTGAAATTCCCGATGCACATGCCGTTCTCGACCCGCTCAAGCCGGGTGATCGGTATCCCTTCAAATATCTCTCCGGCGCAGGCGTGGGATTCAAACTGCTGCAGGGCCTCGGCGAATATTACTCGATGAAGGATGTTCCGTATGAATATCTCGACTTCGTTGCGATCGCCGCCGCCGCGGATATCGTGCCGATGGTCGGGGAGAACCGCATCCTCGTTCATTACGGACTGAAAATCATCAACGACTCTCCGCGCGCGGGGATCAAGGCGCTGATGGAATCCTCGAACCTGCGATACGGCGATCTCACCGCGCAGCAGATCGTTTTCGTCATGGCCCCGCGCATCAACGCCGTGGGACGCCTGGGCGATGCAACCCGTGCGGTGGAACTCCTCACCTGTGACGAGGAAAACCGCGCACGAGAATGTGCGCTCATTCTCGAAGAAGAGAATAAGAATCGCCGGGTCATCGACGAAGAGACCTTCAACCATGCCGCGCAGGTGGCTGAGGAATTTCTCTCGGGCGACCAGGAACGTCCCATCGTACTCCACAACGGTGACTGGCATCCCGGTGTGATAGGCATCGTTGCATCGCGGCTTGTAGAGAAATTCTACCGTCCGACCGTGCTGCTCACCACCATCGACGGCGTGGCGAAAGGTTCGGCCCGGAGCATCATGAATTTCAACATCTATGAAGCTCTGCGCCGCTGCGAGCATCTGTTGCTGCAGTTTGGCGGACACAAGTACGCCGCGGGACTGGCTCTTGAAATTGAGAGGATCCCTGAGTTTCGTGACTGCTTCATGAAAGTGGCGGACGAAATGCTCAACGAAGAGATGCTGACGCATGAAATCCTTGCCGATGCGATGATCCGGTTGCAGGATATCACCCCCCGTTTCTTCCGCATCCTTAAGCAGTTTGCTCCCTTCGGGCCTGGAAATCTCCGTCCGGTGTTTTTCTCCAATGATGTCGAAGTGTTCGGAACTCCGCGCATCGTAGGCCGAGACCACCTGAAACTCAAGGTGCGTCAGGACGGAGTCGTATTCGACTGTATCGGTTTCGGTCTCGGATCGCGTCTCCCCGATGTCACCGGCGAAGGTGCACGGGTGGATATTCTCTTTACCATTGAGGAGAATTCCTGGAACGGTAATGTCTTCCCCCAGCTCAAGCTCAGGGATATCCGTCCATTGCACGAAGAGCGCACCAAGAACGAAATCCTGGCACAGATTCAACAGTTACAAAGCGAATAACACCTAACACCTTCAGGAGGTCATATGTCTGGTCATTCCAAATGGTCGACAATCAAGCGCGCAAAAGGCGCCAAGGATGCGGCCCGAGGCAAGCTGTTTGGCCGTATCATCAAGGAGATAACGATCGCCGCACGGGACGGCGGAGGAGATCCCGATGGTAACCCACGTCTGCGTCTCGCCATCGACAAGGCGAAAGGCGCCAATATGCCCAACGACAACGTCAAGCGCGCCATCGAGCGCGGAACCGGTGAAATCGATGGTGTGAATTATGAAGAGATCACATACGAGGGATACGGTCCGGGTGGTGTGGCCTTCATCATCGAAACCATCACGGACAACAAGAACCGGACGGTGGCTGATGTTCGCCACATCCTCACAAAGAACAATGGTAACCTCGCAGAAAACGGCAGCGTGTCCTGGAAGTTCGACCGGAAGGGTGTCATCACGGTTCCCAGCACGCGTGATGAAGAGGAGATGATGATGATCGCGCTCGAGGCGGGTGCGGATGACCTGAGCACCGAGGACGACCATTTTGAAATTATCACCGAGGCGGCACAGTTCGTCGCGGTCAAGAACGCACTGGAAGCGCAGGATGTCGAAATCACTGAAGCTGAACTTCAGATGATCCCGCAGAACACACTCAAGGTCGAAGGCAAAGACGCCGAGGGCATCATCCGTCTGCTCGAGGCTCTCGAAGAGCACGACGATGTACAGAATGTGTTTGCCGACTTCGATATCGACGCAGACGTTATGGAATCTCTGCAGTAACCGGCGGACATGCTCATTTTAGGAGTGGATCCCGGATCGCTTGTCACCGGTTACGGTCTGATTGAAACCGCGGGCAGCAAGTATCGACGTATCGCGTCGGGCGTCATCACGATGAAGCCGTCTGATTCGGTCGCCATACGCCTGAGAAAAGTGTACGACGGGCTGGTTGAAGTGATCGATGAGCATCACCCCGATGAATTCTGCATTGAAACCGCGTTTTACGGGAAGAATATCCAGTCGACGCTCAAACTGGGACAGGTGCGCGGCGTCGCCATCCTTGCTGCTGTGCATCGTGAACTTGCCATCGCCGAGTATTCTCCTCGCGAAATCAAGCGCTCGGTTACGGGAACCGGCGCGGCGGCAAAACCCCAGGTGGAATACATGGTAAAAGCGATTCTGAAAATCGACGAATCGTTCAGGAAATCAGACGAGGCAGACGGACTCGCAATCGCCATCTGCCACGCCATGCATATGAGCGCTCCGCAGCAGCGTTTCCGCAGCTGGGAGGGATTCGTCAAGGAACATCCGGAGAGAATCAGGAAATGATCGAGTTTCTGAATGGCATCCTGAGATCGAAGGATTCCCTCACTGCCGTGGTTGAAGTGCAGGGAGTGGGATATCATCTCAGTATTTCACTGCCTACATCCGAATCGCTGCCTGAGGCGGGGGAGCCGGTACTTCTGCTCACGCATCTGCATGTGCGGGAAGATGCCATGCTGCTATTCGGATTTCATACAGCGGCTGAACGTCAATTATTCCGGCAGCTGCAGACGATCTCCGGCATCGGGGCTCGGATGGCATTGAACATTCTCTCCGGAATAGCCCCAGAAGAGTTACGCAATCGTGTCAGCGGCGGGGATATTGCCGCATTGACGCGTATTCCCGGCATCGGAAAGAAAACTGCCGAACGAATCATCGTGGAACTGCGCGATACCTTCGCCCGTCAGCAGATCGAAGGCGGGGGAGAGGCTCGGTCGGATCAATATTCTGTCCGAGACGAGGCCTTGATGGCTCTGATTGCGCTTGGATATCCCAAAAACACAGCTGAAAAAGCAATTTCCGCAGCCCTGAAGGAAAAAAACAACGTCGACCTGAGCGTGGCGGAGATCCTCAAGGCGGCTCTTCGCGAGGCAAATTCCCGATAACTCGTTGCGCAACAAGGGATTAAATTTTTTTTCTTAAACCCTTGCTTTAAGGAAACTGCTTATGTATATTGATGTCGCATTCACTGTTTCCAAGAGCCAACTCTAGTCCCTCCCTCCTCAGCTTTAGTTGGCTCTTTTTTTTACCCTTTTCCCAAGAATTCCCAGTCTGAAATGAGACATCGTGCCGCGAACGCGCATGTACGATGGCCTATAGCGCGTCGTCGCCCGATTCTTCCGTACGAATTCGAATAGCGTCTTGTACAGGGAGGATGAAGATCTTGCCGTCGCCGACCTGTCCGGTTGAGGCGTACTTGATAATAGCGTCGACGACTGGATCGACCATATGATCCGGGACCACGATTTCGATTTTCAGTTTCGGCAGCGTATCGATCTGGTATTCTGCACCGCGGTACGTTTCGGAATGTCCTTTCTGCCTTCCAAAGCCCCGTACTTCAGAGATCGTCATACCATGCATCCCAATCTCCTGCAGTCCGTCACGGATGTCGTCGAGTTTGAATGGACGGATAACGGCTTCAATTTTTTTCATGGTCAGCTGTCTGTTTATAAGCGATGCGTGAAATTACCGACGGATGGAGACTAATGCAATCTTTGTTCTGATTCTAGAGTTTTGTAACATCCGTGGTGTATAAATGCCGTGACTCTACGACGACCGTGTCACCTCGAGGAGCCTGATAGCCTTGTATCCCGCGTTATTCGATGTTGCCCGGCCCGATTCCTGTTCCCGTTGGAAGGTGTTGTTGAGACCAGTCCAGGTCCTTCCCCTCATCATCTGGGCCATGTTCTATGCCCTGTTCATCAGCATCATTCAAGTGCTTTCCTTCTGGTCCATTGTCATTACCGGGCGACATCCGCAAGGGCTCTGGGATTTCATCGAAGGTTTTTTCCGTTTCATCGCGAAAATGAACGCGTACCTGGTGTTCCTGACAGACCGTTACCCGCCCATGGCAGGGGGGGACGAGCATCCGTACCCGGTAAAAATACGCGTTCAGTATCCGGGACGCATGTCCCGTGCGACGGTGTTTTTCCGTGGACTGATCATGCTGCCGCACTTCTTTTTTACAGTCGGATATTCGTTCGTGTTTTTTTTGGTGCACACGATGAATTTTCTGACCATTCTCGTGCTGGGCAAACTGTATACCTGGCAATATGAGTACGCTCGCGGATTCTATATCTATATGTCCCGAATCAATGCCTACATGCTGCTACTCGTCGATGAGTATCCTCCGTTCAACGGTGCCCAGCCACGCGCCGCGACGGAGCAGTTCGCATGAGATGAGTTTCAGGGTATGGGATTGCTTTATCGGGATTCTTGGAGGTTACTCCGTTTTTTCATAGTTTATCCCCGCTTCTTTGTCTTTAGCAACTACTGACATTGACAAATGCTGACAGAATTTGGAAAGGCCCTCATCTTCATCATCCTTGGTTTGGTGTTTGTCGCTGGGGGTCTGCTGGTTGCGAAGCTCCTACGCCCCAGCAATCCCACCAAGGAGAAGGTCCTCGCGTACGAATGCGGTGAGGATCCCATCGGACCGCAGTGGATGAAATTCAACATCCGCTTCTACGTCGTCGCCCTGATTTTCATACTGTTTGATGTTGAACTGGTCGTGCTTTTTCCGTGGGCCCTGGTGTTCGCCAAGCTCGGGATGTTCGCCTACGTTGCAGGAGCGATTTTCATCGTGATTCTTTTCCTTGCGGATTTCTATCTGTGGGCGAAAGGGGATCTCGAGTGGGTACGTCCGCAGCCGCAGGTACCCCGGC
The DNA here is from genome assembly GCA_002869275.1 of Ignavibacteria bacterium. GTDB lineage: Bacteria > Bacteroidota > Ignavibacteria > SZUA-365 > SZUA-365 > BM516. The sequence continues at coordinate 19,601 of PKTF01000348.1, read as the reverse complement.
TCGATGAAATAGTCGATCGTGCCCCGTTACGGCGGGCCGGAAATGCGGATGCGCCGGCGGGCGCTGCCGCACAGCCAGTTTCTCAGACCGATTGAAAGGATAAGGAGTTTTCATGGGTCTTCTCGACAAGCAATTCGACGACGGCAACATTGTTATTACATCGGTTGAAGGGGTGCTGAACTGGGCGCGACTTTGCTCGCTGTGGCAGATGTCTTTCGGACTGGCCTGCTGCGCGATCGAAATGATGGCGGCCAGTGCCTCGCATAATGATATCATGCGCTTCGGCGTTCTGCCTCGCCCGAGTCCGCGTCAGTGCGACGTCATGATCGTCGCCGGTACTGTGACACTGAAAATGGCGACGCGCCTGAAACGTCTGTACGAGCAGATGGCCGAGCCCCGTTACGTCGTCTCCATGGGCAGTTGCTCAAACTGCGGCGGTCCGTACTGGGAACACGGCTATCACGTGCTCAAAGGCGTCGACCGTGTTGTCCCGGTCGACGTGTATATCCCCGGCTGTCCGCCGCGTCCCGAAGCCCTGCTCGAGGGCTGGATGCGACTGCAGGACAAAGTACGCGACTTTACGCTCGTCAAGGAAAAGGGCGAGGCCGTCGGCGAACGCGCCTGACAGGTGCTGCCCGCGTTTTTTGACCTCAACTCACGTATTTCCGAAACCCAACGCATAACGGCATGGCAAAAGACATCAAGGAAATATTTGACTACCTCGCCGGACTGTATCCGGAACTCGATCTGCAGCTGGACGACGCTGTGCCCTGCATCCAGGTTCCTGCTGCGTCAATCCGCGATATCGCACTGCAGCTCAGGGACGACGAAGAGCTGCAGCTCGATTCACTGATGTGTCTGAGCGGCGTCGATAACGCTGACGGGACGCTCGGCGTCGTCTATCACCTGCATTCCATGCAGCTTGGCCACAAACTGACCGTCAAGGTCACCGTGCCTCTGGACGACCCGCATGTCGCGACCGTAGAGAAGGTCTGGCGCACTGCGGACTGGCATGAACGCGAGGCCTACGACCTTGTAGGCGTCATTTTTGACGGGCACCGCGACCTGCGCCGCATCCTGCTCCCATACGACTGGGAAGGATACCCGCTGCGCAAGGATTACGAGGTCCCGGAATTCTATCTTGGCATGAAAGTTCCCTATTGATCAGGATGATCATCATATGAGTGAAACCCTAGAAGCCCTGCAGGGAGAAATCGAGGCCGGACGCCTGAAAACCGACGAGCTGGTTCTCAACATGGGACCACAGCATCCGTCGACGCATGGTGTACTCCGGCTCGAACTTGTGCTGGATGGCGAATCGGTCGTCAAGGTGATTCCCCATCTCGGGTATCTGCACCGCTGTTTCGAAAAACACGCCGAGGCCATGACCTATCCCCAGGTCATCCCCTACACCGATCGCATGGATTACCTTGCCGCCATGAACAACAATCATGGCTATGTGCTTGCCGTCGAACGCCTCATGGGAATCGAACTGCCTGACCGCGTGGAGTACATCCGTGTTATCATCGCGGAACTGCAGCGTATCGCATCGCACCTCGTCGCGATCGGAACCTTCGGTATGGATATCGGCGCATTCACGCCGTTCCTTTACTGCTTCCGTGATCGCGAGTACATCCTTGATATTTTCGAGCGCACCTGTGGAGCGCGCCTGCTGTACAACTACATGTGGGTGGGCGGTCTTTCACACGACGTTCACGAAGGATTCGAGAAGGATGTGACGGATTTCATCAAGGTGTTCCGTCCCACGCTTACCGAGGTGAACAACCTCCTCAATTACAACAAGATTTTCATCGAGCGCACGGCCAATGTCGGCGTGCTGCCAACGGATGTGGCCGTCAGCTACGGCTGTTCCGGTCCCATGCTCCGCGGATCAGGGGTGGATTTCGACCTCCGTCGCGATGACCCGTACTCGATCTATGATCGTTTCGAATGGGATGTACGTGTCGGTGACGGCAGCGCGGGTACGCTCGGCGACTGCTGGGACCGTCACATGGTGCGCATGTGGGAAATGGAAGAGAGTATCCGCATCATCGAGCAGGCTCTTGAATCTTTACCTGAAGGTGACGTCACCGAAGCCATTCCCAAGCGTATTCGCCCTCCGAAAGGCGAGATTTACACGCGTGTGGAGAATCCCCGCGGCGAACTCGGGTACTATGTGATCTCAGACGGAACACCCAATCCTTTCCGTGTTAAATCTCGCGGACCCAGCTTTGTCAATCTCAGCGTCATCGATGAGATTTCTCGCGGCCATCTCGTTGCCGATCTCGTGGCCATCCTTGGAAGCGTCGACATTGTGCTCGGCGAAATCGACAGATAATCACAGCACTTACTGCGTGACAATTTTATGGAATCATTGCTCCAATCTTTTCTCGGCGACAACCTCCTGACTCTGGTGCTGTACTGCGCTCTGCCGCTGGTATTCATCATTCTGTATGAACTGCTCGCCATTCTCGGAGAGGTAAAGATATCCGCCTTCATGCAGGACCGCCTCGGTCCGATGCGTACGGGGCCGTATGGGATTATCCAGCCCATCGCCGACGTGCTCAAGCTCATCCAGAAGGAAGACATCACGCCGAAGAACGCCGACAAGTTCCTGTTCAATCTCGCTCCATACCTGTCGTTCATGGCCGCGTATGCCGCATTTGCGGTGGTGCCTTTCAGCAGCCAGTACGTCGGGGCGAACCTGAACCTCGGTGCGTTCTACCTCCTGGCTATCGGCTCGCTCAACGTTGCCGCGATCATGATGGCCGGCTGGGCGTCGAACAACAAGTACAGTCTGTACGGTGCCATGCGTGGTGTGGCTCAGATCGTCAGCTACGAAGTGCCTGCGGCGATGATGCTCGTCATCGTGGTGATTTTTGTCGGGAGCCTCAATCTCCAGGATATCATTGTGGCGCAGTCGGGTCCGATATGGAACTGGATTGTGTTCGGCGGTCCGAAAGCCGACGTCATGCTTCCCAGCGGTCAGCTCTTCGAGGCATCCTGGATCAACCTCGTGTATCTGCCATTTTTCCTGGCCGCAGCAGTGATGTACTATATCACGGCCCTGGCTGAGACGAACCGCACACCCTTTGATATACCTGAAGCCGAATCTGAGCTTGTCTCCGGTTACCATACCGAATACAGCGGGATGAAGTTCGCCATGTTCTTCATGTCGGAATACGCCAATATGTTCCTCGTGTCCGCGGTGACGGCGATACTGTTCTTCGGCGGGTGGAACAGCCCGTTCGGAACATATGTGGGCGAACTTGTCAACGTGCAGTGGCTGGTCCCTGTCGAGCAGTTCCTCTGGTTCGCTTTCAAGGGGCTGTTCTTCGTCTTCGTCATCATCTGGCTGCGCTGGACGCTTCCGCGTCTGCGTGTCGATCAGCTGATGTACATGTGCTGGAAAGTGCTCATTCCGTTTTCCTTCGCTATCGCGCTGATCGTCGGTTTCCTTGTGGTTGTCCTCTAATTGTGAGTGAGAGAAAGACACACCTATGAGCGGTTATTTTAAAGATATTTACGATGGCATTGCCACCGCGATGGTGGGAATGAAGATCACGTGGGGTCACCTCTTCACCAAGTCCGTGACCATTCAGTATCCCGATGTCAAGCATGACATCCCGGAGCGTGTGCGCAACCGGCTATATGTCAACATGGACGACTGTATCGGCTGTGACCAATGTGCGAAAGTCTGTCCGGTCAACTGCATCACAATTGAAACGGCGAAGTCGCTTCCGACCGAGGATCTGGGTGAGACGTCCACCGGCAACAAGAAGAAGCTCTGGGTCACGAAATTCGATATCGATATCGGCAAATGCTGTTACTGCGGACTGTGCGTATTCCCGTGTCCCACGTACTGCATTTTCATGACCGACGTTTTCGAATTCTCGGAGTACAAGCGTGAAGACCTGATCTACAAGTTTGCGACCCTGACCGAAGAAGAGGCCGCTGAGAAGACTGCGAATGCCGTCCGCCAGAAGCAGGAGCAGGAAGAGAAGAAGAAAGCGGCTCTGGAAGCGAAGAAAAAAGCGGAAGAGGAGAGTAAGGCCGCTGAGAAACAGAAGCCGGAGACCGGCGAGAACGAAGGTGCGGACCAGAAGGCACCTACTACCTGATCCACGAACCCGTGCGTACGTCGCACCGGAACGCATAGCAACCATTTAGCTTGAGCCAATGGAACAGACAATTCTTTTTTACGTGTTTGCAGCACTGACGGTGTGTTCGGCGGCAGTCGTTGTATTTTCGCGCAGCGTCATTTACGCAGCGTTCTCCCTGCTGTTCACCTTCCTGGGGGTAGCGGGATTGTACGTCCTGCTCAGCGCAGACTTTATCGCTGTCGCTCAGATCATGGTGTATATCGGAGGCATCCTGATTCTCCTCGTCTTCGGTGTCATGCTGACACGGAATGCCACCGATGTGGAAATCCGTGCAGGCACACTGAACACGCTACCGGCCCTGGCCGTGGCAACTGCCATCGCAGCGATTCTCATCGTCGTTTTCACACAGGCGAGAGATGACTGGATGCAGGTGCGGAACATTCCCTCCATCGAGGGGACCAGTCTCGAACTGGGCGAGCTGCTCTTGACAACTTACATCCTGCCGTTTGAAGTGGCGGGGATTCTTCTACTCGTTGCGGTGATGGGTGCCGCACTGATCGCGCGACGCTAAGAGGATAGCTATGCTGGAAATCGGACTCACACATTATCTCATTGTCAGCGCATTGCTGTTCTGTCTCGGATTCCTTGCGTTGACAATCCGCAGGAACGCCGTGCTCATGCTGATGGGCATCGAACTCATGCTGAACTCGGCGAATATCAACCTGATTGCATTTTCACGGTACCAGGGCCTCATGCTCGATGGACATGTCCTCGCACTTTTCGTGATCATTCTTGCGGCGGCCGAAGCTGCAGTCGCCCTGGCCATTGTGCTCCATATCTACCGCACGCATAACACCGTCGAGGCAGACCGAATCAGCAGTCTGAAGGAATGAAGCACACCTTGCTCCATATCGTGCGACGTGTATTCGTCAACGGCCTCATCACCGTGCTGCTGTTCTGTGCTGCCACGCCTCTGCGGGCACAGAAGGTGACCTACACGTGGAATCCGCAGCATATGCTCGTATTCGGCGCCGGCGGTGGGCTGACGAAGTACTTCGGCGAATTCATGGATCAGAACTATGGAGGCATGGGGCAGGCACATGTCAAATACTTCATCCTGCCCGAACTCGGATTTCAGATCAACGGCGGGTTGGGCAATTACGTCTACAACCGCCGGCTTCGTGATCAATTCAAATTTGCCTACGCCCGCCAGTTCTATCGCGATCCACGACTGGTCGGACTGACCGAATTTCCTGAAGGAGATTTCAGCGAGGTCGCCGATAATCCCCTCATGCGCAATCCCGTTCTCGAAGTCGATAAACTGTGGTTCGCAGAAGCCCGCGTCATTGTCAACCTCTTTCCGGAGAGGTGGGTGAACGCATACATCTCAACCGGTGTCGGCATGCTGCGTTACGAAAACTCGAACGCCAACAGAATGCTCGCCGATGGTCGCTCAGTCCTGAATGTCGGGTTCGGCGCAGAACCGTTCTGGGTTGACACGCAATCCGGTGAAATCGCTTCTGGGATTTCGAATATTCCCGCGGATGCAAACACACTCCCGATTATCCCGGTTGGACTGGGCCTTGACATCATGATCACCGAACAGGTGGCCTTCAACGCCGATGTGACCTATCGTTTTCTCATCGGTGACGGGGCTGATATGATGGATGGTTTCGGCGAAATCGTCCAGGAGAATTTCAACGCAGCCGGACGGGTAGATCGGACGAAGTCAACAGAGAACGCGGATTCCTGGGGAAGTTTTTCCCTCGGATTCGAGATCTACCTCTTTGGACACAAGGACAAGGACGGAGACGGGCTTTCCGACACACACGAAGAGAGCATCGGCACTGATCCGTTGAATCCGGATACCGATGGGGATGGTCTGACTGACGACGAAGAAATCGAACTGTATGGCACAGATCCGCTGAAGACGGATACTGATGACGACAGGCTGACGGATGCGGAAGAGGTTGCCAAGCAGACCGATCCGCGAAAAGCTGATACGGATGAAGATGGACTGACGGAGGGCGAAGAGTTTGCACATGGAACCGATCCGTTCGACAAGGATTCGGACAAAGACGGTTTGTCTGACGGGGAAGAGGTTCATCGCTGGCGATCTGATCCGCTGCGAACAGATTCCGATGCCGACGGGCTGCCTGATCCTGATGAAGTGCGCATTCACAAAAGCGATCCCCGCAGCAGGGATACTGATGCCGACGGACTCGAGGACGGCCGCGAGCTGGAGCTCGGTACGGATCCTTCCCATGCAGACAGCGATGCCGACGGGCTGTCTGACGGCGATGAGATTCTGAAGCATCAGACCGACCCTCTCAAATCCGACAGTGACGGTGATGGAAAAACCGACGGCGAAGAAATTGGTTCGGGTTCGAATCCTTTCGATCGTGACAGCGACGGCGATGGAATTTCCGACGGAGAAGACCTGTGTCCTTCGGAGAAGGAAACAATCAACGGCTATCGTGACGATGACGGATGTCCTGATGGTGAGCCACTGACCCGCGAACCATTGACAGTAGGACAGACAATCGTACTCGAGGGCGTCGAGTTCGAAGAAGGATCGGCAACCCTCACGGCGATCGCGCGGAATACACTGCGTGCAGCGGTGCAGACTCTTCGGGACAATCCCACGGCGCGGGTCGAGATCGGCGGACACACCGATGATCGTGGCAGCGCGAGCTCGAACCAGGAGCTTTCGCAGCTCCGGGCTGAGTCGGTCAAACTGTTCATTGTCTCGGAAGGAATAGATGTATCGCGCCTGGAAGTGCGCGGATATGGAGAAGAAATGCCGCGCAGTTCCAACGGCAGTGCCCGAGGACGTGCGCGTAACCGGCGTATTGAATTCAAGGTTCTTTCGCTCAACTGATTACCGATAGACGCGTACTGCGATTATCAAAGGAACACGAATAGAGCTATGACAGCGGATACTCTGATCACCCTTGTACTGATAATTCTCTTTCTCCCACTTTTCTCGTTCACGCTGCTGTTGACGTTCGGAAAGCGGCTGCCGAGGAAGGGCGACATCATCGCCACGGGACTCATGTTCCTGAACCTGGGGCTGGCACTGCTGGTGCTGTTCTCGGTTCTCGGTCTTCCGGAGACGGATCCCATCCCGGGATTTCCACAGGATCCCGTGCAGACCAGCTTCACATGGGTGGATTTCCACACGACGATCACCGTTGCGGGCAAGGAAATCCCGCTCAAGATCGATCTTGGCGTTCTGATCGATCGCGTGGTCGCCATCATGCTGGTCGTCGTGACACTTATCACGGCACTGGTACACCTGTTCTCCATCGGCTACATGAAAGGGGATCCGAAGTACCACCGGTACTTCGCGTACCTGGGAATCTTCGCTTTTTCGATGCTGGGAATTGTCATCACCAACAACCTGCTCATGATGTATGCAGCCTGGGAACTCGTCGGACTCAGTTCCTATCTGCTCATCGGCTTCTGGTATGAAAAACCGATGCCGGGCTACGCCGGTACGAAAGCATTCCTCGTCAATCGTATCGGTGATATCGGCATGTGGATTGGTATCCTCATCCTGTTTACCAGTTATGGTACGTTCCGTTTTGATGAGATATTCGCAGCGATCGCTGCCGGGCACCTCCCCTTCGATTCCGAAGCATGGCTGACAGCGGCCGGCATCCTGATTTTCATGGGAGCGATAGGGAAGAGCGCCCAGTTCCCACTGCACACCTGGCTGCCCGACGCGATGGAAGGTCCGACTCCTGTCAGTGCGCTTATCCATGCGGCGACAATGGTGGCGGCAGGCGTCTATCTTGTAGCGAGGACTTTCCCGCTCATGTCCGGCGATGCACTCATCGTCATCGCGACCATCGGTACCATCACAGCATTTGTCGCGGCGACCATCGCCCTCGTACAGAACGACATCAAGAAAGTACTCGCGTACTCCACCGTCAGTCAGCTGGGCTACATGATTTTAGCCCTTGGCGTCGGGGCATACACGGCTGGATTTTTCCACCTCGTGACGCACGCCATGTTCAAGGCCTGCCTGTTCCTCGGTTCCGGATCGGTCATCCATGCCATGCATCACGGACTGCATGAGCTACATGACCACGACACCGATCCGCAGGACATCCGGAACATGGGCGGCCTGGCGAAAAAGATGCCAGTCACCTTCGTGACTTTTCTGATTGCGACACTTGCGATTTCCGGTGTGCCGCTGTTCTCGGCTTTTCTGAGCAAGGATGAAATCCTCGCCGGTGCCTGGGCCTTTGGTGGTTTGCAGGGTGATATCGCGGTCCTCATTCCATGGATTGGCTTTATCGTCGCTGCGATGACAGCGTTTTACATGTTCCGGCTGGTCATTCTCACCTTCATGGGAGAGTCCAAACGCCCTGATATTTTCGCGCATATCCAGGAATCCCCGATGACGATGAAGATTCCGATCGTCGTCCTGGCCGCGCTGTCAATCTGGGTGTTTTATTCCTTCAACCCCTTTTCCGGACCGGACGGATGGTTCGTCAAAGCTGTTGAAACACCGGTGACCGTGACAGGTGACCACTGGTACGGCCTGGAGCATGGCGGTCATGCGGATGCCGCACATCCCATGGTAGACGCTTCCACCGAGCATGCCGTCACGGAAAACGCGGACCAGAGCGCTCACACCGTGCCCATGGCGCATGGAGGTCAGGAAACGCTCGCCCATGCGACACATGATGCGCATATACCGGCGATGATTACTTCGCTCATCCTCGCATTCGCCGGCATTGGCTTTGCCTTCGTCATGTATCGCAGGCGAATGGTCGATCCTGATAAACTGGCGGCGCGCTTCAAACCGGTTCATACGTTTTTGATGAACAAATGGTATTTCGACGAGATCTATGAAAAATGGATCGTGATTCCGGGGTTGCACCTGGTTGCGCGCGCCATGAATTGGTTCGACGCACATATCGTCGATGGGGCCGTCAACGGTGCTGCCTCGATCACGCGACTGCAGTCTCATATCAGCGGCCTGTTCGACAAGTGGGTCGTCGATGGCGCGGTCAACGGTGCAGCCTACGTGGTGGGATTCTTCGGGGTCCTTTTCAAGAAAACTCAGACTGGCAGGATACAGGCGTACATCGCATTCATCATTACTGGTGTCGTCATTCTGTTTTATGTCTTTAAATAGTATTTGATCGAACTGAATAACAGCATACATCCGGAGGATTGATGCAATTCCCGATTCTCACCCTGATCACCTTTCTGCCGATTATCGGTATGGTTATCGTCTTGCTCTTGCCCAAGGACAAGACGCGGACCATCCAGATCACATCGGCCATCGTGACCGGTTTGCAGGTCCTTCTCGCCGTCCTGATCTGGTCCATGTTCGACACCACGAAAACTGGTATCAACGAAGTTGCCAGCATGCAATTCGTAGAGAGGCTGCCGTGGATTGTCATCCCGGAGACGCCGTGGTTCGGCGAAATCCGCATTGACTATTTCATGGGTATCGACGGCCTGTCCATGCCCATGGTGTTGCTCACGGCCCTGATCAGCTTCCTGGCGACATTCTCCAGCTTCAGCATCAAGAAATCGATCAAAGGCTACTTTGCGATGTTCCTGCTCCTGGACGCGGGCATGATGGGTGTTTTCTGCGCCCTTGACATGTTCCTGTTCTATGTGTTCTGGGAACTGATGCTGCTCCCGATGTACTTCCTCATCGGTATCTGGGGTGGTCCCCGCCGGGAGTATGCCGCGATCAAGTTCTTCATCTATACGCTCGCAGGTTCTGTCCTTTTGCTGCTGGTGATGATCGGACTCTATCTGAGTACCATCGATCCGCAGACTGGGGCTCACACCTTCAACATGATAGCCATGATGGATCCGGCCAACGTGACGGAGGGCATCTTCGCGACCGTCGGTTCCACCGCACGCATGCTGGCTTTCGTCGGGTTGTTCATCGGTTTTGCGATCAAGGTCCCGATCTTTCCGTTCCATACCTGGCTGCCCGATGCGCATGTCGAAGCTCCGACCGCCATTTCAGTCATTCTGGCCGGTGTTCTACTGAAAATGGGAGCCTACGGACTGCTCCGAATCAGTTTCCCGATCTTCCCGGAAATGACGCTGTATTTCCAGATCCCCATGATGATTCTCGGATTCGTCAACATCGTGTATGGCGCACTCTGCGCAATGGCACAGACGGATTTCAAGAAACTCATCGCGTACTCCTCGGTCTCGCATATGGGGTATGTGCTGCTTGGCATGGCGGCGTTGAACGTCCAGGGAATGACCGGTGCGGTCTTCCAGATGTTCAACCACGGCACGATCACGGCAATGCTCTTCCTTCTGGTCGGTGTTCTCTATGACCGGGCGCACACGCGTGGGCTCAACGAGTTTGGTGGCGTCTACAACAAGATGCCGGTGTATTCCTTCCTGACCGTTATCGCCTTTTTCGCGGCCATCGGCTTGCCGTCGATGAGCGGCTTCGTCAGTGAAGCCTTTGTGTTCCTCGGTGCGTTCCAGACCAGCAAGCTCTGGACCATCCTCTCCACGCTTGGTATCGTTCTGGGTGCGGGTTACATGCTCTGGACCTTCCAGCGCGTGTTCATGGGAACGCTGCCGGAGAAATGGGAATCTGTTCTGGATGATGTCAACGGGCGGGAGCTCTTCACGCTCATTCCGCTGGCGATCATCATCATCTTTTTAGGCGTCTACCCGTCACCCGCACTGAACTGGATGTCCACCTCTCTCGGGCACCTGGTTGATCTGGTGAACGGCAGTGCCGGACAGGCAATGATCAGCACGTTCTAATCGTTAACGAGAAGACACAAGCACGAGTGCGGTAAGCATGATAGAAATTATTTTTGACAGTATTCCTTCGTTCTGGCCCGAGATCACCATTGCTCTGACCTTCGTGATCTCCATGATCGTGGAATTCATCGTAGGCCGGAAGGGGAAGGCCAGCACCGGTATGACCACCGGGTTCGTGGTTCTGCTTGGTCTCGTGGTAACCATTTTTCAGCTGCCGTTCCAGGACCTGGAGCCACGACTGCTGTTCGGTACCATGGTTGCCGTCGATCCATTCTCTGCCTTCTTCAAATATCTGATCCTCGCGACTGGAATCATCATCGTGGTGTTTTCCATGCAGTCGCGGGAACTGCGCGAGCAGGAAACCGTTGGTGAATTCTACTGCTTCATCGCGGCGATGACTTTCGGGATGCTCCTCATGACAGGCGCCTCCAACCTCCTGATGGTCTATCTCGCGATCGAACTGGTGAGTCTGAGTTCGTATATCCTCGCCGGGTTCAGTAAGAAACAGAAGCGTTCAGGCGAGGCAGCACTGAAATACGTTCTATTCGGTGGCGCTTCTTCGGCGGTCATGTTGTACGGAATATCCCTGCTTTACGGTCTGACCGGGGCACTGGATTTCTCCAGCATCCAGGCTGCGCTGGCCGGTGGAGTTGCCGTGCACTCAGTGCATAGTTTCCCGATACTCATCCTCGCATCGCTGATGATTCTCGTGGGTTTCGGTTACAAGATTTCCGCGGTCCCGTTCCACTTCTGGACGCCCGATGTGTACGAGGGTGCACCCATCACGGTCACCGCATACCTTGCTGTAGCGAGCAAGGCTGCCGGTTTCGCTGTCATGATCCGTTTCTTCTACGTGACCTTCTTCGACTCTTTTGTTGATCTCGGTCACTGGGTCAGTCTGCCGCATATTGACTGGGTGATGATGATCGCGATTCTCTCCGTGCTCACCATGACGCTGGGGAACCTGGTCGCGATCTGGCAGGACAACCTGAAGCGACTGCTCGCCTATTCCAGCATTGCGCATGCCGGTTACATCCTGATGGGCGTGGTTGCGATGAGTGATCTGGGATTGACAGCGGTCATGCTGTACTTCCTCATTTACTTCTTCATGAATCTCGGTGCGTTTTACGTGGTAATGGCCATTGCCGACCGCATCGGCAGCGAGCATATCGACGATTATCGCGGTCTGGCGAAAAGAGCGCCGCTGATTGCTGCCGGGCTTTCCGTTTTTCTTGTGTCACTGACCGGTCTGCCGCCACTGGCCGGGTTCATCGGGAAGTGGATGCTGTTTTCAGCAGTCATCGAGGCCAACCTGATATGGCTTGCCATCATCGGTGTCGTAAACAGCGCGATATCCCTGTACTACTACGCCCGCGTGTTCCGCAATATGTACTTGCGCGAACCCATGGATGGTGACGACAGTCCGATTCGTTTCAGCCCACTTGTTATTGTCATTACAATTCTTTTTATTATTCCTAATCTTATTTTCGGTATTTATTTCGGGCCACTGGTTACATATGCCCAGAACTCCATCGAGCTGTTCCTGCGTTGATTATGCGCTTGCGCGATAAGCAGTGCTGATGTATATTTGATACCAGCAAGTATTAATACCTGTATACGTTATTTTTTTCGGAACAAACAGGCCCGCGTACAGGTACAACCTGCGAGTTTCTTTCAAGACGAATTGGTTCACCCTCTGAATAAATGTTAGTAAATCTTGAAAAATGAGGTACTTATGAAAAACGCAGCAATGTTGATTGTCCTCGCGCTCGCATTTGGCTCTCTGACGGCCTTCACTTCCTCGGGTGGTAACGAATACCTCGGATCGAAGAGCTGCAAAGCCTGCCACAGCAATAAGAAGATGGGTGGCGAGCAGTACAAGCAATGGTCGAAAGGCCCGCATGCAAGTGCTTTCAAAACGCTGCAGTCTGCTGAAGCTGACAAGATTGCAGCCGAGGCGGGACACAAAACCAAGGCAGCAGAAACGAAAGAATGCCTTTCCTGCCACGTGACCGGGATGCTCGAAGACGGAGCGAAATTCAACAAGAAGTTCAAGAATGACGAAGGCGTCGGTTGCGAATCCTGCCATGGTGCCGCTAGCGGATACAAGAGCAAGCATGCCAAGGATGTCGCTGCCGGGCACAAACTGGGTCTGATGAATCCTTCCGTTGAGGGCGGAGACGCAGAGAAGCTTTGCGTAACCTGCCATAACGAAAAGAGCCCGACCTATAAGAAGTTCGATTTCAAGGCGCGCTGGAAAGAAATCGCCCATCCCAAGGCTGGTTGATTTCCGGGTGTTTTTTCCGGCAAATGTTTGCCGACAACGCACATCTGACGAAACCAACTCTGTGAACCCAAATTTTTGAAACTCACATCAGCACCACCATCGTCTCGTTGGAGACTGGTGGTGCTGATTCTATTTATCTCAACCGAGCTGAGGAAAGCACCTATGAAACATGCTATCAGGTTGCTGGCACTCACGATCCTTCTGACAGCGGGACTGCAGGCGCAGACGCTTAACGGGCGGTTCGTGACTTCAGCGTACGGGTGGGAGAGACAGCTGCAGAGCGGTGAATCTTCATCGCAGCTTCGAGCGTACGAAAATGTCCAGCTCAATTTCGGTACGCCCGATATCTCCTTCCATACCTATTTCCAGGGGTCGACGGATTTCAGCAACGAAGCTGAAAACGATCCCCGTTTCAGACTGTTCAACGCCTATCTGCGGGTAAAGAACCTGGCAGATATGATCGATCTGAAAATCGGTCGGCAGGCGATGTTTGCCGGTGTCAGCTATGGCACGATTGATGGAGCTTCGATTAAAGCCCGTCCTACGGACGGTGTTGAAGTCCTTGCATACGCAGGCGGACTCACCAGACCATCACAGGACATCGAGTACCACTTCTACGATCACGTCCAGGATAACTGGCAACTCGGCGGTCAGGTTCTTCTGTATCTTGTCCGCAATACGAAGATCGGTTTGAGCTACATGAACCGGCATCGTGAGACTGAGCTGTTCTACGCCTGGCATCCGGATGCGCAGATGGAACTGCAGCCGGCATTGATCGACTACGGTTCCCGTGCGAATCAGTACGGAAGTGTCAACGTCGCCCACAGCACAGGGAAACTCTGGCTGTATGGTAGGTATGATTACGACTTCAATTTCGAACGCACATCGCGTGCCGAAGTCGCGGCATCATATCAGGCGACGAGCGATCTCGGCCTGTCGCTTAACCTGGCACATCGTGAACCCATCATCGCGTACAACTCCTACTTCGCGCTGCTTGAAGCCGAAGCAAATCAGGAAGCGGTTCTGGGGATCGACTACAGGGTTCATCCGCGCCTGACGCTGATGGGTCGCTTCTCTACCGTCATGTACGACGACGAGAACGCCTTCCGCGTTTCGGCGGGCGCCATGAACAAGTACGCGTCGATCATGTATACGAAAGATGTCAGCTACGACGGCGACCTTGACGGCTTCAACCTGCATTTCACGTACCCGTTGATGCAGGGGATGCTCGTACCGCATGTGGGTGCTGTGTATAGCACGTACGCCCTGGGTGATGACCTCGATAAGACATCGACCTGGGTTGGTGTTGTCGGCACAACAGTTCGCCCGGTGAAAACCCTCTCAATCGATATCCAGGGACAGTACATGACGAACAAAATTTACGAATCAGATATGCGTGCCTTCGCCCGTATTAATTACTGGTTCTCCAATCCCTTCGGAATAGGCAAGTAGGAGGGTGGCATGAAAAAACTCGTATTTCTTACTGCCCTTGTCCTGGCCGCGTTTGTCGGTCTTGTGTTTATCCTTGCCTCACCTGACGGAGCAACTGCTGACACCGGCAGCGTCATGTTTTCTCATTCTCTGCATGAAGACCTTGCAGAGTGTGAGACATGTCACGCTGCAGGCGAAAGCGACTGCGCAAAGGACAACCTTCTTCCATCGCCATCGGTCTGTACCGACTGTCACGATGAAGAGGACGTCCGTGGGTACTGGTCACTCGATGAGAGTGCCGATCTTGAAACCTACAGTCTCGCCGGAGCTGATCACAAGCTCTATTTCTCACATAAGCAGCACAGCGGGGCGCTTGAAATGAACTGCGCATCCTGCCATGGTGCCATTCTCGCTGACGAAGGATCCGCGCTGCCGGCAATGGATGTCTGCTCTCGCTGTCATAATAATGCCGACGCGTCAGCCCCCATCATCAGCAGTGCTGCTGATGCACCAATGCTGAAATCGGCTACCAACCAGTGCGAAGCATGTCACACGACACTGGCCGGACTGCATCCCGAGAATCACCGTGTTCCGAATTTCACTCAGGAGCATGGGAAGTTCGCCATGAACGGCGAATCCGACCGCGAATGCGCCGTGTGCCACTCGCAAAGCTTCTGCCAGGAGTGCCATACGCCGACGAATGACGTTCCCATGGGCGGAACCGCTGATGAGTATTACCTCAGTGCTTCGCCGCGTGGTGAAAGCATCGATGGTGAACAACTGCTCACCGTGCAGAAGGTCCATTCCCTGACCTACCGTTATACACACGGATTCGATGCGCGAGCGAAGACTACCCGATGTGAGACCTGTCATGAACCAGAATCCTTCTGTACGCCATGCCATCAGAACGGTTATGACGCGACGGGTGTGCGTATTGTCCCGCAGTCCCATCAGCTGGCCGGCTTCGCTACCGTCGGAGGCGGAGAGGCGATGAACCGCCACGGCAAGCTCGCGAAAATGGATATGGAAAGCTGTGTGACCTGTCATAACGTGGACGGTGGAGACCCGGTCTGTGCCGGATGCCACTCCACCGCTGCAGTCACAGGAGGTATGCGATGAAACATTTTCTGAAAACAACGTTTGCGCTTCTCTTCGCCGCGGTGCTCTTCTCAGCATGCAGCAGTGAACTGAACGAGGGTGATGACCTGCCTGTCGCACCGGTACTCATGGGCGCGCACGGTCCGGGCTATGTCCTGTTCTCATCAGATAATTTTCACGGGAACGATATCAGCAGGAACCTGGGCTGGGATATCACCGGTTGCCAGGACTGCCATGGAGTGGATTACAACGGTGGAAACACCGGTCAGAGCTGTAACGCCAGCGGGTGTCACGTCGTCGACGACGGCGGACCGGAGGCCTGCTACGTCTGCCATGGAGATTCACAGACCAAGAAGGATTATCCACAGTGGTACACGACACATGGCAAGCATCTGGAGGGCGGACTGCTCAGCGCCGTGACGATTGCCTGCAGTGATTGCCACAATCTTCCTGTGAACTACGAAGATCCCATCCACCTCGACGCGGAAACTCCCGGTAAAGCGGAAGTGCATTTCATGAATGATCTCGCTGCCACCGTCACGAAGGGACGGAACGGGGATGCGAGTTTCGATGCCGCGACCACCACCTGCTCTAATGTCTACTGCCATGGAAATTTCACGAACGGTAATAACGTGGCAGTGAACTGGAAAGGCGAGAATCAGGCATACTGTGGCAGCTGTCATGGACAGGCAGAGGGGAATCCTCTTCCCGGTGGAAGCCATCCCCAGGTCGAAAATTGCAGCGGCTGCCATACGGGTATCGTCAACGAGCAGCGGCGGATTATTGATCGCAGCCGTCATGCCAACGGTGTGCTGAATGTCTTCGGTAACGAACGCACAGATTGGTGACCCTGTAATACAGCGTTTCACGAACTCTGTAAGAACGAGAAAGCCCCCCGGAACTCCGGGGGGCTTTCATATTCGTACCTGTCAGGAAGGGTGGAGAAGGACTCAGCAGATTTTGTCCTTATGACTCAGGGCGTCAACGACTGCGATCGCCATCATGTCTACGATTTCCTTGACCTCTGCACCGCGCTGAAGCACGTGCACGGATTTACACATGCCATTGAGGATCGGACCAATGGGGTGAAGCCCGCCGATACGGCTCAGCAGCTTGTAGGCGATATTACCCGCGTCGAGATCAGGGAAGATCAGTACGTTGGCCCCGCCCTTGAGCGTACTGAACGGAAAATCGTCTTCGATGATTTCAGGGACAACGGCGGTGTCGGCCTGCATTTCACCATCCACCATCAGGTCGGGGCGACGATCGCGTACAATGGCCAGCGCCTCTCGCATCTTGAAGGAGGATGCTTCTCGATTGCTACCGAAATTGGAGTAAGAGAGGAGGGCGACGCGTGGAACCACGTCGAATTTCTCCGCCAGATCCGCCGCCTGCAGGGTAATGTCGGCGATATCCTCCGCACTCGGATCGATGTTGACCGTCGTATCGGCAAGAAAATATGACTGCTGCTTTGTCGACAGCATGTACAGTCCTGATACCTTTCTGTAGCGCTTGTCGCGACCGATGATTTCTAGCGAGGGACGGATCGTATCCGGATAATGGCTGGTGTACCCGGAAATGAGCCCGTCCGCATCACCCATGTGCACCATCATCGCACCGAAGTAATTCGGACGGTTGAACATGAGCCTGCGCGCGGTATAGCGTGTCATTCCTTTTCGCTGACGCTTGCGATACAGTTCCTGTATATAGTCGTCCGTCTTTTCGTACGTGCGCGGATTGATGATTTCGATGCCGTCGAGGTCTATGTTGAATTCCGTGGCGACACGTTCGATTTCCTCCTTTTCACCAAGGAGGATTGGCTGTGCTATGCCCTCGTCCACGGCAACCTGGGCAGCTTTTATCACGCGCTGTTCCTCACCTTCCGGCAGCACGATGCGCTTGGGACTGCTTGCTGCTTTCTGGTACATATGCACGATGAGCTCCTGCGTACGACCCATACGTACATCGAGCTGCGTGCGGTATTCATCGAAGTCCTCGATCGGCTTGCGGGCGACACCCGTATCCATCGCGGCCTTTGCGACGGCCGGTGCGACCCATGTCAGGACGCGCGCGTCGAAGGGCTTCGGAATGATGTATTCCGGACCGAAACTCATCTCCTGCACGCCGTAGGCGCGCTTGACGCTGTCGGGAACTTCTTCCTTGGCGAGGTCGGCCAGTGCCTTGGCAGCGGCTCGCTTCATTTCTTCGTTGATGGCTGTGGCGTAGACATCCAGGGCGCCACGGAAGATGAAGGGAAACCCGAGGACGTTGTTTACCTGGTTTGGATAATCAGAACGTCCGGTCGCCATCATCACGTCGTCGCGGGCCTCGAGTGCATCCTCGTAGGTGATTTCAGGATCAGGGTTGGCCATCGCGAAAATAATGGGACGGTCGGCCATGGCCTTGACCATATCCTTGTCCACGACATTGCCTTTCGACAGACCGATGAAGACGTCCGCGCCCACGAGTGCCTCGGCGAGTGTGCGTGCCTCGGTATCGTTCGCCATCTTTTCCTTGAATTCATTCATGCGATCTGTGCGGCCTTTGAAGATCACACCCGTCGAATCACACATGACAACGTTTTCCTGCTTGACCCCGAGGCTGATATGGAACTTGGCGCAGGCGATGCCGGAAGCGCCGGCCCCGTTATACACCACCCTGATGTCTTCCATCTTTTTCCCGGTCAGTTCCACCGCATTGAGCAGCGCGGCTCCGCTGATGATTGCTGTCCCATGCTGGTCATCATGGAACACCGGGATGTTCAGGGTTTTCTTCAGCTCTTCTTCGATATAAAAGCAATCGGGACCCTTGATATCTTCGAGGTTGATACCACCGAAGGTTGGTTCGAGAACCTGGCAGGTCCGGATGATTTCCTTGATATCCTTGCTCTTCAATTCGATATCAAATACGTCGATGTCAGCAAAGCTTTTGAAGAGGACGCCCTTGCCTTCCATGACAGGCTTTCCGGCCATCGGACCGATATCTCCCAGCCCGAGCACCGCGGTGCCGTTTGATATGACGGCGACCAGGTTTCCTTTGGCAGTGTAGTCGTAAACTTTACTTTCGTCGGCTTCGATCTCCCGACAGGGTTCCGCGACACCCGGTGTGTATGCAAGCGACAGGTCGCGCTGCGTCACACAGGGTTTCGTGGTAATCACTTCGATCTTGCCCTTGCGACCCATGCTGTGGTATTCAAGGGCATCTTCCTTGCGGATTTTCATCGAATAACTCCGTTACTGATATCAGTGCAGTGCAGTGGATTTCTACGAGGCAGAATACTGAAATGTAGCAAAATCAGGCCCGAGATAAAACTCGGGATAAGGGCATCTGTTATATCTGCTGTGATCCGATTTCATCGATCGCTGAAAGTACATGGTCGACTTCAATGTTGCGCATGCAGGCGAAATGTTTCTTCGGGCAGGACGGGCGTCCGATATGTGTACATGGCCGGCACGACAGATTGTCCGCTTCGACGACGATGGACTGAGAGTTGTAGGGGAAGAAACCAAACTCGCGCACCGTGCTTCCAAAGAGCGCGATTACCGGTCGCGATACCGCAGTGCCCATGTGCATCAGCCCGCTGTCATTTGTAATCAGAAATGTGCACAGCTGCATCGCGGCCGCCGTCTCGAGCAGTGTCAGTCGTCCGCTGCAGTTGTGCACACGCGAGGGATCGAGGCTGCGGAGCCTGTCACCGATGGATGCTTCGCTTTCCGAGCCGAAAATGATAATTTCGTGGCCGTTCTCCAGAAGACTTCGCACAAGTCCCTCGGCACGATCCTCGGGCCAGCGTTTCGTTGCATGCTTCGCACCGGGACAGAGTCCGATTGTGCTCGCGTCCGGATTCCATCCCGCGGCTCGCAGTTTCAGCCGTGCGTTTCCTTCCTCGTCTTCCGTGGGAAACAGTT
>PKTF01000326.1 GCA_002869275.1 Ignavibacteria bacterium | reverse complement strand
GTTGCAGCCCACCGAGAAATACAGCTCGATGGTCGGCCAGTTCACCGTGATACGCTTGAAGTTCAGGTTCGGCTGTGCCTCGGCCATCTGGGAAGACCCAAAGAAGGCCGCGAGCAGCAGAACAAGACTCCAACCGCGCAGGTGCCGTGCAGCAGAAACCATTGATTTCATAGAAATACCTCAGTGCGTTATATACAATCGAATCTTTTCTACGTCGTGTCGTTGTCGTGTTATTCGATAACCGTCAGCTCAACACGCCTGTTGCGCTGGCGTCCCTGGGGGGTCTCATTGTCGTCGATCGGCTGCGACTCACCGTAACCTTTCGAGATGATGATATCCGTGGGCACTCCGTTCTCCACCAGATACCGCTTGACGGCTGCCGCGCGACGTTCTGACAGATCGAGATTGTACTCTTCGGTTCCCAGCGCGTCGGTATGCGCCGCGATTTCAAAGCGACGGCCCGGGTTCTGGAGGATGAAGCGGATCGCGCGTTCGAGTTCCGGCTTGGATTCGGGGCGCAGAGACGCTTTGTCAAAGTCGAAGAGCACTGTCAGGTTCGTTTTCGGCGGAACCGTGATGATCGGCGGTATCGGTTCAAGTGCGATATCCTTCTGCAGTCGACGATACGTCGTCAGTTCGGGAACTTCAAACACTTCAGACTTGAAGATGTAACCCTTCTGTTCGGCGCTGATACGGTATTCACGTCCGGCGGGGACGATGAACTGATACTGACCGCTCTCGAGACTCTGGAACTTGTTGATGATTTCACCGGTGCCATAGTCTTCGATGGTGATCGGGGTCGACGCCAGCGGCTGGCCGGTTTCGATGTCCGTCACCACACCGTAGATATTCACCACCGCATCGGGCGGGAAGGGAGGATCGAGAAGAAGGTAGAGGTCAAACTCGCCGAAGCCGCCCGGACGATTCGATGCGAAATACAGCGTATCACCGGAAAGCGTCGTCGAGATAAAGACGTCGTCGTTGACAGAATTGATCGGGTAGCCCAGGTTCATCGGACGGGACCAGCGGCTGCCCTGGTTGCGTGTCACGTACAGATCCATGCCACCAGCGGCCTTGGAGTTCTCACCATCGGGGAAACCGTCGGAGGAATAATAGAGAGTACGTCCGTCGAATGCGATGGAGGGTGTGCGCTCCTCGCCTTTCGTGTTGACGTCGGGTCCGAGGTTCACCGGGCGACTCCAGGTACCGTCGAGCTGACGGCGCGAGAGCCAGAGATCCGTGCCGCCGTAGCCGCCCGGACGATCGGAAGCGAAATACAGCGTCCGGCCGTCAGGGGAAATCGAGGGCTGGGATTCCCAGTACGTGGTATTGATCTGGTCGAAATTGTCGACGATGGTCTCAAGGCGCAGGTCCTTGCCTTCGGGATTGTCGAGGTTGCGTGCCGCCGACCATTCCGTTCCACGATCGTTCCATTCGGCCATATAAATGTCGCACTTGCCGAAGCCGTCGGGCTGCTGGCAGAGTGCGAGGTACAATGTGCGACCATCAGGGGAAATCGAGATCGCACCCTGTGATTCCGGCGTGTTGATCACCTCTGAGAGGTACACCGGCTTTTCCCAGTTGCGTTCGATATGATTGACGCGGTACACGTCGTCCCAGTAGTCCTGGCGCTTCGGATTCGGGCGGCGTGAAGTGAAGAACAGCGTGCCATTTGCCGTGACGGCCGGCGCGTAATCATCCCAGGGGGAGTTCACGTTTTCGCCAATGTTCTCGACCACACCGCCGGTGACGAGTGCGATATCCGCCGGATCGGAACCGGAGCACCCGGCCACGATAATCCCGCAGAGAAGAAAGCTTGTAATGTAGATTGCGTAGCGTTGCATGAAGTCCTAACCCGCATAGTATGGGAAAATCGTGAATTGGAATTAGAAGGCTTCGTACTTGAGGCCAATGGAGAACTGGACCGACATCACCTTCCAGTCATCGATAGCGATGTCGCGGCCCCGGTCCGTGATGGTCTCGGTGACCTTGGTCAGCGGGTAGCCGACACGGATCTCAGGGTTGATGTACCAGCGCGGCCTGACGATGTAGTCATAACCGAAGCCGACCATTCCCTCAAGACGCAGTGTGCCTTCAAAATCGCCGGTGGATACTTCGCGTCGTGTATCCAGCAGTTCGCGATACGATAATTCAGCATCAACAATTTCCTGGTCGTGGCGAACCTCTGTGGTTAACGCCAGACCAACGGCAGGACCTGCGAACACATACCAGCGCGCAAGTCGCGGCTGCCAGCGGAGAAACAACCCCGCTGTCAGATACGAAAGTGACACATCGCCGATTTCCTCGTACGTGACGGGGAAAATATCGACAAGCGACCCCGTGGAGACGGGCGTATCAATATCCCTCTCGTAGGTTTCTTTCGTGTGCTTGTTGTCATAGTAAACTTTCGCCATCACCGCCCACGAAGGCGACCATGCGTAGGTGATATCCGCACCAATCTGGGCGCCGATGTTCCCGAGGTTGAAACCGCCTTCGAACAGACAATCGCAGTCCGTTCGAAAATCCCCCATGTTCGTGTTGTGATTCAACCCCAGAAATCCGCTGACGAATACACGGGAAACGTCAGGGCTGTAGACGGTCTGTGCCATGCCAACGGATGACACGATCAACAGGCTTGCGATCGTAAAGCATGACCGCAGGAAGGGTAATCTCATAAGCACACCTGATATCAATGACCAATAATAAAAAGACCTATTTCACTCGTTTGGTACTAAGAAAACGTATCGATCGTAAGCACGAGAGAACGAGATGCATGATGTTGCGTGAAGCAGAATTCCCGGAAAGCCTTTAAAATACGCGACTTATGTGAATAATATTCACACCAGAATATACGAAAAATGCTTCTAATGTCAATGACTTTCGCGACGAACCGGCAGGAAATGTCAGTCCGTGGAAGCGCACGTAGAATGTGGTCTTCGAGCATCTGATTCACAGAAGTCTCTGCTGTGCGATCAATTGTTGTTCCGCTTTGCGCCAAATCTTCTGGCAAGGGAAAGCGTTGGAATATAAGGCTTCGTCCAGAATTATGGAATCTATTTTCCGTGGATGCAAAGTTTCCAGTAGGCGCAGATCGTGAATGTTGCGGACGGAGCCGCTAAGCGTGACGGATAAGTTAGTCCTTTCCACAAGCGAAAGCAAGAATTCAGCGGGCGTACCGGCAGATTGTCCGTGAGCCCTGCGATCCGTGACAACAACACGCTGAACACCCATGCGCGAAAGGGCTTCCGCCGTTTCCATGCACGAGGCGCAACTGGCGTTGTTCCCCTCTTCCGCAGAAATATCTTCAGTGATCAGCTCAACGCTCACCGCGATTTTTCGCGGACCGTACTTCGCAAGAAGTTCCTCGATAAACGCCAACCGTTTCGCTTCAACAAGCACGCGATACAATCCGATGTCTTCGAGTGCGAGGCGCACGTCCTCCGCGGTGTTCAATCCACCCTCGACCTGAATGGGAATATCCACCGCGTGGACCAGAGCCTGAAGAAGTTCCACCGAACTGGAAATGCCCTCTTCGTCAAAATCCAATCCCAACACATGCAGGGCCTTGGCATTCTCTCCCCGCCACATGCGCGCGACCTGTACAGGATCGAGAGGATATCGCCCCTCGGTACCCCTTTCACCTTCCGCGGTGCGGGTACAGATTCCGCCGGAGATATGGAGTGCAGGGATGATCAGCATGGGTTCAGTTTATGTTCTCCTGGCCGGCTGCCAGTGTATATGGTTCGACGATGTCTTCGGTAAAGGCTTTCGTGATCCACCAGAAATTCTCCGCATCCTGCGGCGCGACTTGTTTGAGTTCTTCCGGGGGCTCGACGTACATGCGCACATCCACGTCGGTGCGCCATTTGCGACGCTGTACACGACCTCGTTCCATGTTGAACACCGTCAACCCCTTTCCGGTTACATCGAACACATCCATCGTCGCAATTCCCTGCCCGGTATCCACTTCTTTTTTTCCGACATACTGCGATGTCATGTCGTAATCGATATGCATCCGACGGCCCGTTGCGGATTTCACGATATCGCGTACCGCGTACACCGCGGTGCTGCGGTAACTGAGATACCCCAGATGCTCGAGATTGGTCAGCACCCAGGTCGAATCCTTTGCAACCGGTCCCTGCGACAAGTTTTGAAAGGCACGTTGCAGTACAGGTTTGAGTTTCTGCTGCGAAAGGGTTTCCATGATGCCGCCCAGGTCCTGCGAACGCGTCGTTCCATAGTCGTCACGCAGATAATTCTTCACCATGGCATCCAGCTTTTCGATCGCACTGATGCGGCCGTTGCTCTCCACCACGATTTCGAACGGGGCGTTCACGGGAGCATTGTGTTCAGCGAATCGCTTCTCCACGTCGTAGGTGTTGTCGGCGTCGGAATCGTAATCGATCTTGTTTTCACCGCGGCCGGACTTGTAGGAACCTGAGAACAGCACGCGGTCACAGGTCACGCGAAGCCGCCCTCCGCCGCCGGGCATCGCTTCCAGCACCTCGAAGCGGTACCAGTGCGTCAGCTTCTGAACATTTTCCTGCACCTGCTTCTCGCTGTCGAGATTGACGTTTTCCTCAGAGTAAATGGAATAGCCGAAACGATCTCCCACGCGGAACTGGTATCGCACGTACAACGGATCGTCAAGCTCGACCGATGGCCCCCGGTCTTCCTCGTGCAGCGCAACGCCTGCGGATCCTTCCCCGGGCGCGGCCGAAGCGTCCTCGTCCGCGGCGGCATTCTGGTCCGAAGACTGACAGGCGCTCACCTGAAGCAATGCGAGAAAGAGCATCATCGTTGTGAGACGTTTCATGGTGTAACCTCCGTCGGAGATCTGGTTAGCGATACAGCAGGTAGGGAAGTCGTGCGCGTGAGAACTCAGCACTCTCCTTGCGCTCTCGTCGGAGTAGTGCATCCCGTGTGGCAGACAGAAGAGATTTCATCCCGGCGAGAGTTGAAAGATACGATGTGAAACGGACTTTTTCACCATAGAGGTCACGAACCGTGTGCAGGATTTCTACACCGGTGCGCCAGGG
>PKTF01000172.1 GCA_002869275.1 Ignavibacteria bacterium | reverse complement strand
GCCACGGACCGGCGAGCAGGTCGGCGGCCTTCAGGAAAATGGCGACGCGCTGTTCCCACGGCATCACGGCCCAGGCTTTCTGCGCTTCGAGAGCGGCCTCGACGGCCATGAGAACTTCTTTCTCGCCGGCACGATGATAGGTGCCGAGCTTGTGTCCGTGCTCATGCGGAATCACCATGTCGGCCGTGTCACCGGTGCGGACTTCCTCGCCGCCGATGATCACAGGGACTTCGATGACCTGCGCCTTGAGTTCGGCCATTTTCGCTTTCAGTTCGGCCTTCTCGGCGCTTCCCGGTGCGTATGCCTTGATCGGTTCGTTGATCGGCTCCGGCACCTTGAAATATGCATTGGACATGTACGTACTCCTGAGAATTACAATAGTGCTGATATTAGGCTGTATTCGGCAATTTATCGACGTATTTCCGAAAGATTTCCGGCATTCAGCAGCTCAAGTACTCGATACGGATGCCTGCAGGTTGTTCATCTCCAGAACAGCCAGATACAAATATAGCACGAAATCTCTATCATTCCATAAAGAAAGCACCGGCCCAGTATTGTATTTCGAGATGATGCTTGACAGGTTCGACGACCTTATCGAACGCGGATGCAGAATATTTAAAGTCCACATTCTGCAGTGGCGTGGAATGACTGGAAATTACAGAGTCCCCTATGATTCTCCTATGCATCGCAGACATGAAAAACGGCGCGAGGTTCATCTCACGCCGCTTTTTCAGTGTTCTGAAGCTGATTCGTCTTGTTCACCCATGGTGACTCGAACCCCGGACCCGCTGATTAAGAGTCAGGTAATTATCGTTCTGTTTGCGCTGTATCAACCAGGTATGTCACTCGGGGTGGATAAATTGGTGGATATGCTGCCTGCACAGTACAGAGTTATGCTCTGTCACAAATAGGAAATCTCTTGACATAGAGTCGTCGTTCACGTACCATTAGTCAATCACTACATGATTGTCTGGAGGCCATCGTGAGAGTTATTGTCATTATTCTCGGTCTGGTATTCGCAATTAGCGTGGCATGTGCTCAGGAAGAACCATCTTCTTCGTACAGGAATATTTCTAAACCATTCGTGCATTTTGTATCGCAAAACTTCACCCACCGGGACTCTGCCAAAGCCACCCTTCAACAGGCTGGCTTTATCGATTCCGGAATAGATCCAATGACTGATATCTGGTACTGGCAACACCCAAAGCTGGTGCCGTTCCAAGAATTGGACTTTGAATGGTTTTGGTCACAACACAAGTACATTGATGAAATAGATGCACTTCAATTGTACCTAGATCAAGAATTCCGCGGTATCAGCCTCGACCTAATCGAAGGCTATCCATATGTTGGCGGTTGCGCGCTGGTGGTTCCCGCTTCATATTTCTCTGAAATGATTTATCCGTTGATCGAAAACAACTTCACCATTTTTGATGCTAATTCTGATTCCACCAGCTCGGTTAGGATTGATGGCAATACTCTGCCAAAATTCTTTGTTGAACTGAGTAGCAACGATGGTCAGCGTTCTATCAAAATTTGGCTGATACGAAACAGCGCGATATTCAAATTAGTCTACAAGAATTGAGCATTTTCGTACTGATACCACTGTCTGGACGATGAAGGATGCGATCCATGTAATATCGTTATAAGGCAATAAATTATGGAGATTTTCGATTGGTCTCGACTTCAGAACATGGTGTGTGAGAAAATACCGATCTCGGCGTGTATTATGTAATTCTATTCCTCGTTTATTGAACGTCCAGACAATACTGAACCGATACACAATACAGAGGCCACCGCTCGAGCCCTTCTGCGTCGCCGGATTTGGTCACTCATATGTACCCGACCATTCTATGGTTCTTGAGCCTAACACCATCCATCTGACATATCTCGGCAATACAGCAGAGTGTGTCTCGTTCCCCCCCCCCTGAGTGCATATTGCAGTACATTCGCTGCTATTTCTCCATAGGCGTATTTGTTTTTACCATGCTGCCTAGCATATCACGGAGTGTTCGTTTCTGATCCACTAATCAGTTCCCAATCGAATTCCAAGTCCGGGAATTCTACGAGATGACTGAATTGATTCTTCAACTTCTCCGTTGCTAACGAGATGAGTCGAGAGGATTCCTCCAGGGCCATGCCGGTGTACCCGATATCGACACTATTCTTCACACCGGATCCACGCCGATCATCGGGCATGCGATAGTAGTTCAACGGGCTTGCATGAATATTCGATGAGGTGAGCATATAGAAATACTTCAGCGCACCTCGCTCATACCCAAGACGCGTTATCATCTCCTCGCGACTTAAAAAGCTCGCAGTTTTCCCCTTCGCAAGCTTTCTCTGGTATTTCGGATCTAGTTTGCTGAAGTAGTCGTTCTCATACAGTTCGTAGCGCAATTCCGATTGTATCTGACGAAATCCCTCCAGCTCCTTCTCAGCATGCGGAATATGGCTGAACAACCGTATTCGTTCGCTGCAATCAAACAGCTGGACAAGTTTCAACCTTGCCTTCCACTCTGAATCTTCAACATCCTCAATCCCGAGGTAATTGAAATGCATCACGTGCTCTAGAATCGATCGGGCAATACCAAGGCATATGGAACCATCCCAGTGCTTCGTTGCCTTGTTGATGACGATGGTAGGGCTAAGCGAGAGGAGGGATACAGAAGCAGTGCAGATCCGTGCGAATAACATGCTAGAAAATAGATGCTTCTCAGTTGCTTCAATTCCACCAATCGATCCCGATGCAACAATTGCATCGCCAACGGTCCCCGTGAAGACTTCCAGGTTCTTGCTGTAGTACTTTTCTTCGTCCATACCCTTAGCTGTAATCTTAGTCTATTACCGCGACTCTGCAATACTCGGTCTCTCTATCCGTTTCTAATGCTACGAAGTAGATTCCAGATCGAATGTTCTGCTTACTTAGATGTATAGTTACGCTAGTGTGATGCTGGCTGTATTCGGCGTCATCACAGACAAGCTTGCCCAGTTGGTCGTATATCCTTATCTGATTTATCTGAATATCTTTCGCGCCGAATATTGTTATGTCGCCATGGTTATTGACTGGGTTCGGATAGAGTTGATGGTGGTGAATTGCACTGTTCTCACGTCTTTCGTTAACTGACAGAAGGCTTATGGGATACTTAAATACTCCATATCCATTTGTTGTCACGTAGAGATGTGTTGATGAGACATCCATATCATACGCCATGATCAGATCGTCGTCGAACTCTAATGCGTGCCATCCACCGGCCGCACTTGTAGATGCAAACACACGACCATCAACGCTCAAGCCGAACAGTACATCATTTTCACACTGCTCCATTCTACTGAACTCCGCAGTATCAGGGAGTATTACTGGATGCCAGGATGACCCTGTATCATCAGACCGATATAATGTACCGGCCATCTGGACAAAAAGCCCTCCATCATTCGTACACAGTGTCGACAGGATCGTCCCTTCAGGGATAGCTCCATCACGGGCGATATGGTTGGAGCCATCGACCACAACCGTCATCACATCGCCTTGTGAGTTTGCTCCCAGGATCATCCGATGCTTGTTCATGCTAAGCTCATCCACAAACATATCAGCGATTCTATCAACATATTGGCCTCGATATCCAATGTGGTAGACCCCGCCTTCAGTAGAAGCCAATATGATGGAGCTGTCTGTTCCTCCAATCACATGCTCGCTGAGCGTCTGATCCGAAGACCAGGTCCTAGAGTGGTCGTCCGACCAAGACAACTCTCTGTATCCAGCCCTTACGATTCCACCATTGCTTAGCACCACGATATCGCGAAAATAGCTTGAAGGCCATATCTGGTAGTATTCCCACTCCAGATCGTTTCCTTCTGAATAGAATCGCTCCAAGTTTCTATGGATAAACACGATATCTCCATGCGCTGCAATTATTCCTTCTCCCACACAGTCGATTCCATTCATGGCCGTTGACCAGTTTGTGCCCATCGTACTAGTCCGAAATATATACGCTGACTTGTGCATTGTGACAATTGTTGTTGAATCTGCTAGCACTAGGTGTTCAGATTGATATCCATCTTTCCATGTAGGTATATTCTCCCAGGAAACGGCACCATCCACGGTTCTTTGTATTGTCAGGGGATAAGGGGACGCCGCCTTAAAAAACGATAGAAATATCACATCATTTGCGGGGCATAGCATGCTAATCATATCATCATTCATCTGGATCTCGAATACTGTGCTCCAGACAGAATCGCAATCGCTGAACTTCACAATACCATGATCTGTCATACAATACAATGTACCGTCGTCTGTAATCGCAGTAGCGACAGAACTGCTCTTGCGAACAGTTAAATCTGTCTCAGAACCAAAACTCCTCCAAGTCAGACCATGGTCATCCGAATAGCTCACAGATCTAGAAGCTCGGTATATCAGGCGGCCATCAGTCGAATATAGAAGGGGTCCTCTGCCATTGCTAATACATCTTTCTAGTTGGCCGCGCTGGCTCCATGATACACCATTATCCTCACTGACAAGAAGATATTCGTTATCCATAATCAATGCGATATATGTATCAATTGATACTGCATATGCTGTGATATTCCCACCACCAGTAGAGGTGATATCAAGTCGCTTCCACTCATTCCCGTCATATCGCCATAAATCATCGCACACGCAATACACACTGTGATCATCAGTTAGCACGAACATTCGACAGTATCCATTATCGACAGGCTTGTTACACAGATAAACCCAGCTACTTGCAGTATCGTAGGATATAAACAGCTTTCCCGTTCTTTCGAATGCAAGAAGTGTGCCATTGGCATTTGCAACCACTTCCTCGAACTCGCCAGAATTTAGACCTGCTAGTTTTTCCCATTGTGCATGGCAATGGCCCTGCATTCCGAACAGAAACGCAACTACGAGTATTCCGTAAGTTCTAATGATCATAGCATTATGCCATCTCCGAAGCCGCGGTGTGCGGCCCCGGAGATAGCTACCTCATTATTTTACAACAACTAGATTCTGAGCGTGCGCTCCATTCTCAGTGTAGAGCACGCAACGATAATGTCCGGATGAAAGGCATCCAGCATCGAATGTTAACCTGGTAGTGCCAG